>NZ_CP085081.1:3300000-3550000 GCF_023243115.1 Sediminicoccus sp. KRV36
TTTGCCGCCATGGCCGAGCTGATGGCCGGCCATTCCTGGCGCGCCGCCCTGCCCGCCATGGTGCTGCCGCCCGATGAGCCCCCGTTGGTGAACCGGATCACGCTGCGCCGCGCCTTGGCGGAACTCGGCCCCATGGCGAGCCATGCCATGCACGACATGGTGGACGAGATCATCCAGGGCTGCGACGTGCTGGCCGAGCCCCATATTGCGCGGGATGTGACGCGCATGCGCCAGGCCGCGCATATGGTGATGGAGCCAGCACGTAGCCTGGGCGCCGAGCGGCTGACCGCCGGGATTGACCGGCTGCAGCGCGCCATCCGGGCCGGCCAGGACGTGACCCCATATTTGCAGGCCGTGCCGCGCATCGTGGCAGAGACGGTCCCGCTGCTGGAATCGGTCTCGGTGGGCGCTTGAGCTTCGCGCCTTACGGGCCGTGCCGCAGGCGCCGCGCGATCGGCAGCACGACCCAGGCGACCACCGGGATCAGCGCCGCACCCACCCCAAGGCCGAACACCCCTGCGAGCGCGGCATGGACCAGCCATTCGACACTGCTGGCCAGCGCCGGAACCGCCCCGGCCGCAGCATGTGCCACCAGGTGCGCAAAGGCCGGCACCGCGATGGGACCCAACGTCTCCATCCCATGCAGCAGGATGCCGCCACCAACCCAAAGCATCGCGGCCGTGCCCACGGCACCCAGCAGGGTCAGGAAGGGCGGCATGCCCTTCACCAGGCCACGCCCCAGCGCCTGGCTGAGCGGACGCAGCAGGCGGTCCAACGCGTTCGGCGCGGCGGGCCTGCCGCTGACGGGGGCCGTATGGAGCGCCAGCGCCACGCCCATATCATCGGCCTTCACGATCAGCGCCACGGCGCCATAGACCACGATGGTGATGCCGATGGCCACCACGCTGAGCACGATGGCCTGCATCCAGAAGCCCTGATCCGGCACGGTGGCCAGCGCGATTGCCATGATCTCGGCCGAGAGAATGAAATCCGTCTGGATCGCGCCGCGCACCTTGGCATTCTCCAGCGCCTGCGCATCCAGTGGCTCCGGCGCTGCCGCGTGCAGGGCCGCGTCATGCGGCGCGAGCTTTTCCCACAGCTTCTCGGCGCCTTCGTAGCAGAGGAAGGCGCCGCCCAGCATGAGCAGTGGCGTGATGGCGCCGGGCAGGAACAGCCCCAGTGCCAGCGCTGCGGGCAGGAGGAAGAGCAGCTTGTTCTTCAGCGAGCCCACGGCGATGCGGCGCACGATGGGCAACTCACGCGCAGCGGCGAAGCCCACCACATAGCGCGGCGTGACCGCGGCATCGTCAATCACGACGCCGGCCGCCTTGGCGCCCGCCTTGGTCGCCTGCGCGGCCACATCGTCCAGGCTCGCAGCGGCGACCTTGGCGAGAGCCGCAATATCATCGAGGAGGGCGATCAATCCGGTGCTCATGCGCGTCAGAACGCGCGACGGGCCGAAAGATGCAAGTGTCTCATGGAAGTTTTCTTGAATGGCACGCGCTGCAGAAAAGGCCAGCCGGCCGACCCCCGCCCGGTGGTGGCGGGGGCCCTGGGGCTTCGCGGCCATCGCGAAGTGGCGCCCTGTGCTGAAATTCCGCGCTGCGGCCAGCCGTCCCAACCGAGATCGCGGCCTTTGTTGCCGCCCTCCCAGGCGGCCAGACTCTAGGCGCGGCCCGATGAGGAGCGCAGCATGCCACCTTGAGTGCGGGCCGTGGCCCCGTCCCACGGATGATCAAGCCCTGAGGAGACGCCCATGGCGCATCAACGCTTTCGCCGCTTCAACACCGGCCTCTACTACAAGGACCATGACGTCAAGAACGAGATGTCCATGGCGGTGCGGGCCGGCAATCTGATCTTCCTGCGAGGACAGACCGGCTTCACCTTCGAGGGCGGCTTTGTGGGTCATGGCGATGCCGCCGCCCAGGCCGACCAGGCGATGAAGAATGTGAAGGTGCTGCTGGAGGAAGCCGGCTCGAAAATGGCGCATATCTGCAAGATCACGACCTACATCACAGACCGTGCCTATCGCGAGGCCGTCTATCAGGTGGTGGGCCGGCATCTGGGTGACATCGCGCCGGTTGGCACGGGCTTGATCGTCAACGGCCTCGCCCTGCCGGAGATGCTGGTGGAAATTGATATTGACGCCGTCATCCCGGATGACGAGGCGTGATCCATCTGGGGGGCATTTCGGCGGGCCATGTGGCGCCGACCCACACGGCCAAAGCCGCCGCCGCCCAGGCTGAGGCGGTGTTCGACGCGCTGGAGGCGCGCATCACGGAACAGGGCGGGCGGCTGACCGATCTCTGCAAGATCACCATGCAGATCACCGACCGCGCCTGGCGCCAGGCAGTCTATGGCGTGATGGGGCGGCGCCTCTTGGGGGTGCGCCCGGTCAGCACCGGTCTCATCGTGAAGGCGCTGCATGACCCGGCGGCGCTGTTCCAGCTGGATGCCTTCGCCGTGCCTGGCGGACCGCATCAGCGCCTTCGCCCCTATCGCTCGACCAGCATGCCCTACGGCCTGGAAAAGCAACCTTTCGAGGCGGAGTTCTGCATGGCCGTCGTAGCGGGCAAGCGGGTCTTTTTGCGCGGCCAGACCGGGCTGACGCTGGAGGGCGGCTTCTCGACCGTGGGAGATGCGGGCGGGCAGGCGCGCATCGCCATCGCCAATGTGGAAAAGCTTCTGGCGGATGCGGGTGCCACCCTGGCGGATGCCGTGCACGCGACGGTCTACGTGACCGACCGCGCCTATATCACGCCGGTCATGGCAACTCTCATGCCGGTGCTTTCCGTGCATCCCATCACCCACACGCTGTTCGTCGTGAAGGGCCTGGCCGCACCGGAAATCCTGATGGAGATTGATGTGCACGCGGTGCTGTAGCGTCAGCCAGCCCCCAGCGCTCCCGGCATGGCCGCAAGTTCCCCCGCCGGCAAATGGCAGGCGATGCGATGCGCCGCGCCGAACTCCCGGATCGGCGGCACCTCCGTGTCGCAGATCGCGCCGATATGCCGCGGGCAGCGATGCGCAAAGCGGCAGCCAGCACTTCCCTGAGCGGTGGAGACATCGCCCTTGAGGCGGATGCGCCCGGCGGCGCGCCCATGCGCCCCCACCACCGGCACAGCCGAAAGCAGCGCCTCCGTGTAGGGATGATAGGGCGGTGCCAGTACCTGTGCGGCCGGGCCTTCCTCGACGATGCCGCCGCGATACATGACCGCAATGCGATCCGCGATATGCGCCACCACGCCGATATCATGCGAGATGAACAGATAGGCCACGCCCAATGCATCGCGCAGATCGGTCAGCAGGTTCAGCACCGCCGCCTGGACCGAGACATCGAGTGCTGAGACCGCCTCGTCACACACCAGAAAATCCGGCTGGCTGGCCAGCGCGCGGGCGATGCCGATGCGCTGCTTCTCACCCCCCGACATCTGGTGCGGATAGCGGCTGCGATAGCTGGGGGGCAGGCGCACCAGTTCCAGCAGACGCTCCACCTCGCGCGTTGCGGCGGCACCATTGGCAATGCCAAAGCGGGTCAGTGGCCGGCGCAGCGCTTCATCCACCGTCTGGCGCGGATTGAGCGATGAATCCGGGTTCTGGAAGACGATCTGCGCGCGGCGGCGGAATTCGGTGGAAGCCTCGGGCGGGATGGCTTTGCCGTCAAACCGGATGGCGCCGGAATCCGAGGCGATGAGGCGCAGCACCAGCCGGCCGAGCGTGGATTTCCCGCAGCCGGATTCACCCACCAGGCCCAGTACCTCACCACGGCCGATATTGAGCGAGACGCCATCCACCGCCCGCACCCCGGCGCGCTTGCGAAAGACGCCACCCCCGCCAAAGCTGCGGCTGAGGCTATCGGCCTGGAGCAGCGGCGTGGGCACGGGGCGCACCACGGCCTCCGGCGCAGGCGGGATGGGCCAGGGCGCGCCGGCGATCTCACTGATGCGATGGCAACGCGTAAGGCGCGATGCCCCCAGCAGCGCCTGCGGCCCAGCGCAGGCCTCCACCGCGAAGGGGCAACGCGGCTGGAAATTGCAGCCGGCCATGGGCTGCGTCAGATCCGGCAAGCCGCCCGGAATGGGGGCGAGGCGCGCCATGCGGCCGCGATCCACGCGCGGCAGGGCGCCCAACAATCCGCGTGTATAGGGATGGCTGGGTGCCGCCAACACTTCGGCGCAAGGGCCCTGCTCCACCACACGGCCGGCATAGAGCACGGTCAGGTCGTCGCAGAGCCGATCCACGATGCCGAGATTGTGGCTGACCAGCAGCATGGACACACCACGCTCATGCCGCAGCTTCTCCAGCAGGTCCAGGATCTGCGCTTCCACCGTGACGTCGAGGGCCGTGGTCGGCTCATCCAGCAGGAGCAACTCGGGCTCGCAGGCCAGTGCGGTTGCAATCACCGCGCGCTGCTTCATGCCGCCCGAGAGTTGGTGCGGATAAGCGCGCGCCACTTCCGCCGCACGGGCGATGCCCATTTCGCCAAGCAGCGTTACGGCGCGGGCCCATGCGGCTTCGCGCGGCATGGCCTGATGCTGGATCAAGGGCTCGGCCACCTGGAAGCCGATGGTCAGCGAGGGGTTGAGGGCAGCGGCCGGATCCTGGAACACAACGCCAATGCGGCGGCCGCGCAAGCGTGCGGCGGCTTCGCGCAGATCCTCGCCATCGAAGCGCAACGCGTCGCAGGTGAGGGTAGCGCCCTGGCCCAGCAGGCCGAGCAAGGCCAGCACGACGGAGGACTTGCCCGAACCGCTTTCCCCCACCAACCCCATTGCACCGCCGCGTGGAATGGCGAGAGAGACGTCCTGCAACGCATGCACTGACCCACGCTGGGTGGCGTATTGCAGCGACATCCGCTCGATCGAGAGCATCAATGTCCGCGCCCCCGTAAACGCGGATCAAGCAGGTCCCGCAGCCCCTCGCCCACGATGTTGACCGCGATCAGCAGCACGCAAAGACACAGGCCGGGAGCGAGGCCGATCCAGGGCGCCTCACTGATGAAAGGGCGGCTCTCCGCGATCATCAGGCCCCATTCGCTGTCTGGCGGCTGCGGGCCGAGACCAAGGAAGCTCAGCGCGGAACCAAGCAGGATGGCAAAGGTGATGCGCAGGGCCGTCTCGACGATCAGCGGCGGCCAGGCATTGGGCAGGATTTCGCGCACCAGGATGTGGTATCCGCCCTCGCCCCGCGCCCGCGCTGCCTCCACGAAATCCTCCGAGAGCAGATCGAGTGCGACGGCGCGGGCCACGCGCGTCATGATCGGCACATAGACCAGGCCCACGGCAAGGATGGTCTTGCCCAGGCCAGGCTCGGTCACGGCCAGGATGAGAAGCCCGAGCAACACGGGCGGAATGGAGATCATCAAGTCCACGCCGCGCATGATGGCCTCCTCCGCCCAGCCACGGCGAAACGCGGCCACGAGGCCCAGCGGCACGCCGATGGCAAGCGAAATGGCGGTGGCGCCGAACCCCATGAGCAGCGAGTGATGCGCACCCGCCAGCACGCGCGAAAACACATCCCGCCCGAATTCATCCGTGCCGAACCAGTAGGTGCTGGATGGCGGTTGCAGCCTGGCGCGGACATTGAAGGCATCCGGCTCAAAAGGCGCGATCCAGGGGCCGAGAATGGCCAGAATCACGATAGCCGTGACAATCACGCCGCCCACCCAGAGCGTGCGCGGGATATGATTCATCCGGCCGTGCCGCTCACGCGAATGCGCGGGTTCAACACGGCGTAGAGGATATCCGCCACGAGATTGGCCAGCGCATAGATCGCGGTGATGACGATCATGCCGCCCATCATCAGCGGAATGTCCTGGTTATCAATCGCGTAGATCAGCATGCGGCCCAAGCCCGGGAAGGCGAAGACGCTCTCCACCACCACGATGCCGCCGATGAGGATGCCGACATCCACCGCCAGCACGGTGATGGTGGGCAGCAGCGCATTGGGCAAAGCGTGGCGGCGCAGAACGATATGCTCAGGCAGGCCCTTGGCGCGGGCGGCCAGCACATACTTGCTCTCGATGGCTTCGAGCATGGAGGAGCGCGTGAGGCGCGAGACATGCGCGATCAAGCCCAGCACCAGCGTCGAGACGGGCAGGATCAGATGCTCGGCCCAGCCGAGAAATCCGCCATCCGCGAGCGGCGTGTAGCCCGTGGCCGGCAGCCAGCCGAGCCAGACGGCGAAGAAGATGATCACCAGGATGCACCAGAAGAACTCCGGCACGGCGATGAAAAAATACTGCATCAGCGTGAGGCCGCGATCCGCCCAGGAGCCCACATGCGTGGCCGAATGAATACCCAGCGCGATCCCGATGATCGCCACCAGCACGATGCTGATGGAAGCGAGGATCGCCGAGCGGCCCAAGGCCTCCAGGATCACGGGGCCCGCGGGACGGTCCATGGTCAGGGACTGGCCGAAATCCCCGCGCATGAGGCCGCTGAACCAGCGCCAATATTGCTCATACAAAGGCAGGTTAAGCCCGAGCCTCTCCTCCAGCGCGGCAATCGACGCGTTGGTCGCGAACTCGCCCAGGATCATGTGCGCGACGCTGCCGGGCAAGATATGCACGATGGCAAAGACGAGGATCGTCATCGCCCAAAGGACGAAGACGACCGAGAGGAAGCGCCGGGCAAGGAAGCCCGCCATCAGGAGGCGATAAATCCGGCCCTGAGATCAAACCAGCGCATCGGGTGCGTCTTCACATCCTTCACTGCGCTGCGATAGGCGCAGGCGAATTTCTGGGCATAGGCGATGTAGCCGGGCGGGTTCTCCACCATGGCGCGCTGCATCGCCACGTAATGCGTCTTCTGCTGCGTCAGATCGCCGGTCAGGCGCGCGGCTTCGAGTGCGGCATCCACGCGCGGCTCGTTATACATCCACAGCCGCTCATTCTGGCTGCCGCGCGAATGCAGGAAAGGGAAGGTGGAGGTATCAATCGTCGGGCGCGCGAAATAGCCGTCGATATAGGCCGGCGCCTTGCCTGCCACCTCGGCCGAGTAGCGTGAGAAGGGCACGCGCTGAATGTCAAACTCAAAGCCGGCCGGCCGCGCCATTTGCTGCAAGGTCACACCCAGCCGCTCCCGCACCGGGCGGCCCACCGGGATCACCAGCGGCACGCGCAGATTGCCGGTGTGCCCCGCCTCGCGCAGCAGGCGCCGGGCCGTCGCCACATCGGGGCGCGCGGGGAAGGGAATATCGCTGGCGAAGAAGGGATGGTTGGGCGCGATGGGGCTGTGCGTGGGCGCACCCTCGCCAAACAGCACCGCCTCCGCCACGTCGGCTTTCGCAACCGCCAGGTTCAGCGCGCGGCGCACGCGCGGGTCATTGAAGGGCGCGATGCTGTTGTTCAGGATGGCGCCATCCCAGGATGCGGTGGGGATGCTCTCCACCCGCACATTCCGCGCCTCGCGCAGGGCGCGGATATTCTCGGGGCCGAGGTCCCAGACCACGTCCAGATCGCCCGCCTGGAGGGCTGCGATACGCACCGACATCTCGGGCAGGATGCGCATTTCCACCGCATCGAAACGCGGCCCGGCCTCCCAGTAATTCGGATTGCGCGCGTAGCTGACGCGGTCGCCCGGCGCGTAGCTGCGAAACACGAAAGGCCCGGTGCCGATGGGGTTCGTCGCCAGCTCATCCAGCTTGTCAGCGGGGACGATCTTCACCTGGCGGTCGGAGAGGATGTCGGCAAAGCCGCCATAGGCATAGGAAAGGCGGAAGATCACCGTGTAGGGGTCGGGCGCTTCCATCCGCTCGATCATGTCGTAATTGCTGCGGCTGGCCGCCCCCGTCGCGGGGTCGAGGATGCGGCGATAGGTCACGATGACGTCATCGGCCGTCATCTCGCGCCCGTGGTGGAACTTCACGCCGCGCCGCAGCTTGAATTCCCAGGTCTTGAGGTCGGGCGAATAGGTCCAGGATTCCGCCAGCTCGGGCACCACGGCCTGGTCTTCCGTCATCCGCGTCAGGCCGTTGAAGACGAAGACGGAGTGCATGAACTCCTCGCCGATCGTGGTCTTGGCGGGATCGAGTGCGCGCAGATTGGCGCTCATCGCGATGCGCAAGGTGCCGCCACCGGCCTGTGATGCGCCGGGGCGCGGCAGGGCGACGGCGCTGACCAGGGCGGGGATGGCCAAGGCAGAACGGCGGGGGAGCAGCATGGGGGTCTCTCCTGGTTCAGATCACGCCGGGTGCGGCGTCGGGATCTAGGGCGCGGGTGACGAATTCCCGCATGGAAGGGGCATAGGCATCCCAGAGCGCACGCAGCGCGGTCATGGCGTCGGGCGCCAGGTCCACACGCAAATCCACCAGCGGGAAGATCTCCTTTTCCATCACCACTAGCGCGGCCGAGATCACGGGCTTGCCCTCGCCGCCCGCGGCCTCGCCCGCCTCCATGGCGCGCACCAGGCGCTCGGCCAGCGGCTGGTCGGCGCTGGCCGTGAAGGCGGCGGCCATGGCGGCGGGGACACGATCATTTGCCAGGATATTGCCCAGCGCCACGCAATCCGGGACATGCACGGCATTCAGCGCGGGCTTCACCGCGGCCCCATGGAAATGCGCGGTGCGGCCTCGTGCGTCGAGCACGGCCAGCTGCCGCCACTTGTGATGCGGCGTGCTGGCAACGAGTGCGGCCAGCGTCTCCTCCGCCGAGCAGCCGCTGCGCAGCAATTCCAGCCCGCGTGGTCCCAGGCGCGGATCGGTGCGGTGCTGCGTCAGCACGCCCCCCACGCCGGGGGCCACATGCGGCACGCGGGAGCCGACGGCGATGCTGGAGGTGGTCACGGCGGCGCCGAATTGCCCGGTGCGGGCGCATCGGCCGAGGAGCGAATAGGTCATGGGGGAAGGCTACTCCGCTTCGGGGTCATGTCAGGGGGTGGCGCGGGCGAATGTCCAGAAAAAAGCGCCGATGCTGCCCAGTGGGGTGGCAATCTGCCCCCGCATCAAGCGGTAATCCGACGCACCGTCGCCTCATCCAGCCTGGGCACGGGGGGTGCGTCGCTGGCGCAACCGGCCAGCACCAGCAGCGCCGCGATGCTGGCGGCGAGCTTGAGTTGATGCGGGTGCACCTTGTCGGGCGTATCGGCCGGCGTCAGCAGGAAGCGCATATTGGATTGCGGACGGTCGAAGCCGGCGCAAAGGCGCAGCGCCGGGATGCCGTGCCGCAGATAATTCGCATGGTCCGAATTGCCCATGAAGGGCGCGCTGATGCCCACTGACAAGCCCGCCGGGCTCAGCGCCGCCGCCAGGAATTCCGCCATGCCGGGCACGCCGCTGGTCAGCGCCGTGAGGCCCTCGGCCCCGGCCAGCGAATCCAGGTTCACATTCAGCACGCGCTTGGCGCGCTGATCCGGCGCCAGCTGCGCCAGATGCGCGGCGGAGCCCAGCAGCGCCCATTCCTCGATGTTGAAGAGCCCCACCTGCACGCCGCGCGCGAGGCCCGGCACGATGTCGCGGATCGCCTCGATCACCGTCAGCGCACAAGCGAGGCCGGTGGCATTGTCGATCGCCGAGCAAGCGAGGTCATGGCCATCAATATGGGCGGAGAGCACCACCAGCTCCTCGCCCTGGCCGGGCACGGTGGCCAGCAGGTTTTCCGCGTGACGATCCTCGAAGACGCCCTCCACGAAAAAGCGAATGCGGCTTCCGGATTGCGCGGACAACGCCGCCCCTGCCTCGTGGGACAAGCCCGCGCAGGGGATGTTGCCCGGCGCCCCGTTGCCAGCTGAGCCAGTCACCGGCAGCAGCCCCGGCTCATGGCAGGCAATCAGGAAGCCCGCCGCCCCGGCATCGCGCGCGCATTCGTATTTCTTCCGGCGGTGCATGTGCCCGGTACCGACCATGAATTCATGCCGGACCAGGATGATGGCACCCCGCACCGCCTCGCCCGCCGCCAGGATTTGCTCGGGCGTGCCGCGGCCGAGATCGAGCAGCCTGGCCTCCAGCCCCTCGGGCGGGGTGGCGGGGGAGCGGCCCAGCGCCTCGGCCGGATGAGTGGTGCCGGCGGCATCCACCACGCGCGCGCCGATGCGCGTCCAGCCGCAATAGGGGATTGCCTCGCGCGTCACGGCGGCACCCGTCGCTTCAGCCAGGCGTGGCGCCAGCCATTCGACGGCCGCCTTCTCGCTTGCTGTGCCGGAGAAGCGGCCGCCCGTCGCGCAGATCGCGGCGAAATCTTCGGCGATGCGGGGCGAGGCCCAGATGCGGCCGAGCACGGTTTCCATCACGCCTGGCTTGAGCATCGCCGCCTCCTGGATTGCGCCTCCAGGGTGACGCGCCGCGCGGCATCGGTCTAGGCTTGACCGGACAAACCCGGAGCGCCCGATGACCGACATCCAACGCCACGCCGCCGGCATGCAGGCGGCCCTCCCCGAAATCCTCGCCATGGCGGAGCGCTGCGTGAACATTGACAGCGGCAGCTACATGGCCGGCGGCGTGAACGCCGTGATTGATATCTGGGCGGGCATGGCAGCGGGCATGGGCTTCGCGGTGGAGCGCACCCCCCTGCCCGGCTTTGGCGACCAGATGACGGCGCGGCTGCCGCTCGGCGGCAATGGTCCGCGCATCCTGGTGCTGGGCCATGCGGATACGGTCTGGCCGGAAGGCATCGCGGCCGTTTGGCCCTTCGCCCACGAAGGCGACCGCATCACCGGCCCCGGCGTGGGCGACATGAAGACCAATGTGGTGATGGCGCTGCACGCCATCCGCATGCTGCTGGCCGAGAAGGCGCTGGGGCACCTCGCCTCCATCACCCTCTGCATCGTGCCCGATGAGGAGATCGGCAGCCCCGGCAGCCGCGCCTGGCTGGAGGCGGAATCGCGCGAGGCCGATCTCTGCCTGACGCTGGAGCCCTGCCGCCCCGCTGGCGGCATGGTGGTGGGCCGTGGTGCGGTCGGCGCCTTCTACCTGAACGCCACGGGCATCACCGCCCATGTGGGTTCCGCGCGGGAAAAGGGAGCTTCGGCCATCGCCGCCCTCGCCGCCCTGGTGGCTCCGCTGGAGGCACTGGGCGACCCGCCGAACGGGCTTTGCGCCACGGTCGGCATCCTGCGCGGTGGCGAGGCGCGGCAGGTGGTGCCTGGCTCGGCCGAACTCCACCTCGACCTGCGCGCGCCGGATGACGCGGCGGGCGAGAAACTGCTCGCCGAGGTGCGCGCCATCGCCGCCCGCCCGCCCGCCGATCCGCGCGTGACCATCACCGCCCGCGGCGGCTTCACCCGCCCGGCCTTCCCGACCCATGCGGGCACGCGGGAACTTTACGCCAAGGCCGAGGGCTTCTGCGCCACGCTGGGTATTCCGGTGCATCAGGTGGTCTCGCGCGGGGGTTCGGATGGCAGCTTCGCCGCGCGCCTTGGCGTGCCGACGCTCGATGGCCTCGGCCCCATCACGCACGAGACCTGCAGCCGGCGCGAATGGGTGGAAGTGCCCTCCATCGTCACGCGCGGCGCAGTGCTGGCGGGGCTGATGGCCTCGGCGGGCCGCTGAAGGAGGGGCTGGACGGGCTCCAGGCCGAAATCGCGGCCTGCCGGGTTTGCGCGGCCCATCTGCCCGCCGGATGCCGCCCGGTGGTGCGGCTGGGGGCAACGGCACGGCTGCTCGTCATCGGCCAGGCGCCCGGCGCCCGCGTGCATGCCAGCGGCACGCCATGGGATGATGCCAGCGGCGCACGTCTGCGCGACTGGATGGGCATATCACCGTTGCTGTTCTACGACACACGGCACATCGCCATCATGCCCATGGGCTTTTGCTACCCTGGCACGGGCACCAGCGGGGATCTGCCACCGCGCCCGGAATGCGCGCCACTGTGGCATCAGCGCGTGCTGGCGCAACTGCCAGAACTCCGCCTGACCTTGCTGGTCGGCAGCTATGCCCAGCGGCGCTATCTGGGTGGCGCAACCAGGCAAACCGTGGCCCAGACCGTCCAGGGATTTGCCGTATATGGGCCGCGATTCTTCCCGCTGCCCCATCCCTCCTGGCGCAGCACCAACTGGATACGGCGGAACCCCTGGTTCGTGACGGAAGTGCTCCCGGCTTTGAAATCCCACGTGGCGGCCTTGCTGGGCGTCAGGGGCGAATGAGTTCTGGGGCGGGCTGGCGCTCAGGCATCGGCGCGCCGAGGCCCGTGGAAAGCCGCGCCGCCGCAACCGCGATATGGTGCGCCAGGGCCGACAAATCCGCCGCCGAAACGCGCTCGATGGGGCCGCTGATGTTCAGCGCCCCCCGCAGCAATCCGCCAACGCCATAGACCGCGGTGGACAATGAGGCGGTCTGTGGATTGAGTTTTCCGGCGGTGTAGAAGACGGCCGGCCTTCCACGGGCCAGTTCGGCCGCCCAATCCGCGCGAAGCAAGGCCTGGCTGACCGAGGTGCCATCCAGCGGCAGAAGAGCGGGCAATCCCTGCACGTCACGCACCGATTGCGGACTTTCCACGCGGAACAGGGTCAGGCGCTTCTCCTGCTCGCGCACCTGGAAGGCAGCGCTTTCTCCGGTCACCGTCGCCAGGTGGCGCAGAACAGGCAGGACGTGATCCTCCAGCCGGAAATGCGCCCGATAGGCTTCGCCCAACTGGAGAAGGCGGGCGCCAAGCTGATACCGGCCATCCGCCAGACGAACGACATAGCCCATCCGCTCCAGCGAAACGAGGCTGCGCAGGACGGTGGGCTTGGGCAATTGCGTGGCGCGCGCCAGTTCCGAGAGGCCGCGTGACTGAAGCGGCCCCAGGAAAGCGTCGAGGATGGCCAGACTGCGTTCCACCGCCACGACGCCGCCGGGGCGGTGCGTCTGAGGCAAATGACTTGTGCACGGTGGTTGCATTCTCACCGATTAAATGCCCGGCGCGATTGCACGTCAATGGCACCCCACAATCGCCAGGACCCTCCTCGTTTCTTCATTTATCTACCCGACTGCGCCGTTTGACATTCCAACCTCAGCCGTTCCACGATACGGAACGCAGGTTCATTCGGCTCCCCAAAACCAAACCAGATCGAGGCTTCCCTTGGGCCACTCTTTGCCGAACGGCCATTCGAAATCCAGCACGCCGCGGCCAGATTTTTTGCTCTCCATGCAAAACAATACTAGATTGTCCGGACAAAATCAGCCATGCACCATGCATGCCGCTTGACAGATATTCCATGAAATCCGATCACCCGGAACGGGCCGGCAACGGCGATGCATAGACGTGCCCTGCCATACCTGGCTGGCGGCCTCGCGCTTCGTTCGCTGCCGACCCGCGCGCAGGATCTGAGCCAGCGGGCCACGCGCATGGTGGTCCCCTTCGCACCCGGTGGCACGACGGACATCCTTGCCCGCCTGCTGTCCGAGCGCTTTCAGGCCGAATTCGGCCAACCCCTGGTGCTTGATCTGCGACCAGGTGCCGGGGGCACCATCGGCACGCATTTCGTCGCTCAGCAGCGGCCGGATGGCGCCACATTGCTGATGGGCACGCCGGGTACCCATGCCACAGCAACCGCCCTCTATCCCAATTTGCCCTATGACCCGGTGCGTGACTTCGCGCCGGTGGCCCTCATCGCGAGTGTTCCGAACATTGTGGTGGTCCATCCGGCGCTGCCGATCCACAGCATCGCCGATCTGATCGCCGCCGCGCGCGCGGCGCCGGGGCGGATCAATTATGGTTCGGCCGGAACGGGCGCCACCACCCATCTTTCGGGAGAATTGTTCCGACTGATGACAGGTTCCGATATCGTCCATGTGCCCTATCGCGGCAGCGGCGCCGCGCTGACCGACCTGATGGGCGGGCAGATCCAGATGATGTTCGAAAACCTTCCCGGCGCCATCCAGCATGTCCGCGAAGGGCGCCTGCGTGCCATCGCCGTAACCTCGGCCCAGCGCAGCCAGGCGGCTCCGGAATTCCCGAGTGTCGCCGAGACCGTGCCCGGCTATGAGGTCAATTCATGGTTCGCCGTCTTCGCGCCCGCCGGCACGCCGCGCCCCACCGTGCTGCGTCTCAACCAGGGGCTGCGCCGGATCCTCGCCGAGCCTGCCATGGCCCTGCGCTTCCGGGACCTGGGCGCCGAACGCGGCGATGGCAGCCCGGAAGACCTCGCCACCCTGATTGGCGAGGAGACGGCGCGTTGGGCGCAGGTCATCCGCACCGCCAACATCACACTGCAGTAACGGAATTCACATCACGTGACCGCCCACCCATCCGGCATTTCCCTCGGCATTGATATCGGCGGAACCTTCACCGACCTGGTGCTGCATGACCCGGCCGAGCGCCGCTCCGGCAGCCTCAAGATCCTGACCACCCACGGCGATCCAGTGCTAGGCATTCTGGAAGGCACCCGCCGTCTGCTCGGGGAAGCTGGCGTGGAAGCGGCCGAGATCACCCGGATCGTGCATGCCACAACGCTGTTCACCAATGCGCTGATCGAGCGGAAGGGCGCCCTGATCGCCCTGATCACGACCCAGGGCTTCCGTGACGTCCTGAAAATCGGCCGCGAGCGACGCTATGAGTTGTTCGACCTTTCGCTGCGCCCGCCCGCTCCCCTGATGCCCGACCACCTTCGCCTGGAAGTGCCCGAGCGTGTGAAGGTGGATGGCACGGTGCTGACGCCGCTTGATCTCGCGGCCGTGGATGCGGCGGCGGACCAGGCCGTGGCGGCAGGTGCGGAGGCCATCGCCATCCTTTTCCTGCACAGCGATCTCC
The DNA here is from genome assembly GCF_023243115.1 of Sediminicoccus sp. KRV36. Taxonomy (NCBI): domain Bacteria; kingdom Pseudomonadati; phylum Pseudomonadota; class Alphaproteobacteria; order Acetobacterales; family Roseomonadaceae; genus Sediminicoccus; species Sediminicoccus sp. KRV36. The sequence continues at coordinate 3,314,666 of NZ_CP085081.1, forward strand.
ATCCGGGGCATGAGGTGGCGGCGGCGCAGCGCATCGCGGCGCGACATCCTGGGCTTTCCGTCACCGCCTCCCACGCCATCGTGCGCGAGGTGCGTGAATATGAGCGCGGCTCCACGGCCAGCGCGAATGCCTATGTCGCCCCCATGGCCGGGCGTTATCTGGCGCGGCTCGGTGCGGAACTGGCCGCACTGGGCATCGGCTCGCCCTTGTTGCTGATGCTGTCCAATGGCGGGATGACGCATCTGGAGGAAGCCGGCCGCGCGCCCGTGCAACTGCTGGAATCGGGCCCGGCCGCCGGCGCGCTGGCGGCCGCCTATCTGGCCGGTGGCCAGGAGGCGCGCATCCTCGCCTTCGACATGGGCGGCACCACGGCCAAGCTCAGCGTCGTCGAGCATGGCGAGCCCGAGATCGTCTTCGGCTTCGAGGCAGCGCGGCAGGCCCGCTTCATCGAGGGCAGCGGCCTGCCCATCCGCATTTCCGCCGTGGATCTGATGGAGATCGGTGCCGGCGGCGGCAGCATCGCACGCCGCGATGCCATCGGCCTGCTGAAGGTCGGCCCCGATAGCGCGGGCTCAGAGCCTGGTCCCGCCTGCTATGGCCGGGGCGGCACCGAGGCCACGGTGACCGACGCCAATCTGCTGCTTGGCTATCTGGACCCATCGCGCTTCGCCGGTGGCCGCCTGCCGCTGGACCGCGCGGCGGCGCAGGCGGCCATGCAGCGCCTGGCGCAATCCCTCGGCATCGGCATGGAGGCCGCCGCCTGGGGCATCCATGATGTGGTGACGGAAGCCATGGCCAGCGCGGCGCGCACCCACCTGGCCGAACGCGGGCGCGATGCCTCGGGCTTCACCCTGGTCTGCACTGGCGGCGGCGGGCCGGTGCATGGCTATCACCTCGCCCGCAAGCTCGGCATCCGCCGCATCATCGTGCCGCCCGAGGCGGGCGTGGCCTCGGCCCTTGGGCTGCTCACCGCGCCGCCCCGCGTGGACCGCGTGGCCACCTTGGGGCGCCGGCTGCTGGCCTGGAAGGCCGCTGAGCTCGAAGCCGCCTTCGGTGAACTCGAGGCTGATGCCCGCGCCGTTCTGGCACGCGGAGGCTGGGCCGATGATGCGCCAGCCCCCGAACGCGTGGTGGATGCGCGTTGCGTCGGCCAGGGCGCGCATATGCCCGTCACACTGCCCCCTGCCCCCTGGCCGTCGGGGGATGCCGCACTGCATGGGATGATCACCGAGGCCTTCACCGCCGCCTATCAGGAGCGCTTCCGCCGCCCGCCGCCCGCCGTGGCGATTGACCTCGTCCACGCCCGCGTCGTGCTGCGAGGGGCCAGCACGGGGCTGGCCTTGCCCGGGGCCAAGCGCTCCTGGGAGGGTCCGGCGGTCACTCACCAGCGGGAAGTGCTGGCCGGCGGCATCAGCGCCACGGCCGATATCTACAGCCGCGGCGGGCTGCGGCCCGGCTTCTCGGCCAGCGGGCCGGCCCTGGTCGAGGAAGCCGGCTCGACCCTCGTCATCGGCCCGGGCGGCCGGTTCAGCGTGCTGGAATCCGGCAATATCCTGGTGGAGGTCGGCTGATGCCCCAACTCGATGCGGTGAAGCTCGAACTGGTCTGGACGCGGCTGATCTCGGCCGTGGATGAGGCGGCCAAGGCCATCGTCCGCACCTCCTTCTCGACCCTCTCCAACGAGGCGAATGACTTCGCCTGCGTGCTGACGGATGCAAGGGCGCGCTCACTGGCGCAGAACACCGGCTCGATCCCGAGCTTCATCGGCACGCTGCCCAATACGGTGCGGGCCATCCGTGAGGCCATCCCCGAAGCCGAGATGCAGCCTGGCGATATCTATGTCACCAATAATCCCTGGATCGGCACGGGCCATCTGAACGATGTCTGCCTCGTGCGGCCGATCTTCCATGGCGGGCGCATCGTGGCCTATGGCGCCACCACGAGCCATGTGCCCGATATCGGCGGGCGGCTGCGCAGCACCGAGGCGCGGGAGCTGTTCGAGGAAGGCTTCCACATCCCGCCCATGCGGCTGCTGCGCGATGGCGTGGCGGATGCCACGCTGATCAGGCTGCTGCGCACCAATATCCGCACCCCCGACCAGACCGAGGGCGATATCTGGGCCCAAGCCGCCGCCGTCACGCTGATCGGCGACCGTGTGGTGGCCACGCTGGTGGATCACGGACTGGCCGATCTGGCGGACGTGGCCACGGAGATCTTCGATCGCTCGGAAGCCGCGATGATCGCGCGGCTGCGGCAAGTGCCCGAGGGCAGCTGGAGCACCGCCTTCGAGACGGACGGGATGGACCAGCCCTTCCACCTGACGGTGAAGGTGACGCTGAAGGACGGCCAGTTGCTGGCGGATTTCACCGGCAGCAGCCCGCAGCAGCCACGCTCCGTGAATTGCCCCTTTACCTATACGCGGGCCATGACCTGGTTCGTGCTCAAGGCCATGCTGCTGCCCGAACTGCCCAGCAATGACGGCATCTTCCGGCCGATCCGCATTCTGGTGCCGGAGGGCTGCATCCTCAACCCGATCGAACCGGCGCCGGTCGGTGGCCGGGCGGCGACCGGGCATTACGTGCCGGTACTGATCTTCCGGGCCCTGGCCGAGGCCCTGCCGGACAAGGTGCGCGCGGCCCCGGGGAGCCCGTTGTGGATGATGAGCCTCGCGGGCAAGGATCAGGCGGGGCAGCCTTATGCGGGCACGCTGTTCTTCAATGGCGGGACAGGCGCGGGCGCGGACCAGGATGGCGCGGACTCAATCTCCTGGCCGTCCAATATCTCGGCGACACCGGTCGAGGTGGCGGAGCGCACGGCGCCGGTGCTGATCCATCGCAAGGTGCAGCTGCCGGGCTCAGGCGGCACGGGCCGGCATCGCGGCGGGCTGGGGCATGAGACGGAGATCGAGTGCGAGGCGGATGGCATCGCCGCCGTCTTCGTGACCGAGCGCATCAAGTATCCCGCCCCCGGGCTGTTCGGGGGCGGCGCGGGTGCGCTCGGCGAGGTGCTGATCGACGGCAAGCCCGCCAATACGCGCATGCAGCAGACGCTGAACCGCGGCACGCGCGTGACGGTACGCACGCCGGGCGGCGGAGGCTACGGCTCCATGTAAGTGGTGCCGTGGATCGCCGCGAAGCTGTTGAAATCCTGGCGCAGCACGCGGATCAGGCAGGGCATGCCTGCTTCGGCGGTGTGCCGGAAGAAATAGACCGTCGCCATGTCATCGCGCAGCACGATCCGACACACCCACTCGGCCGGGTCCATGCTCTCGCCGGGGCATCGCGCCAGGTTGATATGCGGCACGGTTTCCTCGAAGCCCGTATAGGGCAACCAGCACTGGACCTGCTGCGCCTGAGCCGCGAGGGGAGAGAGGCCAAGAGCCAGGGCAAAAAGACGCTTCATGAAAAGTCACTCCGTTGGGTGGTTGTCGGGGGTGGTCCGCCTGGCGCCTTGAAGGCGATGATGCGCGGCATCATCCGCTGCATCAGGCCGTCCTTCAGGGCGAATTGGTGAAAGATCGCGGCGGCGGCATGCAGGCCTGCCAGCAGGATCAGGCCATGGGCCGCAAGCTCGTGCCCCTCCGCGAGGAGCCGGCCCAGAGCGCGATCCACCGGCAATGGCGAGGGGATGGTGAAGAGCCAGAGGAAACTCACCTCGCGGCCCGTGCTCCACATCATGAGCAGCCCGAGCAGCGGCACGGCCAGCATGGCAAGATAGAGCGCCAGATGAGCCGCCCGCGCGATGCGACGCAGGCCGGGCGAGCCGTCGGGCGGGGCTGGAGGGGCCATCAGGGCGCGCCAGAGGATGCGCAGCGCCGTCAACCCCAGCACGGTGAGGCCCAGCGCGACATGCCCCCCCAGCAGTTGCGCCTTGAAGGCGCCACGCGGCCAATCATCCATGATCAGGCTGCTGCCGTAGGCGAGCAGGATGGCCAACGCCACCAGCCAATGCAGGCCCTGCGTGACGGCATCGTGGCGGAAATCTGCGGGGCGGTTGATCATGACGCCCGTCTTGGGGCGCGAAGCTGACACCACGCTGAAGCGGGCCGAAGCCCGCGCCGAATTTACCCCTCCGTACGGATCAGCCGCACCCGCCGCCCGGCCACGCCCAGCGCCAACTGCCCCGTCTTCAGCGCCAGAGCATCCTCGCCAAACACTTCCCGCCGCCAGCCGCTGAGAGCGCGGATATCCGGCTCGCTCTCGCTGGCCAGCCGCTCCAGATCCTCGGTATCGGCCAGCAGCTTGGGGGCGACGTGATGCGCCTCCGCACTCGCCGCCAACAGTACCTTCAACAGCGCGACCAGCGCTGGCGAGGCGCCGGCCCCGCGCCGGGCTTCCAGCGGCATGGGGAGTTGGTCCTCTGGCAGGGCCTTGGCCTCGGCGATGGCGGCGAGCAGGGCGACGCCCGATTTGCCGCGCGCAAAGCCTTCCGAAATCCCCCGCGCGCGGGCCAGCTGGTCCGCGGTTTCAGGGGCGGTGGCCGCCACTTCCAGCAGGGTTTCATCCTTCACCAGCCGGCCGCGCGGGATGTTGATGCGCTGGGCCTCCGCCTCGCGCCAGGCGGCGGCGGCACGCAGTACGCCCAGGAAGCGGCGATTGCCGGTCTTGGGCTTCAGCCGCTCCCAGGCAACGGCGGGTTCGGTGATATAGGTGGAGGGCTCCAGCAGCGCGTCCATTTCCTGCGCCACCCAATCGAGCCGCCCTTCCGCCAGCAGCTTCTCGCGCAGGCGCAGATAGACCTGGCGCAGATAGGTCACGTCCCCCGCCGCATAGATGATCTGCGCCTGGGACAGCGGGCGGGCGGACCAGTCGGAAAACCGATGCGCCTTGTCAATCGAAGCGCCCGCCAGCGCGCGCACCAAGCTGTCATAGCTCGCCTGGTCGCCGAAGCCGGCCACCATGGCGGCGATCTGCGTGTCGAACATCGGGGTAGGGACAGCGCCGAATTTCAGCAGGAAGATTTCCACATCCTGTCGGGCGGCGTGGAACACCTTCACCACGGCCGGATCGGCCAGGAGATCGCCCAGCGGGGCGAGGTCCATGCCCGGCGCCTCGGCATCCACCACGGCCACCTCATCCGCCCCGGCCAACTGCACGACGCAAAGCTCCGGCCAATAGGTGCGCTCACGCATGAACTCGGTGTCCACGGTCACGAAGGGCTCGCGGCGGAGCCTTTCGCAGAGTTCCGCCAGATCGGAGGATTGGGTAATCAGACGCGGGGTCAGGGTTGCGTCTGTCGCGTATTGAGCAGGGGCCATGCCATGGGTTTGCCGCCGGATGGGCCGCCATGCAAGGGCAACTCTTGACAGGGACGCCGCACGAAGGCCCTTACCGGGGCCGTCAATCTGAGATCGCAGGATATCATGCACGCCTATCGCACCCACACCTGCGGCGCCCTTCGCGCCGAAAACGCCGGGCAGACGGCCCGCCTCTCCGGCTGGGTGCACCGCAAGCGCGACCATGGCGGGCTGCTCTTCATTGACCTGCGCGACCATTACGGCCTGACGCAATGCGTGATTCCCCAGGGTTCGGCCGTGTTCGACGTGGCCGACAAGCTGCGCGCGGAAAGCGTCATCACCGTCACCGGCGATGTCGTGGCGCGTGAGGGCAACACGGTGAATGACCGCTTGCCGACCGGCGCCATCGAGCTGCGCGTGCGCGAACTTACCGTGCAATCCGCGGCCGAATTGCTGCCGATCCAGGTGGCCGGCGATGCCGAATTCCCCGAAGAGCTGCGCCTGCGCTACCGCTTCCTCGATCTGCGCCGCGAGAAGCAGCATCGCAACCTGATGCTGCGCAGCTCGGTCATCGCCAGCATCCGCCGCCGGATGATCGAGCAGGGCTTCACCGAATTCCAGACGCCGATCCTGACCGCCAGCAGCCCCGAAGGTGCCCGTGACTTCCTGGTGCCGGCCCGCATGCATCCGGGCAAGTTCTACGCCCTGCCGCAGGCGCCACAGCAGTTCAAGCAGCTGGCGATGGTGGCCGGCTTCGACCGCTACTTCCAGATCGCCCCCTGCTTCCGGGATGAAGCCAGCCGCGCTGACCGCAGCCCCGGCGAATTCTACCAGCTCGATTTCGAGATGAGCTTCGTCACGCAGGAAGACGTCTTCGCCGCCATCGAGCCTGTGCTGGCTGGCGTCTTCAACGAGTTCGCGGCCTGGACAGGGAATGAGCGGAAGGTGACGCAGGCCCCCTTCCCGCGCATCCCGTTTGACCAGGCGATGCTGGAATTCGGCTCGGACAAGCCCGATCTGCGCAATCCGCTGCGCATCAAGGACGTGACCGCGCACTTTGCCGGATCGAGCTTCGGGTTGTTCGCCAAGATCGCGGCCTCGGGCGGCGTGATCCGCGCGATTCCGGCACCGGGGGCGGGCGGCCAGCCGCGCCGCTTCTTCGACCAGATGAATGAATGGGCGCGCAGCGAGGGGGCTGGTGGTCTCGGCTACATCACCTTCGCGGAGGGTGTGGCCGGCGGCCCCATCGCCAAAAACCTGGAATCCGAGCGCGGCATCGCCCTGCGCGACGCCATGGGCCTCACCGATGGCGATGCCGTGTTCTTCGCCGCCGGGAAGGTGGAAGACGCCGCCAAGCTGGCCGGCAAGGCGCGCACGCGTATCGGCAATGAGCTGGGCCTGGTGGAGCCGGAAGCCTATCGCTTCTGCTGGGTCACCGATTTTCCCATGTATGAATTGAACGAGGAAACCGGCCAGATCGACTTCAGCCACAACCCCTTCAGCATGCCCCAGGGCGAACTGGAGGCGCTGAACACGATGAACCCGCTCGACATCAAGGCCTATCAGTACGACATCGTCTGCAACGGCATCGAGCTGTCTTCGGGCGCCATCCGCAACCATCGCCCGGACATCATGCTCAAGGCCTTCGAGATCGCGGGCTACGGCCCCGATGTAGTGGAAGCCCGGTTTGGCGGCATGCTCAACGCCTTCCGCTATGGCGCCCCCCCGCATGGTGGCTCCGCGCCGGGCATTGACCGCATCGTGATGCTGCTGGCCGATGAGCCGAATATCCGCGAGGTCATCCTCTTCCCGATGAACCAGCAGGCCGAGGATTTGATGATGGGCGCGCCCGCGCCGGTCGAGGAAATCCGGCTGAAGGAACTCTCCATCCGCGTGCAATTGCCCCCGGCCAAGGCCCCCAAGGCCGGCTGAGGCGCCCAGCCTTGCGGAAGCTTGATCTTCCGCAAGGCACCGGAGACGAACCTGACGTAAGGAACCAGCCTGCCCACCGGTTCAGCGCCAGGAGTGCATCATGAGTGGATCCAAACCCACCTTCACCGTCGCGGGCCTGTTCTCCGACAAGGAGGCCGCCGCCCGCCGCAAACGCGCCGAAGAAGCCGCCGCCGCGGAAGCCCACAAGGCCGAGCTCAAGGCCTTCACCGAAAAGCTGATGACCTACGAGATCACCGCGGAGGACAAGGAGCGCGCGGTCGCCAGGATCCGCCGCGCCTTCGAGGCTGGCGAGAAGGAGCTGATGCTGATGCAGTTTCCCTCCGAAATCTGCGAGGATCTGGGCCGCCGCATCAACAACCGCCTGGAGGGCTGGCAGGACACCCTGCCCGGCGTCATCAAGCATGTGCATAAATGGTGGGAGACGGAGCTGGCCCCAGGCGGCTTTACCTTCGGCGCCAGGGTGATTGACTATCCGGGCGGCATGCCGGGCAATGTGGGCATCTTCATCGGTTGGCCGGATGCGCTGCGATAGCCACCAGGCAGGGGAAACACGCCATGTCCAAGAAACACAAGACGGCGCCGGACACCGAAAGCCATGCACCAGCGGTGTTCCGCGCCGATGGGAAACTCTCCCGCAAGGCCTATGAAAAGGCGCTGACCGAGCTTCACGTCGAATTGGTCGCGCTGCAGCGCTGGGTGCAGGAGACCGGCGCCAAGATCTGCATCATCTTCGAGGGCCGGGACGGCGCGGGCAAGGGCGGCACCATCAAGGCCATCACCGAGCGCGTCAGCCCGCGCGTCTTCCGCGTCATCGCCCTGCCCGCGCCGACCGAGCGCGAGAAGTCGCAGATGTACATCCAGCGCTATATCCAGCATCTGCCGGCCGCCGGCGAAATCGTCATCTTCGACCGCAGCTGGTACAACCGCGCCGGGGTGGAGCGCGTAATGGGCTTCTGCTCCGAAGCGCAGACAGAACGCTTCCTGCAGATGGCGCCTGGCATTGAGCGCGCCATCATCGATTCCGGCGTGATCCTGCTGAAATACTGGCTGGAGGTCACCCCGGAGGAGCAGACCCGCCGCCTGGATGCGCGCATCCATGATGGGCGCAAGCTGTGGAAGCTTTCGCCCATGGATCTGAAATCCTACAGCCGCTGGTATGACTATTCCCGCGCCCGGGATGCCATGTTCCTGGCCACGGACACCGCCTGGGCGCCCTGGTATGTCGTGCCCTCGGATGACAAGAAGCGGGCGCGGCTGAACATGATCCGGCACATGCTGCACCACATCCCCTACAAGGCGCCGAAGCGGCCCAAGATATCGCTGCCCAAGCGGCAAAAGCCGGGCGACTATGTCGAGCCCGACTACCCGTTCAAACTGATCCCGGACAGCATCGCCGCCAGCTGACGGCTACCACTCCAGCCGCACCGCCTCCAGCGCGCGTCCCCGCCGGGCCAGTTCCACGCTCGGCAGTACATCGCAGGAGGGCCAGAGCCCGCTTTCCAGCGCGGCCGCATAGCCCTCCGGCAGGGCGGCCGCGCGCATCGCCGCCGCAGCGGCAGCGTGATCATAGGCAAGTGGCAGGATCTCCACCGTCAGGCCGTGCCGCGCGGGCGTCAGCACCGAGAACCACACGCGCGGCGTCCCATCATTCGCCGGCATGCCCACGGCACCGGCATTCAGCCAAAGCCCCGCATCTTCGAGGCGCCGAGCGAAGGGAATGCCGCAATGCCCGGCAATGACGCCGTGGCACCCCGTTTCGGCCAGTTCCTCCAGCAGGACAGGCTCGGGCGTCGAGGCAAAGAGAAAGCGGCTGATCTCGCTCGCTCCGCCATGCAGGACAGCGAGGCGCCGGCGATCCGGCAATTCGAGGTGCAGGCTGCGCGGCAGGCCGCTCATCCAGGCCCGGTGGCGCGGGCTGACCTGGCGATTGGCATGCGCATACCAGGCGCGGGAGAGCAGGTCACAGGCCGTGTCCTCCTCGAAGCCGCAGCCGCAATCGGGGGCTTCGGCGGCCAGATTCTCCTCGCAATTGCCCATCAGCACGAGGGCGCCGCTGCCCATCATGCGGTCGCAACAGGCGGCTGCATCGGCGCCATAGGCCACCACATCCCCCGTGCAGAGAATGCGGTCCTGCGCGATGCCGCGGCGCGCCGCCTCGGCCAGGACGGCCTCGGTCGCCTGCAGGTTGGAATAGGGCCCGCCAAAGACCAGCATGGGGGCATCGAGGCGAATGAGCGGGATCATGCAAGGCTCCGTCGCAAGCTGCCGCTGATGCGATCCGCGGCGAAAGTCAGGGCGATGATGACGATCAGGATGGCCAGCACCCGGTTGAAATCAAGCAGGTCCACCGCGTTCTTCAGCTCCTGGCCAAGCCCGCCCGCCCCCACCAGGCCGAGCACGGTGGAGGCGCGGATATTGGCCTCCCACACATAGAGCAGCCCGCCCAGGTTCTGCGGCAGGGTCTGCGGCAGCAATGCGCAAAGCGCTACCTCCAGGCGCGTGCCGCCAACCGCCAGGATGGCCTCGGAAGGGCGCGGATCGGCATTCTCCATCGTCTCCGACCAGAGCTTGGCGACGGAGCCAGCCGAATGCAGCGCCACCCCCAGCATCCCCGCGAAGGGCCCAAGGCCGACGGCCGCCACGAACAGCAGCGCGAAGACGAAGCCATCCACCCCACGCAGCGCATCCAGGATGCCCCGCAAGGGGTGATATAGGGCAGCCGAGGGCGTGACCTGCCGCGTGGCCATCAAAGCCAACGGCAGGCCAATGACGGCCGCCGCCACCGTCCCCAGCGTGGCGATGCCCACCGTTTCGGCCGCGCGGCGCGCGATATCGGCGCCGCCCGAGAAGTCGGGCGGCCAGGCGCCACCAAGCCAGCCCATCAGGCGAGGCAGCCCGGCAGCCAACCGCGCCGGGTCCGGAGCGACCACCCAAAGCGAGGCCGCCATCAGCGCCACGAACCCGGCCCAGAAGAAGACCCGGCCGCCACTCACGAATTGCGCAACCGGCCCAGCGCGCGTCCCGCCGCCTCGATCATGGCATAGGTCTCGGACGTGGCCGGCACCCAGCCGGTGTAGTTGGCCGGCATCACCGCCAGAGCCTGTTCGGGCGTGATGGCCGTGGCCGCCGCCGCGATGGCCTGCTTGGTGGCGGAGTCCAGATCATGCCGAACGGCCAGCGCATCATTCGGCAAGGGATCGCTGCGCCAGACGATCTGCGCCTGGTCCGCCCGCACGCGGCCCGACGCCAGCATCGCCGCGAAGTTGCGATCGAAATCCGTCGCCAGATCCACCTGGCCCGACGCCACGGAAATCACATTCGCCGCATGGCTGGCGCCGTCGCGGTAGCGGAAGAAGCTGCGCGGATCGAGGCCCCGCGTGGCGAACCAGTGATGCGGGATGAGCCAGCCGCTGGTCGAGCCCGCATCCGCGAAGGAGATGGACATGCCGCGCGCATCCTCGGGAAACCGCGCGATGCTGATGCCGGCGCGGGCCAGGATGATGGCGTGATAGGTGGGTTGGCCGTTGTAGAGCACGGTCGCCAGCGCCTCGGCCCGCGCCCGGTCACGCGCCAGCACATAGCCCCAGGGGCCCATCCAGGCTGCGTCCACCTGGCCACTGCCGAGTGCCACGGCAATGCCCGCCCAGTCCGTGGTGACGGTAAGTTCGTAGGGCCGGCCCAATTGCTGGGCCAAATGCGCGAAGAAAGGCTCGAAGGCGCGGCGGGTATCGCCCGCCGTCGGCTGGAAAGGCCCGACGGCGAAGCGGATGGGCGCTCGCGTCTGGGCGGCGGCGAAACCGGGCAGCAGCAGGGGCGTGGCGAGCAGGGAGCGGCGATTCATCATGCGCTGATTCCTTCTTGGGGTGGCAGGACCGAATGCTCGATCCACACATTGGGCTCGACATAGACGGCGCAGTCCTGCTCGACCGAGACATGCAGCGGAACCAGGCCGCCCTCGATCACGGCGGGGCCGGATTGCGCCAGCGGCAGGCCCGTCCAGCGTCGCCAATCACGGAGGGTTCCCGGGATGACCATGCTGGTCGGGGCGATCTTGATGACCTTGCCGCCAGTCCGTTCATGGGTGCGCAGCCAGGGGTCCACGGAGAATCCGTCAGCGGTGCGCCGGGCGAGATAATCCGGCATGGGCAGAAACGGCTCGCGATGCTTCGCGGTGGGGCGGACGGGGGCGAAAAGGCGGCTCAAACCCATGGCATGGGCGTGGCGCCGAAGGGCATCGAGCACCACAGGCGAACCGCCCTTGCCCCGATAGGCCGGCAGCAGCGTGATCTCCAGCGCGCTCAGCGCGTTCGGTGCACGGTCAGCCAGCGCATCCTCATGCGCCCAGCGGATCACGCCATCCCAGCCGGAATCGGGCAATTCGGTGCGCGCGCCCCCCAAGGCAAAGGGGACGGAGAAACACCGGCCGACCGGCGTTGCCGACCCCTCCGGGTCCATCACGGCAAAGGCGAAGTCGAGATAGCGTGCGAAGGGCGCGTCGGCGAAATACAGGTCAGCCGTCGGGTCATGCATCATGAATTTTGGCCAGAGCCGTTCCAGCGGCTCGGCAAAAAGCAGCGGCCGCAGATCGGGCCGGGCGCTGAGGGGCACAAGGCGCAGGCTCATCGGCTACAGGCCGCGCCGCCCAGCACACAAAAGGTGGCGCAATGGGGGTGGTTCAGCGCCACGGGGCGATCCGCCTCGGCCAGCGTGGCGCCGAGTTCAAACCGCGCGTCGTAAGCGAGCAGCGTGCAGGCCAGCACCGATGGCCGCGCCGCCCCCTTCCGCTTCACCACCATGCGTGAGGAGGCGCACATCATCGCATCGGGGGATTTCTTCAGGATGCCCCAGCAGGCTTCCGTGATTTCCGGCACATCCCGATCCGCATCCATTTCGGGAAACAGCATCAGCGCCACCGGATCCTGCGCATCCACCGGGATGTTCCATTCGGCAAAGAGCGCGGCGTAGCCGGCGCGCATGGTCGCCCCATCGCCCGCGCCAAAACCGGCCCGGCCCGCGACATGGATGGCAAAGCCCTCCCGCGCCAGCCAGGCCAGGCCCTCCATGGTCCGGGCGAAGCTGCCCACACCGCGCTCGATATCATGGATGGCGGCGTCGTGGTGGTCGAGGCTGACGCGGATGACTAGGCGGTCCACCCCATGGCGATCTCGCAGGGCGAGCAGAGGGGCGGCATAGCGCCGCATGGGCTGCATCGCATTGGTGAGCACCAGGGCCTTGAGGCCGCGCGCCAGCACATCCTCCAGCATCGGCACCAGATCGGGATTCATGAAGGGCTCGCCGCCGGTGAAGCCGATTTCCGTCACCGGGAAATCACGCGCCTCATCCAGATATTCCCGCACCTCGGCGGCAGAGAGATACACCAGCGCGTCATTGCGCGGGCTGCTCTCGATGTAGCAATTTGCACAGGTGATGTTGCACAGCGTGCCGGTGTTGAACCACAGCGTTTCCAGCGCGGTGAGGCCGACATGGGCCCGCTGCTCGCCCTTCAGCGTCAGCATCGGGTCCTGGAATTTGGCAGGGTTGAGCGGCGGGGTCGTCTGGCTGCGGATGGACAAGGCAAAAACTCCGGGTTCAGGCGCGAGCGGATGGGCTGGTGTCGTTCAGCGCCCAGTCATAGGCGTCTTCCGCGACGAGGGTGGCGCTGCGCAGACCAGCGGCAAGGGCCGGGCCGGCATGGCGGCGCAAATGCGCGATTACTCCCGCATCATTGCCGCCGAAATCCTCACGAAACCATTTGAAGATGGAGGAGACGCGCAGCCGCCCATCCGCCAGCACCACGGCACCGCGCGGATGGTTGATGAAGGCACGCGCGGCCATGTCCAGATCCGCCTCCAGGCTGGCCGCACGCCAAGCGCGCAGTGGCAGGTTCGGGCAGCCGATGGAGGCGCAATTCACCGCGTAATGCACACGGGGGTCCCGGAAGGTCGGGCGCATCGTCCCGTGCTCGATATCATCGAGCGACATGCGCTGGCCCTCGATCGTGACCAGGCGCGTGCGCCAGGGACCGGCAAATTGCCGAGGGTCGAGCCCGACGCCGGTCGAGCGGATATCCTTGATCGAACGCACTGGATAGCGCTCCAGCACCAGCTTCAGCGTGAGGGCATTGTAGAGATTGGCCCAGAAGGCGAAGGCCTCGTCACGCGGCATGGTAGAGGGGCGGCGCGTGGCGGCGGCGGCGATCCAGCCATCCAGCGCCGCGAGGTCCGTCGCATTTGCCTTCCACCGGGCATAATCCACGCGGGTCACGCCATCAGCCGGGGTTGAGGCATAGCGCGCCAGCAATGCATCAAGATCCGGCTCGGCAGCCGCGGCGTTGCGCGCAAGGGCGCATGCAGCCAGGATCGTGAGAGATCGCCGCTGCATCATTTCGCGGCGAACCGGTTCTTGAGGGGAATGGCGGCCAGCGACAAGGCCGCCAGGCCGAGCAGCGCGCCCAGGATCTGCGGCGTCAGCACCGAAGCCAGATCCAGCGTGCCGCCCGCATCCAGGATGGAGCCGAGCCCGGCCCCTGTGAGGCTGAAGACGAAGGTGCCCGGCATGATCCCGAAGAACGTGGTCAATACATAGACCGGCAGTTTGACCCCAACAAAGGCCGGCACGAGGTTGACCAGAAAGAAGGGAAACAACGGCACCAGGCGCAGCACGAGAAGATAGGAGGCCGCATTGCGGCGAATTCCCTCGGCCAGGCGTTGCGCCGGGGCGCCGAAGCGGTCCAGCGCATTCTCGCCGAAGATCGTGCGGGCAAAGAGGAAGACGAGCGTCGCGCCGATCGTGGCACCCAGCACGGTCAGCAGCGTGCCGATGAACGCACCGAACAGGAACCCGCCCGCAAGGGTGAGGATGATGGCCCCCGGCACGGAGAGCGCCACCGCCACCGCATAGACCACCACGAAGCCAAGCCCCGCCAGCAGGAAGTTCTGCGCAACGAAGCCACCCAGCGCCTCGCGATGCCGCGCCAGGGTATCGAGCGACAAGAGAGAGCCGAGGCCCGTCGCCCGCAGCACCAGGATGATGGCGACCACCGCCAGGACCAGCCAGAAGCGCCTGTCGCGAATGAGGCGCCCCATCACGGCAGCAGCCTCTGAATCCAGCCGACGATGCGGCGCGTGCGGGCGGAGAACAGGCCGGGCGTATAGAAGCTTCCCGCAGCGCGCTTGGAGATTTCCGACATGGTCGGATAGGGCGCCATCATCTGCGCGACGGCGCCGATCTTCATCTTCGACTGGATGGCGAGGCCCCAGAGCCCGATCATCTCCCCCGCGCGCGGGGCCAGGATGGTGGCGCCCAGGATGCGCCCGCCGCCGCCCAGGATGATCTTCGCCATGCCCTCCGTCGTGCGTTCGGCCTGGGCGCGGTCATTGCCGGACAGGGGTTGGGTCAGCACCTGGACCGGGTGATTGGCCAGCCGCGCCTCGCTCTCGGTCAGGCCGACATGGGCGAGCTCGGGGTCGCTGTAGGTCACCCAGGGCAGCGCCGTATAATCCACGCGCGCCGGCAGGCCGAACAGGATGTTCCGGATCAGCACGCCGGCATGATACCCCGCCACATGGGTGAATTGCGGCCCGCCCGCGACATCGCCCGAGGCGAAGACGCGCTTGTTGCTGCTGCGCAGCCGCGCATCCACCGTGATGCCCCGCGGCGTCGTCTCCACACCGGCGAGCGCGAGGTCCAGACCATCCATATTGGGCTTACGCCCGGCCGCGACGAGCAGATGCGTGCCGGTGATGATATGCCCATCTCCCAGCTCGACCTCGATCCCAGGTCCAATGCGCGCCACCTGCGCGCCCTCGATCAGGGCAATCCCCTCGCGGATCAGGATATCGCGCAGCATCGCCACGGCTTCGGGATCATCCCGCGGGAGGATACTGGCGCGCTCGATCACCGTGACCTGCGCGCCAAGGCCGCGAAAGGCCTGGGCCATCTCGATCCCGATCGGCCCGCCGCCCAGGACGAGGAGATGTTTCGGCAATTCCGTGAGTTGAAAGACGGTCTCGTTGGTCAGATGCGGGGTTTCGGCCAGCCCAGGCACTGGCGGCAGCGCAGGTGAGGAACCCGTCGCCACCACGAAGCGCCGGGCGCGGATGCGCTGTCCACCGGCCTCCACTTCGGCCGGGCCGGTGAAGCGCGCCGCCGCCTGGATGACGGTGCAGCCGAGACCCTCAAACCGCTCCACGCTGTCATGCGGCGCTATGCCGGCGATCACGCCCTGCACATGGGCGTGGACCCGGGCGAAATCCACCACAGGCTCGGGCAGGTCCACGCCGAAGCGCCCGGCCTGGCGGGCGGATTGCGCAGCATGCGACGCCGCCAGCAACGCCTTGGAGGGAACGCAGCCGGTATTGAGGCAATCCCCGCCCATCAGATGCTTTTCGATGATCACGACCGAAGCGCCCATCTGCACCGCGCCCGCCGCCAGGGAAAGGCCGCCCGAGCCGGCGCCGATGATGCAGAGATCGGCATGCAGGACGCCCTTGCGCAGCCTGGGCCGGCGGCCAGCGGTGGTCATGGGCACAGGAGCGGTCATGCTTGGCCTTCACACAAGAGAAGATGTTCCTTCCGCGAGGGCCAGCTGCACAGGCTGCTGTATTTCCCTCCCGCCATCGGCGACCTGTCCGATATGGGGTGCCGGGCGGGATACGGAACCAGCCGTCACACCGCCGCCGCGCGCTGCATGAGCAGCGGCCCCATCAGCGCGCCCACGCAGGTCACCACCAGCACCGCAATGCCGTGCCAGACCAGCACCATCACCGCCGCATTCAGCTCATGCACCAGGGTCAGGCCCAGGCTGGCGAAAGCCGCCGCCGAGAGCCCCCCAAGTGCTGCCACCGGGACCGGCCGGAACAGCGCGGCATGGCGCGTCAGATAGACAATGGCTGCTGTCATGGGCACGCCAAGGCCGATGATGAAGCCCAGGCAAGGGTAGCTGATGCTCAGTTTCAACGCCTCCGGCCCCAGCCGCGCAAGATCGGCCAGGCAACCCCAGCCCATCGTTACCAGCCAGCCCACCACGGCCGGTATCGGCAGCAAGGCCCAGCGCTGGTCGCGATCCGGCAGGGCGAGCTGGAAGGCCGCGTAACCGGCGGTCAATGCGACCAGTGCCGCGGACATCAGGTGATACAGGTCAAACCCGTCCATCAGCCAGGCCGCGAAATCCGCGCGCAGGCCAGAGATCAGCAGCGCCGCCACGATGACGCCCGCGCAGAACAGGCACCAAAGCCCGAGCATGGCCAGGGGCGAGGGCAAGCGACGTACCGGCCGGAGGCCGATCGCCAGTTGGGTGACCAGGTCTTCGGTCCGCATCATCATGGCTCCATGCCGAATTTGCGCCGCAAGGTCAGAACGGCGCGATGGGTGGCGACTTTCAGCGCCCCCATGGACATGCCCGAACGGGCGCTCGCTTCGGCCAATGAAAGTGCCTCGATCTTGGTCAGCTGCAGGGCTGTGCGTTGCGAGGCCGGCAATTCGCCGACCGCCGCCCGCAAATCGGCCGACATCAGCTTGCCCTCGGCATCGCCATCGAGCCCGATATGGTCGGCCGCGGCCAATTCCGTGTTGCGGGCCAGGCCGCGCGCCACGCCGCGGCCACGGTCCAGCGCCCGGCGTTCGGCGATGGCGGCGATCCATGGGCGAAAGGGGCGCGCAGGATCATAGGTGGCGCGAACGCGATGCAGCGTCAGCAAGGTGTCCTGCACGGCATCCTCCACCTCGGCGGGCTCGCGCAGGCGCTGGCGGCAGATGGCGCGCAGCAGGGGCAGGCATTCGCGCAGAAGGGTGTCATAGGCGCGCGCATCGCCATCCTGGGCGCGGGCCATGAGAGCGGACCAGCGTTCATCGCGCGCCACACGGTCTTCCGTGGCGCTCACCCGGGCAAAGCCGATCGGGAAGGAGGCAAGCTGCTGCATGGGCGACCTGACACGGCATTCCTCATGCGCGCCCACCCGGCATCATGCCGGGCCCGAAAGCGCGTTCCGCCGGGCCGCTGCGTGGTGTTCTGGCCAGACATCTGGTCTCCGCTACGAAAGGGCCGGGCGAAAGGTTACGCGGCTTCTCGCACAAAAGCCGCACGGCCCAAAGGATTGAGGCCATCAGGAGCTGCAGGCTGCGCCCTGCGGCCACGGCCCAATGCGCGCCCAATCCGGCGGCCCCAGGCTGACAGAGCCCAGGCGCAGCTTTCAACCCAAAAGACGCGGCCTCATGCGGCCACCGAATCCCGCGCCCGCTTCCAGAGCCCTTCCGCAGCGGCTTGGGCCGCGGCGCGCACCGCGGTCTCATCCGCCTCGGTCGGCCGGCCGGATTCCACCACCTGGCGGCCGCCGATCCAGACATGCTCGACATCGCGGCCATTGGCGTCATGGACCAGCGTGCCCAGGGGGTCGAGCAGCGGCGTCAGATGGGCGCGGCGGAAATCCCAGGCCACCACATCGGCCGCGAAACCCGGCGCCAATTGGCCAAGCCGGCCTGATTTCCCCAAGGCTGCCGCGCCATTCACCGTCGCCATGGCGAAGGCATCCTCGGGCTGCCAGCCCTGGCCCACGGAGCCCACGCGGATGCGGGCCGTGGCCAGCGCCCAGCGCATCTGCTCGGCCATGTCCTGGGTCAGATTGTCGGTGCCGAGGGCAATGCGCGCCCCGGCCGCGCGCAATGCGGGCGTATTGGCCATCGCACCACCCGTCGCATTCCCCTTGGGAACATGCGCGACTGTGGCACCGGCCGCACCGAAGCGCACCACATCCTCGGCCGACATATGGATGCAATGGGCGGCGATCAGCCGCTCATCCAGCAGCCCGCAACGCTCCAGCAATTGTGTCGGCGTGCAGCCATCGCGGCGCTGGATCTCCGCGTTTTCCAGCTGCGACTGGGAAAGATGCGTGGTGGTCAGCAGTTTCGCATCGCGCGCCAGATCCGCCGCGCGACGCAGCAGCCCGGCCGAACAGGTGTCAGGCGCATGCGGTGCCACGATGACATGCGCCCTGCCCCCGTGGCTGCCATGGAACTGGGCAATCAGGCCCTCCACCTCGGCCAGGCGCTGCGCGCCGATTTCGGGCACATGGCGCCAGTCGGCGAGATGCACGCGGGAAAAATCAACATCATGCAGCCGGCCACAGGCCCAGACGCGCAGGCCGAGCCCGGCGATGGCGGGCAGCGTCACCTCGCCATGCACATAGCTGTCCACCATGACGGTGGAGCCCATGAGCAGGGCTTCCATCGCCCCCAGCCGCGCCAGGGCCACGGCCTCCTCCGCATTGATCTCATGGCCATGCGGCACGCCGGGCGTATAGGCGGGGGCGAAACCCATATCCACGGCGATCCCGCGCATCAGCGAGAGCACCGCATGGGTGTGGATGTTGATCAGCCCTGGTGTCAGCAGCCGGCCCGGCAGGCTGAGCCTGGGCGCGTCGCTGGCAGGTAGCCGCTCCATTGGTCCGCAATCCAGGATCCTGCCGCCCGCCATGGCCAGGAAGGCGCACGGCAGCGGGGCTTCACCATGGGTGACAAGCATCGCATCCGTGAGGATGAGGTCGGGTTTCAAGAATGTTTCTCCCGGTTGGCTGGCACGGGCTATGCATACCCCGTGCCGCGGAACCCTCGCGGAGACACCCATGGCCCCGATCATCGCCACCCCCGCTGTCAATCGCCGCGCCCTGCTCGGCGGGCTCGCGGCGATGTCCGCGGCCGGCCCCGTCTTTGCGCAGCCGCGCGGGGAACAACTCCTGGTGGTGATGTGGGGCGCGCAGTGGATCGAGGTCTGCCGCCCGATCGGCGAGGAATGGATGCGCGCCAGCGGGGACCGCATCCAGTGGGAATTGCATGCAGGGGGTGCGATGGCCGTGGTGGGCCGGCTGCGCCCGCTTTGGCCGCGCGTGCCGCAGAATCTGATCGCCGCATGGGACCCGGTCTTTGCCGCCATGATGGAAGCCGGCTGGATGGAGCCGGTGAGCGAGGCGGAGATGCCCGCCCTGCGCGAAATCCCGGACGCCTTCTTCAAGAAGAACGCCCAAGGCCAGAAGATGACCGTGCCGCTCTCCACGGCCGGCGCCTTCTGGGGTTATCGCACGGACCTCGTCACCGGCCCGCCGATCGAAAGCATCGAGCAGCTTCTGGAGCCGCGCTTCCGCGGCAAGCTTTGCGTGCCGGTGCCGGTGAACCTCTCCGGCCTGCTCATGGTCAGCCTCGCCATGCAGCGCGGCGGCAATGAGCGCAACATCGAGCCAGGCTGGGCCTTCCTCAAGGAATTGGCCGAGCGCGGGCAGATCGGCCGCGTCGTCGCCAATAACTCCGAGATGATCAATGCGATGAGTGCGGGCGATCTTTCGGTCGCCTTCTGGAATACCGGCGGCTGGCAGGCCGTGCGGGACCGCTTCCCCTGCCGGCTGCTGACCCGCCTGCCCGACAACAAGGGCTTCCTGTTCAATGAGGGCTTCGCCGTGATGAAGGGCGACAATCCCGCCCGCGTTGCCGCCGCCAAGCGCTTCGCCAACCACTTCGCCACCGCGCCGATCAACACGCGCTACAACATGCCGCTGGGCTCGGGGCCGACCAACATCAACTCGACCCCGGCGCCGGCCATCGCCGACATCTTCTACAAGCCCGACGAGATCGAGCGCTTCGCCTATATCCCGGACTATGCCTACATGTCCTCGCAGGTGGATGCCTGGACGCGGCGCTGGGAGACCGAGATCACGCCGCTCATTCGGCGGGGGTGATGGCCAGCGGGCGGCCTGTTGCGTGGCGCGCCGAATGGCTGGCATGAGCCGGCCCCGCCTTGCCATATGGCTGCTGGCGCCCGGCCTCCTGCTGCTGGCAGCCCTGATGGGCGGACCGGTGGTGCTGCTGGCGCTCGAAAGCCTGAAGCCCTTCGTCCCTGGCAGCGTGCGGCCTGGCGAGGGCTGGACGCTGGCCCATTACCGCGAGCTGCTGCAGCCTGCCTACCTGTTCTACTTCTGGGAGACCTTCCGGATCGGGCTGATCGTGGCCACGCTCAGCGTGATCTTCGGCGCGCCGCTGGCCTTTGCCGCCGTGCGCAGCCCCCGCGCCGCCATTCGCAAGGCGCTGCTGGCCCTGCTGGTCGGGCTGCTGGTGATGAGCCTGATCGCGCGGCTTTATGCCATTGAGATGGCCTGGGGCAGCAACGGCCCGCTGGCACCGCTGGGCGCACTGCTCGGCATCGCGCCGCGCCATCCCCGCTATGCCGAGGTGCAGGTCGGCATCGGGCTGCTGCATTTCACCCTGCCCGTCGTGGCACTCATGCTGGTGGGCACCTTTCGCGCCCTGAGCCCGCGCCTGGAGGAGGCTGCGGCCTCGCTCGGCGCCACGCGGAGTGACGCGGTGGTGAGCATTGTGCTGCCGCTTGCGGCACCCGGCTTGGTTTCGGCCTTCCTGGTCGCGCTCGCCATGTGCATCAGCAATTTCGTGGCGCCCCTCGTGCTCGGGCGCGGCGTCGTCGTCTTCACGACGAGCCTGATGTACACGCGCTTCGCCGATATCGGGAATTACCCTTCGGGGGCCGCCATCGGCATCACCATGCTGATCCTGGCCTTCCTCGTGGTCTACGGGCTGAGCGCACTGGCCCAGCGGCTGATTCCGCGATGAGGGCGCTCGATCTCGCGGCGCGGCTGCTGGCGCGGGGCGCGGTGCTGGCCGCCGTCTTGTTCCTGCTGGTGCCACTGCTGGTCGCCTGCCTGCTCTCCTTTGATGATCGCAGCTTCCTCGGCGCCTTCCCGCCGCGGGACCTCTCCTTGCGCTGGTACCGCGCCTTTGCCAGCAACCCGACCTACATGGATGGGCTGTTCATCAGCCTGCAACTGGGCCTGGTAGCCGCCGCCATCGCCACGGCACTCGGCACCATGGGCGCGCTGGCGCTGATGGACCCGCGCCTCGCCGGGCGGGACACGCTGGAGGCGGTGTTCCTCTCGCCGAAATTCGTCCCCACCGTCGTCATCGGCTTCTCGCTGCTGGTCTTCACCGCGAAGCTCGGCATTTTCGATCCCTTCACGCGGCTGGTGATGGGCCATGTCCTCATCACCCTGCCCTTCACGCTCCGCGCCATCCTGGCCAGCCTGATCGGGGTGAAGCGCAGCCAGATCGAGGCCGCGATCTCGCTTGGCGCCAGCGAGGCGCGCGCGCTCTGGGATGTGGCCGTGCCAGCTGCGCGCAGCGGCATCGTCGCCGGGGCCGCCATGGCCTTCGTGCTGTCCTTCGATGAGGTGGCCGTGAGTCTGTTCCTGTCGGACGCCTTCACCCAGACGCTGCCCATCGCGCTGGTCGCTGAAATGCGGGCCAACCTCAACCTCACCATCGCTGCCGTCTCCACCGTGTTCCTGGGTGCCACGCTGGTGCTTCTGGTGCTGCTGGACCGCACCATCGGCATCGAGCGCCTGGCGGGCGATGTGGGGGCGCGCGGCTGATGCTCGAAATCCAGAACCTGACGCGCCGCTTCGGCGCTTCCCTCGCGCTGGATGGCGCAAGCCTGGATGCGGGTCCGGCCGAAGTGGTGGCGCTGCTCGGCCCCTCCGGCTGCGGCAAGACCACCACCTTGCGCATCGTCGCCGGCTTCGAAAGCGCTGATTCCGGCAGCGTGACCCTGGCGGGGCGCGACCTGATCCGCTTGGCACCCCACCAGCGCGATATTGGCCTGGTCTTCCAGGATTATGCGCTGTTCCCGCATATGAGTGTCGCCGACAATATCGCCTATGGGCTTCGCCGGCGCGGGATGGCCAAGCCAGAACGCAGCCGCCGGGTGACCGAGATGCTGGACCTCGTGCGCCTTTCCGGCCTTGATGCGCGCCGCCCCACGCAGCTTTCCGGCGGGCAGCAGCAGCGCGTGGCGCTGGCCCGGGCGCTGGCCATTGATCCGCGCCTGTTGCTGCTGGACGAACCGCTCTCCAACCTCGATGCCAAGCTGCGCCACACGCTGCAAGGCGAGCTCCGCGGCATTCTCACCCGCATCGGCACCACCACGCTGATCGTCACCCATGACCAGGAGGAGGCGATGGCCCTGGCCGATCGCATCGCCATCATGGCCCAACAGGGAGGGGGCGGCCGCGTGTTGCAGATCGGCACCCCGCGCGAGGTCTATGAGCAGCCGGCCTGCCGTTTCGTCGCGGAATTCCTGGGCAGCGCGCTCTGGCTGGAGGGCCGCACCGAACCGGGCGGCTTCGTCACCTCGGCCGGGACGCGCCTCGCCTGCGCACCGCCACGCCGCATGGCGCGCGCGCATGGCCTGCTGATCCGCCCCGAAGCGCTGCGCCCCGGCCCCCCGGGTGAAGGCGAAAACCTGCTGCCAGCCCAGGTTCTGGGCAGCCGGTATCGCGGCGCGGCCATCCTGCTGGACCTTCTGGTGGAGGATCGAGCGCCCGTTTCCCTGGCGCTGCCGCATGATGCGGGCATTCCAAGCCCCGGGGAGAGGCTGACCCTGGCCGTGCAACCCGGCGCCTGCCTCGCGGTTCCCGTGGAGGCTGGCTGACGGAAAATGCATCTTGTGACGGATAGATGCTGTCGAAGCGCCACGGCCAGCTGTTACACCCCCATATCGAGATCCTTCCCGCAAAGAAGCCCGCATGCCCCCGTCGCCGAACCGCCCCGTCCGAACGGCCCTGCCGACTGAGCTGCATGGCGCACTGCGCAAGCTTGGCGGCGCATTGCTGCGCGGGAAGCCACGCGGCCCGGCGCCGATCGCCCCGCGCGCCGATGGCAGCCTGATCGTTGCGTCCTACAACATCCACAAATGCGTGGGCGTGGACCGCCGGTTTGATCCGGGCCGCATCGCCGCCGTCATCGCCGAGCTCGACGCCGATGTTCTGGCCCTGCAGGAGGTGGATCGCCGCTTCGGCCAGCGCACCGGATTGCTGAACACCGCAGCACTGGAGCGTCGCACCGGCCTGACCTTGCTGCATGTCTCCGATACCCCGGGCGGGCATGGCTGGCATGGCAATGCGCTGCTGGTGCGGCAGGGGCGGCTGATCCGCCTGCGCCGCCTCAACCTGCCAGGTGCCGAAGCGCGCGGCGCCCTGCTGGCCGAATTGCAGTTGCCCGCCGGGAAGCTGCGCGTGGTGGCGGCCCATCTGGGCTTGCTGCGCCGGCACCGGGCCATGCAGGCCCAGGCGCTGCTGGACGCGATCGGCCATGGCAGCCCCATGCCCACGCTGCTCCTGGGCGATCTCAATGAATGGCGCCCCGGCATCCCCTCATCCCTGGTGGCGCTGGAGTCGTTTTTTGGCCCGCTCGGCCCGGGCCAGCCGAGTTTTCCGTCCCGGCTGCCCTTCCTCGCGCTGGATCGGATCCTGGCGCATCCCCAGCAGATGCTGGGCAATGTGGAGGCGCATAGCTCGCCGCTGGCGCGGCTCGCCTCGGACCACCTGCCGCTGCGCGCGCGGATTGACCTGCGGGAAGCAGCCATGCCTGCCTTTGCCGCGGCGGCCTGAGCGCCCTTCGATTATCATCCGCTCAAACTCTCCTGTCTGAACGGATAGATATGCCAGAGGACATGGTTGATGACCGTTATGCGATGAGCCCTTGCGAATGGGGCAAGCGCTAACCGCCGGGGGAGATTCCGGCGGCGAGGCCGATGCGCACCGCCTCGGGCAGGCTGCGCACGCCGAGCTTTTCCATCAGATTGGCCCGGTGCACCTCCACGGTGCGCGGACTGATACCGAGCTCAAAGCCGATCACCTTATTGGCCTTGCCAGCGACCAGCGCCGCCAGCACCTCGCTCTCGCGCGGTGACAGCGAGGCGACGCGCGCTTCTGACTGGAGTTCCAGCACACGGCGCTGATCCACCACCCGCATGGCGCCGAACGCCGCGCCCACCGCCTCCAGGATGCGCTCCTCCGAATAGGGCTTCTCCACGAAATCCATCGCACCCGCGCGCATGGCCCGCACGGCGAGCGGCACATCGGCGTGGCCGGTCACCACAACCACCGGCAGCCCCACCCCCTGCCGGCGCAAGGCCTCGATCAAGGAGAGCCCGTCCATGCCTTCCATGCGCACATCCACCAGGATGCAGCCGGCCTCCAGCCCCTCCGGCGTCGCGGCAATGGTCAGCAGGGCTTCCGCACTCGGGTAGGTCGCCACGCGGTAGTGCATGGAATCGAGCAGCATCGCGAGGGAGCGGCGGACCGCCTCGTCATCATCCACCACATGCACCAGCAGGGTGTTCATGCGGCGAGCGCCGCTTCGCTGAGTGGCAATTCGATGCGGATCACCGTGCCCCCCGTCTCGCCCCGCGCCGCCGCGATCCTCCCGCCATGCGCTTCCACGATGGCACGGCAGATCGAAAGACCGATGCCCATGCCATGTTCCTTGGTGGTGACGAATGGCTGGAACAGGCGGGCGCGCACCTCGGCCGGCAGGCCCGGCCCTGCGTCACTGAAACTCAACAGGGCCCGCCCACCCTCACGCCGCAGGCTCACCACGATGCCGCGCTCCTCCAGACCCTCCGTCGCCTCGATGGCGTTGCGCAACAGGTTGACGAAAACCTGCTGCAACTGGACTTCGTCGGCCATCACGAGGCAGCCCGCCGCCGCGAGGTCGAGGGATATGGCAGGTGCCGCGGCACCCTGGGCCACGGTCACCAGCGCCACGCCATCGGCCACCAGCGGCCCGAGCGAAACCAGGCGCTGCTCGGTTTCGCCGCGGCCGATGAAATCGCGCAGGCGGCGCAGGATTTCACCCGCCCGCAGCGCCTGGGCGGCGGCTTCGCGCATCGCCTCACGCGCGGCGGCGATGCGCGCCGCGTCGGGCTGTTCGGCCTGCAGCATGCGCATCCCCGCGCGCAGGAAATTTCCCGCGGCCGTCAGCGGCTGGTTCAGTTCATGCGCAACACCGAGGCTCATCGCGGCCAGCGTATCGGCCCGCGCGATGCGGCGCATCGCCTCCTCCGCCTGGCGCAGCCGCGCCTCGGTCGCGCGGCGGCGCGTCACGTCCCGCGCGACGCCGACGAGGCCGACCACCTGGCCCGTCGAGTCCCGCCAGGGCGCCTTCACCACATAGTAGTTGCGCGCTTCGTCGGGATGCCCTGGCATGATGAGGCTGCGTTCATACTCCTGCACCACGCCGCTGCGCATGGTTTCCCGGTCTATCTCATCAAGCGTCCGGGCAAGCTCCGGCAGCAACAGGGCGTCATCCGTCTGGCCCAGGATGTCTCGCTCGGCCCGGCCCATGACGCGGGTCACCTCGCGGTTGACCATCACATAGCGCAGTTCGGCGTCCTTCACGAAAATCTCGTCCGGCACGGATTCCATGACCGAGCGCAACAACTGCCGGTCGTCCTCCACTTCCCGCGCAAGGGCGATGGTCTGCGCGACCAGGGCGCGCGACGCCTCAGCCTCCCGCAGGGGCGCGCTGCGGGATTCGGCGACCGCGACGGCGAGGGCCTCGAATTCCGCGACCCGCATGCTGCCTGCCGGCAGGCCCGGCATCTCCCCGGTCAGACCGGAGAGCGGCGTCATCAGGCGGTGAATGAACCAGGCCGTCAGCAACGCGAGGAGCAGCACCAGGATCAGGCCCAGCAGCGCCGCATTGAGCGCGGGGGCCAGCCAGGCGGCCCGCTCCTGGGCGCGGGTGGCGCCGAGGATGACGATCCAGCCGCTGATCGGCACACGTTCGAAAGCCATCAGCATCGGCTGGCCATCAGGCGCCGGCCCGCGCAGCGTGCCGCGTGGCTCGTCGCCCAGGCGCTCCACGAAACCGGCGGGAACCTCCCGCATATCTGTCATCCCCCCGGCCAGGGCGAGGCTGGCCACGGGGCGATCCGGTGGCGCCAGAATGAACCCCATGGAGCCGACCCGCCCGACCGGCTGGCGGAGCAGCGCAGCCAGGCGCCCCGGCTGGATCGGCATGGCCAAGGCGCCGATCACCTCACCATGGCGGCGGACCGGCACAGCCACGCTGGCCAGGCTCTGCTCGATGCCCGGCAGGACCACCGGCCCCAGGAAGGCGGGACTGCCGCTTCGCATCGCCTCGCCCGCCGGCCCGTTCTCCAGCATGCTCGGCAAGGCCGCACCGATCGGCAGACGGCTATTCACCAATTGCCGCCGCGGCTCCTCCCGCCGCACAAAAATCGCGAAGCTGCCGAGCGGCGCCACCACCTCCCTTGCCTGGGCATGAAAGGCGATATAGCCGGCTTCCCCGCCATCCAGATGGGGCGAAGTGGCCAGCGATTGCAGCAACAGCACCGCGGCTTCCAATTCGCGCCCCACCGCCAACGCCCGGGCCCGCGCGCCGCCGGCGAGCAGCTCCTCCGTGTCGGATTTCAGGCGGGCGGCGAGTTCGAAGGTCAGCCACCCCCCCAGCAGGATCGCGGGGGCGAGCAGAAGAACCGCCAGCCTGAGCAAATGGCGGCGCAGGCTCCGGGCCGGTTTGGGGGTGCGCATGACGTCGGCACCATGCCAGAGCAGCCCCCCCCAGGCCAAGGCACAGGATGTTACCGGGCGGGGTTGATCCGTCCACGCAGCAGGCCCTCCCAACGAGCCACCTCCGCCGCCACATAGGGCTGGGCGGCTTCAGGCCGGCTGGCCAGGATGCGGTCCACGCCGAGTTCGGCCATGCGGCGGGCCATCGCCTCGGTGCCCATGGCCGCCGCGATGGCGCGGTGCAGGGCAGCCTGAATGGGGGCGGGCGTCGAGCTGGCCGCAAAGATTGCTTGCCAGACGTTCATTTCGGCATCCAGGCCGATCTCGCGCAGGCTCGGCACCTCCGGCAGGGCGGGGCTCCGGCCGGCGCTGGTGACGGCGAAAGCGCGCGCCTGGCCGCCGCGCGCGGTCTGCACGCCGGTCAGTGCCACGTCGAACACCATGGCGATGCGCCCGGCCGCGAGATCGAGCGTGGCAGGCGCGCCGCCGCGATAGGGAATTTCGTTGAGATCCAGCCCGGCGGACTGCAGGAACAGCAAGGCCGCCATCTGCAGCGTGCCGCCGCCGCCCGTGCTGCCATAGTCGAAGCGGCCCGGCGCCGCGCGGGCCATGGTGATGAATTCCCGCACGTCCCGCGCCGGATGATTATTCGCGACCAGCATGACCATCGGCATCTCCGAAAGGACGGAAACGGCAGTCAGGGCCGTGGTCACGTCAATCGGCGCATTGGGAACAACGAGGCGCAGCACGGCATGGGAGGTATTGTTGATCAGCAATGTGTGGCCATCCGCGGCAGCGCGCGCCACCACCTCAGACGCCACGATGCCGGCCCCGCCCACCCGATTCTCGACCACGATGGGCTGCGACAGATGCGCGGACATCGCCTCCGCCAGCACGCGGGCGCCGACATCCGTGGCACCTCCGGCGGCAAAGGGAACGACCAGGCGGATGGGCCGTTCGGGGAAGGCGGCGGCAGGCTCGGCCAGGACAGCAGGGGCCAGGGCGAGCAGGCCCGCCGTCAGCGCGCGGCGCAGGGACATGATTTCCTCCGGGGTGTATTTTGCGCTGGTGTAGCAGGCTTTCAGCCGCCTGGGGACAGCACGCAGAGTTCCGTGGTTCCGGTCGCGCAGCCCGCCAAGCGCAACCTGCCCGGAGGCTTCCACACGGCGGAGAGCATCCGCGCACCGCCTTGGCACTGGGGCCGGTCCGGCCAAGAGCCGGGTGGAAGGCAGGCCGCACATGGCCCGGCCAACGCGGCACCTCCACACTGCCGGAAACACGCCCGGCGGTTCGCCCGGGGTGCTTCGAGAAGCGGGCGGAAGCCTCGTCAGCGCGCGTTGCAAGGCGCCGCTCGGCCCGGGCAAGGGCTGAACTGAATGTGCGGATGGGCGATCGACGGGGCTCGAACCCGCGACATCCAAGACCACAACCTGGCGCTCTGCCAACTGAGCTACGACCGCCGCACGGCGGGCTGGATAGGCCCGCTCTGCCGCCTGCGTCAACCCGCCGCCAGCACAGCCCTTCCCCGCGCCGTCAGATGGATGCGCGCATCCGACATGACGCCGGCGCCGGGCACGATCTCGACGAGACCATCCAGCAGCGCATCCTCCCACACCGAGAGGCGCGGGCAGGAGCTGCGCCAAGCCTCCATGGTCTGGGCATAGACGCGCGGTTCGGCCGCGATCCAGCGCAGCAGGTTGCCCGTCGCCAGCGCCAGCGCATCGGGCGTGATGCCAGTGGCGCTCATGGCCTTATCCGGCGACCCGGCGGGCTTGCCCGCGCGCCGCCATCCAGCGGCCGATGCGGGAGAGTGCCTCGCGCAGAACGCTTTCATTCTTGCAGAAGGCGAAGCGGGCGTAGTGATTGGGCGGATTCTCGCCGGCATAGAAGGCCGTGACGGGAATCGCCGTCACCTTGGCCTCTTCCGTCAGGGCGCGGCAAAAGGCCACGTCATCGCCCGTGAAGCCAATCGAGCGGATATCGGCCGTCACGAAATAGCTGCCCATGGCCGGCAGGACGTTGAAGCCCAATTCGGTGAGCCCAGCCGAGAGGATATCCCGGCGTGCCGCGAGATCGGCACCGAGCGAGGCGAAATAGGCATCATCCTTGGCGAGCCCCACGGCCACCGCGCGTTGCAGGTTGGGCGGCGTGGTGAAGGTCAGGTTCTGGTGCGCCTTGGCCACATTGGGCGCCAATGCGCGGTCGCAGGTGACATAGCCGACCTTCCAGCCGGTCAGGTTGAAGGTCTTGCCCGCGCTGCCGATGCGCAGGCACCGCTCCCGCATGCCCGGCAGCGTCATCAGCGGGATATGCTTCCAGCCATCATAGGTCAGATGCTCATAGACCTCGTCGCAGATGGCGTAGCAGTCGTGCCGCGTCACGAGATCGGCGATGAAGGCGAGCTCGGCGGCGGTGAAGACCTTGCCCGTCGGGTTCATTGGCGTGTTGAACAGGATGGCCTTGGTCCTGGGGCCGAAAGCGGCGGCCAGTTCGGCGCGCGGCAATTCCCACTTGGGCGGGTTGAGGCGGACGATGCGCGGGATGGCACCCAGCAGCTTCACCGTGGGGGCGTAGGTGTCATAGAGCGGCTCGATCAGCACGACCTCATCGCCCGGATTGAGCACGGCCATCAGGCTTGCCGTGATCGCCTCGGTGGCGCCGGAAGTGACGATGACCTCGGCATTGGGGTCCACCTCGATGCCGTAGAAGCGCTGGTTGGCGGTGGCGACGGCCTGGCGCAGCTCGGGCACGCCGGTCATGGGCGGGTATTGGTTGCGGCCATCCATCAGCGCGTCGGCCGCGGCCTGGAGCACATCGGGCGGGCCATCGTAATCCGGGAAGCCCTGGCCGAGGTTGATGGCGCCATGTTGGACCGCCAATGCGGACATGACGGTGAAGATCGTCGTGCCCGTGGCGGAGAGCAGTTCGTTCATCGGCTTCATCGGCGGCATACCTTGGCGCGAGTGGATTGTTACGCGCCTTAGCATGGCGATCCCCCCCCGACCACGCAAGGATTGGGCCGTCCAGCTGCCTTTATCCCGGGCAGCATGCCCGTCTTTCGGGCTTGCCCCTCGGGCAAACAGCCTGGAACCACCTCCTGACACGATTGCGCCCGCTGGCCGCCGCGTGCAAAAGGCTGTCGGCTTACTGCTGGCGACAAGCATCGCCACCGGGGCCAATCGGGAAACGTCATGGGCCAGTCATTCGCCCAGGCACAGACATGTTGGATGCGATGAAAAAGATCGAGGCCATCATCAAGCCCTTCAAACTCGATGAGGTGAAGGACGCCCTGCACGAGATCGGCCTGCAAGGCCTGACGGTGCTTGAGGCCAAGGGTTTCGGCCGGCAGAAAGGCCATACGGAGCTGTATCGCGGCGCCGAGTATGTCGTGGACTTTCTGCCCAAGGTAAAGATCGAGGTGATCTGCGCCGATGACATGCTGGAACGCGCTGTCGAGGCCATCCAGGCCGCTGCCCGGACCGGCCGCATCGGCGATGGCAAGATCTTCGTCTCGGACATTGCCGAGGTGATCCGTATCCGCACCGGCGAGCGGGGCGAGGACGCGGTCTGAGGTTGCTGCCTCTCCCGGGCTCGGGAGGGGCGAGATTTTCGTCGCATGCCGGCCCTGGGGGCGTCCCTGGCCAGCAAGGCGGCGCCCATGCGGGACGCGCCCGCGGGGAAATTTCCACAGGGACGCAGGCAACAGGACAGAGACGACATGGCGATGAATTCCCCCGAGAGCGTCTCCAAGGTCATGGAAATGATCAAGGAGAACAGCGTGGAGTATGTGGACTTCCGCTTCACCGACCCGCGCGGCAAGTGGCAGCACACGGCCCAGCACGTCTCGACCGTCGAGGAAGAGACCTTCGAGGAAGGCATCATGTTCGATGGCTCCTCCATCGCCGGCTGGAAGGCGATCAACGAGTCCGACATGATCCTGATGCCCGACGCGGCGTCGGCCTGCATGGACCCCTTCTCGGCCAAGCCGCAGCTGATCCTGTTTTGCGACATCTATGAGCCCTCGACCGGCCAGCGCTACAACCGCGACCCGCGCTCGACCGCCAAGAAGGCCGAAGAATACCTGAAGAGCACGGGCCTGGGCGACACCGCCTTCTTCGGCCCGGAAGCCGAGTTCTTCGTGTTCGACAATGTGAAGTTCGGCACGGGCGGCAATTTCGGCCATTTCAGCCTGGACAGCATCGAAGGCCCCGGCGCCTCGATGAAGGACTTCCCCGAGGGCAACATGGGCCACCGCCCGGGCGTCAAGGGCGGCTACTTCCCGGTGAACCCCGTGGACAGCGAAGTGGACCTGCGCGCCGAAATGCTCTCGACCATGATCGAGATGGGCGTCGTCGGCGAGAAGCACCACCACGAGGTGGCGCAGTCGCAGCATGAGCTCGGCACCAAGTTCGGGACGCTGGTGCTGCAGGCCGACCACATGCAGATCTACAAGTATGTGATCCACAATGTGGCGCACAGCTACGGCAAGTCGGCCACCTTCATGCCGAAGCCGATCTACGGCGACAACGGCTCGGGCATGCACGTGCACCAGTCCATCTGGAAGGATGGCAAGCCGATGTTCGCCGGCAACGCCTATGCCGACCTCAGCGAGATGGCGCTCTACTACATCGGCGGCATCATCAAGCACGCCAAGGCACTGAACGCCTTCACCAACCCGCTGACCAACAGCTACAAGCGGCTGATCCCGGGCTTCGAGGCCCCTGTGCTGCTGGCCTATTCGGCCCGCAACCGCTCCGCCTCCTGCCGCATCCCGTATGCGACGAACCCGAAGGCCAAGCGCGTCGAGGTTCGCTTCCCCGATCCGGGTGCCAACCCCTACCTCGCCTTCTCGGCGATGCTGATGGCGGGCCTGGATGGCATCAAGAACAAGATCCACCCCGGCGACCCGATGGACAAGGATCTCTATGACCTGCCGCCGGAAGAGCTGAAGGACATCCCGACGGTGTGCGGTTCGCTTCGCGAAGCCCTGGGTGCCCTGGCCGCCGACCATGACTTCCTGCTGGCCGGTGACGTGTTCAGCAAGGACCAGATCGAGAGCTATATCGAGCTGAAGTGGAGCGAAGTGTATCGCTTCGAGCACACGCCGCACCCGGTCGAGTTCGAGATGTACTACTCGGTCTGAGGCCCTCGGGCGCTGGGCCGGCCTGGTACCGCGAAGGCGGTGCGGGGCTGGCCAGCGCCTATGGCAACTCTGTTTCAGCCCGTCGCCCCTTTCGGAGCGGCGGGCTTTTTCTTGGCCGGGGCGTAATGGAGAACCGCCAGCCGCGGGTTTTTCTGGCACCTCGCGCCGCTCAGGCCATGCCGCCTGGGCCGATCATGCCCTAAGCTGGGATGATGCCCTGGCCCCTCTCCATCGCCGCCATCCATGTCTGGCCGCTGCGCATTCCGCTGCGCGTGCCGCTGCACCTGGCCAGCGAGACCATCACCCATGCCGAAACCCTGCTGATCGAAGCGCGAGACGCCGAGGGTCTGTGCGGCTGGGGTGAAGCCTCCGCCGCCCCGACCATGACGGGCGAGGTCCTGCCCGGCATGGCGGAGGTTGCGCGGCGCTACCTGGCGCCGGCACTGATCGCCGCCCCCTTCAGCGAAGCCGCCGCCATCACCCCGCGCCTGGACCGCGCCATCCGCGGCAATCACGGTGCGAAATGCGCCGCCGAGGCCGCCCTGCTGGATCTTGCTGCCCGGCGCGCAGGCCTTCCGCTTTGCGAGATGCTGGGCACACGCCAGCGTGATTCCGTCCCCGCCATCGCGATGATCGGCGGTGCGACGGAACACGCCGTGCAGGAGGCCGCGCTGGCCGCCCAGGCGCAGGGCTTCCGCCACATCAAGGTCAAGCTAGGCCTGCAGCCCGATCCGCGCGAGGACGCGGCCATGCTGCGGCGCCTGCGCGCCGCGCTCGGCCCCTCAGCCCATCTCTCGGGCGATGCGAATATGGCCTGGAGCCGGGATGCCGCGCGCCTCTTCCTGGAGGCCCTGCCGGAGGGCATGCTGAATTACCTGGAGCAACCCCTGGCCGATGATGACCGTGCCGGCCTTGCTGGCCTGATGGGCTGCCCGATCTGCATTGATGAGGGCCTGCACGCGCTCTCGGATATTCCCGCCTATCGCGGGATCGCGGCCGGCTTTGGGCTGAAATCCATCAAGCTCGGTGGGCTCTTGCCGACGCTTGCAGCCGATGCCCTGGCGCGCGCCGAAGGCATGCGCACCACCCTTGCCTGCAAGATCGCCGAGACGTCGGTCGGTGCGGCGGCCGCGTTGCATATCGCAGCACTGCTGCCGGATGTGGAGTGGGGCGTGAGCGTCACCCAGGCGATGCTGACCGAGGATGTGGCCCTGCCGGGCGTCAAGCTCGAAGCCGGCCGCGCCTGGTTGCCGCAGGGTCCGGGGATCGGCGTGGTGCCCGACCCCGCGAGGCTCTCCGCCTATCAGGCGTGAGGCCTGGCCCTAAGCGTCCAGCAATGCCACGGCACGCACGGGGCTGCCGGTCCCGCCGCGGATCTTCAAGGGCAATCCGATGAAGCGGAAGCGCCCCTTGCCCACCACCTTGTCCAGATTCACGACGCCTTCGTAATGCGTGAAACCCATGTCGCGGCAGACGTGGTGCACCTCGAAATTGTTGCGGCCCGGCCGGCCGGGACTCACCGATTCCACCGTAAAGGCGGTGATCCCCTTCTGGCCAAGCCAGGTCGCGCTTTCCTTGGTCAGGCCCGGGAAATCCGTGATGTAGCCCTCGGTGCCGGAGGCGCGCTGGTAGAAGCCCGTGTAGAGCAGCACCGTGTCCTTCGGCTGGATGCGGACGCCCGAGGCTTTCTCCGCCGCTTCCAGATGCGCGATGGTGATATCCGTCCGGTCCGGCACATGCGTGAGGTCGAGGCAAAGTGCCTCGGTGAAGAAGGTTTCGAGCGGCATCTGGTCAATCGTCATGGCACCCGGCGCTTCATCGAAATGCACCGGCGCATCCACATGCGTCCCGCCATGATCGCCCATGTGCAGCACCATCGTGGCCGAGGAGAACTCATAGCCATCCACCACGCGCTTTTCCGCATGCGTGCTGAAGGGATAGAGCTCGATCGTCGGGTGATTGGGCAGGCGCTGGGCCTTGTGGTGAATCTCCCGGCTCAGATCAATCAGCTTCATCATGTGGTTCCCCAGTTGGCGTCTCGAGTATGCGGCAGGTGGCAGGCCAGGCAATCCCGCAGCGGTCGGCTTGGGGGCCGATGCGTGGATGTGCCGCTCCCACAACCGCTCATCCGGTGGCGCGATCAGCGTCGCGAGGTCGCGCAGCAGGGGCTTGTTCGGCAGCGGGGCCAGCCGCATGTCCCGCGCTTCCAGCCGCGCCGTGCAGGCGTAGATGACACGGCCATCCAGCAGCATCATGCATTCCTTGCATGCATTGGCATTGAGGCAGGCGTAGCGGAAAGCCAGTGTCGGATCCTGCGTAACGCGCAGGCGGCGCAAAGCATCAAGCACGGACTCGCCCGGCTCGAAATCCACGTCGAAGGCGTCCTCGCGCGGGGCTTCGCCAGGCGCGCCGCGCTGGATCAGGAGTGTCGCGCGCATCAGGCCGGCACCGCCGCGCGCGTCAGGCGGAGTGCCTCGCCGCGAGTGAGTTGATTGACCTGCCATGCCGGCTGCGTCTGGGGAAAGTCCTCGCGCTGATGGGCCCCCCGGCTTTCCTCACGCGCCAGCGCCGCCTCGACCACGGCACGCGCCACCAGGAGCATCTGCCGCAGGTCGAACCAATCCAGGCGCGCCAGATCATGCGGTTGATCAGGCGGCCCGGGCGGCACGGAACCGCACTCGGCCTGCAAGGCAGCAATCCCTGCCGCCGCACGCTGCAGGCCGGCGGCGGTGCGGAAGGGGCCAACATCCCTGGACATCAGCCGCTGCAATGCGGCGACCATCGCCGCCGTGTTCATCGGTGGTCCGGAAGCGCGCAGCAAATCGAGCGCGGCACCGGCCGCGAAGCCGCGCATCGGCCCGGTCGCCGCCAGGCGCGCCGCCTCACGCCCGGCGATGCGCCCGAAGGCCAGCGCCTCCGTGATCGCATTGCCGGAAAGACGGTTCGCGCCATTGGCGCCGCCCACTGCCTCGCCGGCGGCGAGCAGCCCCGGCAGATCTGTCCGCATCGCGCGGTCCACCCGGATGCCCCCCATATGGTAATGCGCGATCGGCGCCACCTCCACGCAGTCGCGCGTCAGGTCAATTCCATTGGCGGCGAGCTTGTCCACCACCGGGCCGAAGGCTGCGCGCAACTCGGCCTCCGAGAGATGCGTGAAGCTCAGCCAGGCGCCACCATGCGGCGAACCGCGCCCGGCCTCATTTTCCTTGGTGATGGCATAGGTCGCGAGGTCGCGCGTCGTGCTGTAGCGGCCTGCTTCGGCGTCACCGCCCCAGCGCGGCAGGAAATCCTCCATCGCGCCATTCAGCAACCGCCCGCCAAGCTTGTAGCGGAACGGATCCCACATGATGGGGTCCATGCCGATCAGCCGCGGCGCCAGGTGGCCGATCGGGAAGAACTGCACGAATTCCATGTCCACCAGCGTCGCCCCGGCGCGCAGCGCGAGCGCGTAGCCATCGCCCGACATATTCGCACTCGCACTGTTGCGGGCGTAGAGGCGCGTCAGCCCCCCGGTTGCGATAATGGTCGCGGGGGCGGCGATGGTGACCGCCTCGCCCGTGGCCACATGGAGGGCGGCCGCCCCCGTCACCGCGCCATCCTGCACGACGAGATCCGTAACGGCGATCTCGCCCACGCGGCGGATGGCCGGACCGACGCGCTGCACCTGCGCGCGCAGCGTGCGCGAGACGGCCGGGCCCGTGTTGAGGAAATCCACATAGACACAGCGCGCACGGTCATGCCCGGGCGCCTGGACGGCGGCGAAGCCATCGCCGGAGCGCGCCCAGCCGACACGCCACTGATCCATCTCCAGGATGCATTCCGCCCCCACCTCGCACAGCAGGGCCGCGAGGCCAGGATCGGCCAGCCCGCGCGCTGCGGTCAGCGTATCGGCCAGGTGATGTTCCCAATGATCGCCCTGGCCCACGGCGGCGGCGACGGTCATCTGCGCCATCACAGTCGCGCCGCCACGGCCGATCAGGCTGCGATCCAGCAGCAGCACGCGCTGTGCACCGGAGCGCGCGGCCTCGATCGCGGCATACATGCCAGCCCCGCCGGCGCCGATGATCAGCACATCGGCCTCGAGATGCGTCACGCCATTCTCCTTGCTGTCAGGCGCAAGACTAGCGCCTGACAGCCGCCCGCGTCAGTCCAGCCGGATATTGGCGCTGCGCACCACGGCGCCCCAGGCCTCCCGCTCCTCACGGGCGCGCTGGGCGAGGCCGGCGGGCGTCGTGTGGTCCGGCAGGGCCGCCTGCGCGCGCAGGATTTCCAGCATGGAGGGCGTCTGCAAGGCCAGGCCCATCGCCGCATTCAGCCGGGCGATGGCCGCAGCCGGCGTGCGGGCCGGCGCGAAGATCGCCTGGAAGATGGTGGTGGAGAGTGCCACGCCCTGCTCCTGCAAGGTCGGCACATCGGGCAACAGCGCGAGCCGTGCGGGCGAGAGCGTCGCCAGCACGCGCACGCGGCCATCACGCGCCAGCGCTTCGGCAGCGCCGGCCGGCATCACCATCGAGTCCACCTGGCCGGCGGCAAGCGCCTGCTGCGCTGGGGCAGCGCCGGTGAAGGGAACATGCAGCAATTCCACACCGGCCGCCGCGCCGATGCGCAGCATGGCGATCTGCGACACACTGCCCACGCCCCAGCTCGAATGCGTCAGCGCGCCAGGGCGGGCGCGGGCGGCCGCGATGAAGGCGCGCAGGTCCACGATCTCGCGCTGCGTGGGGCCGACGGCGAGGGCCAGTGGCACGTTGGTGATGTTGCTCACCGGCTCGAAATCGCGCTCCGGGTCGTAGGGCAGGTTGCGCATGGCAGCCGGATTGACGGCATGCGTGTCCGTGACGCCGACCAGGAGCGTGAGCCCATCGGCCGGGGAACGCGCCACCATATTCGCGCCGATGCTGCCATTCGCGCCCGGGCGGTTCTCGACCACCGTGGTGTTGCCCAGGATCGGCGTGAGCGACTGCGCCATGCCGCGCGCAAGAATATCAGTGATGCCACCCGGGTTATAGGGCACAACGAGGCGCAGGGTGCCCGCGGGCAGTGCGCCAGGGAGCGCGGCACCAGCACTCTGGGCGAACGCGCCGCTTTGGGTGGCGGCAAGCAGGGACGCCGCGAAGGCGGGCAGGCTGCGGCGATGGAAAACGGGCATTGAGCCTCCGGTCGGGGTAAGGGAAGATCGCGCTTCGCGGGAAGGCGATGACGGGCAGGCCTAGCAAAGGCTGCGCCAAAGCAATCGAAGCTGGAACGGCATGGAGCGGGAAAAAACGAGACGCGCTGCCTGCTTTGTAAACGTGCGTTCCGCGCGGATACTGCAAACGAAACGTGCATGCGCTGACCAGAAATGCCTCGGCAGGGCCCCGTATCGCTTGCCGGCACCCCGGCCGCCCGACATACCGGGGCCAGAAATCAACCGCCTGGAGGCTGCCCGCCATGCCCACGCTGTCCCGTCGTTCGGCCCTTGTTGCCGGAACCGCGCTACTGGCCACCCCGCATGTCGCGCGCGCCCAGGCGGCCATCAAGCTGACATTGCCCTGGCTCGCCCAGGGCTCGACCGCTTACGCCTACATCGCCCGTGAGATGGGCGCCTTCTCGCGCCGCGGCCTCAATGTGGATGTGACGCGCGGCTTTGGTTCCGTCGCCGCCGCCCAGGCGCTGGCCCAGGGCCAGTTCGACTACGCCATCGTCGGCGCTGGGCCCATGATCCTCGCCGCCGCGCGCGAACTGCCGATCGTCGGCATGGCGACGGTGAATTACGACATGACGATGGGCATCGCGCTGCGCGCCGACAGCCCGATCCGCACCGCGAAGGACCTGGAGGGCAAGCGCATCGGCGCGGTGCCGACCAGTGCCGAATTCCCCTTCTGGCCTGCTTTTGCGCGGCGCGCCGGCATCAATCTCTCCAGCGTCACGATCCAGCAGATGGACAACCGCGTGCTGGAACGCTCGCTGATTGACCGCCAGGTGGATGCGATCACCGCCATCGGCTCCTCCACCATTCCGGTGATGCAGGCGCAGAACGCGGCGCACCGCTTCATTCCGTATTCCTCGGCGGGGCTGAATTTCTACGCCAATGTCATTTGCACGCGCCCCGAGATCCTGCGCGACCGCGCAGCCCAGGCCGAGGCCATCACCGATGCGCTGCTCGAAGCCGCGGCCTTGCAACTGCGTGAGCCGGACCGTGCGGTGGACATGTTCGTGCGCCAGGTGCCGGAAATCGGCATCACGGCAGGCGGGCGTGAGAATGCGCGCCTCAGCCAGGGGCTGATGCAGGCGACCATGCTGGCGCCGGAAGCGATCGAGAACGGCCTCGGCTTCACCGACATGGCGAAGTGGAACGCCATGACCGACCTCGTGATGGAGTTCGGCGCGCCGGCCGATGCCAAGCGCCCCGCGACGGATGCCATCATCTCCAACCGCTTTGCCGGCCGCATCAAGCTGACCGAGGCCGAATGGGCCGCGCAGCGCACGCGCCTCGCACCTTTCGGCGCGATGCTGGGCTGAGGGATCAAGGGCAGGATGCCGGGATGATTTCGCTTCGCGGCGTCCGCAAGACCTACGCCTCGCCGGCCGGGCCGATCGAGGCCGTGGCCGGCGTCTCCGTGGATATCGCCGAGGGAGAGTTCGTCTCCGTCCTCGGCCCGTCAGGCTGCGGCAAATCCACCCTCCTGATGATGCTGGCGGGCCTTGAGCCCATCACCGCGGGCAGCATTACCATAGGCGGCCAGCCGATGACCGGCCCGCGCCGTGATGCGGGGCTGGTGTTCCAGGACGCCACGCTGCTGCCCTGGCTCTCCGCGCGCGACAACGTGCTGTTTCCCATCAAGATGATGCGCCTGCCACGCGAGAAATATTTGGCCCGCGCGGAGGAACTTCTGCATTCGGTCGGCCTGGGCGCCTTCATGGACAAGCGCCCGCGCGAACTGTCCGGCGGTATGCGCCAGCGCGTCGCTCTCTGCCGGTCACTCGTGCACACCCCCTCCATCATGCTGATGGATGAGCCCTTCTCGGCCCTCGATGCCATCACGCGCGATGAAATGGCGCTGGTCCTGCTGGATCTCTGGGCGCGGCATCGCAAGACCGGCATCTTCATCACGCATTCAATCCGCGAGGCGGTGCTGTTGAGCGACCGTGTCCTGGTGATGACCAAGCGCCCCGCCGTGGTGGTGGCCGATGTGCCCATCCCCTTTGCCCGCCCGCGCGACGAGAGCGTGCAGGACAGTCCTGAATTCATCGCCATCGTGGCCAGGCTGCGCGGGATGATCGAGCACAGCATCAAGGATGCGGCGTGATGGATGGCGCAACCCCCGCCGTGACGGAGGCGCCCGCCGCGCTGAATGTGGAGAAGCGCGACCTCGCCCGGCATCCCGCGGTGCAGATCCTGCTGCCCATCGCTTTCGCCGTCTCGGTGCTGCTGCTCTGGGAGTTCCTGGTGGATTTCTACCAGGTGCCCAAGGTCATCCTGCCCTCGCCGATGGATATCTACCAGCGCACCATCACAGCCTGGCCCTTCCTGTTGCAGCATGCGGTGCCCACGGGCACCGAGGCCGCTGTCGGCTTCGTGCTGGCCACCGTGCTGGGCATCTCGCTCGCCGTGCTGCTCTCCTATTCGAAATGGGCTTATGCGGCGCTGTATCCGAATGTCATCTTCTTCCAGCTCATCCCGAAGATCGCGCTGGCACCCTTGTTCATCGTCTGGCTCGGCATCGGCTCCTCCTCTCGGCTGGCGTTCTCGATGTTCATCGCGTTTTTTCCCGTGGTCATCGCGACATTGACCGGCCTGAACGCGACACCGCCTGACATGCTGCGGCTCTGCAAGGCGCTCACCGCGCGCTCCTGGCAGGTGTTTCTCTCCGTGCGCTTCCCCTATGCGCTGCCGCATATTTTCTCGGGCCTGAAGATCGCCGTCACCTTCGCCATCATCGGCGTGATCGTGGGTGAGTTCATC
The DNA here is from genome assembly GCF_023243115.1 of Sediminicoccus sp. KRV36. Classification (NCBI taxonomy): domain Bacteria; kingdom Pseudomonadati; phylum Pseudomonadota; class Alphaproteobacteria; order Acetobacterales; family Roseomonadaceae; genus Sediminicoccus; species Sediminicoccus sp. KRV36. The sequence continues at coordinate 3,354,310 of NZ_CP085081.1, forward strand.
ACGGCGCAGGCGGGCCTCGGCTACCTCATCCTCTTTGCCTCCAGCCAGGCAGAGACGGCGCTGATCCTGGCTTCCATCGGTATGCTTTGCGTGGTGGGACTGGTGCTGTACGGGGTTGTCGCGGGGCTGGAAAAGCTCATTCTGAGCAAGTTCGGACACTAGGCCGCGGTTCTTCCGGCGGGGTTGCGCCGGGGGATGAATCGCCGGCTCGGAAGGCAAGGGAGCAGACCATGCAATACGACATCCTCCTCAAGGGCGGCCGAGTGGTCTGCCCGGCTTCGGGTCTCGATGGCGTGATGGATGTGGCGGTGGCGAATGGCCGCATTGCCGCCATCGCGCCCGAAATCCTCGGCAGTTCTGCGCGTGAGGTGGTCTCGGTCAGGGACAAGCTCGTGCTGCCCGGCATGGTGGACACGCATGCCCATATCTACACCTATGTTTCCGGCCGCTTCGGCCTGCCGGCCGACATGGCGGGCGTCCATAGCGGCGTGACGGCGCTGGTGGACCAGGGCGGCGCCTCCTGCATGACGCTGCCGGGCTTCCAGGAATTCATCGCCAAGCCCGCGCATTCACGCGTCTTCAGCTTCATCAGCGCCTATGTCGTGGGTGGGCTGGAAGGTCATTACTACCCGACGCTCTACGGCCCCGAGCATGTGGATGTGGACGCGACGGTCAAGGCCGCCCGCGCCAATCCCGATCTCGTGAAGGGCGTGAAGGCGCATGCCGAGATCGGCAATATGGCGCGCTACGGGCTGGAAGTTCTCAAGAAGGCCGCACAGATCGGGCGTGAGGCGGATCTGCCCGTCTATTGCCATTTCGGCCAGCTCTGGCCGACGCCGGAGACCGGCAATAATGGCATTGATGCCGATGAAATCCTGCCGCTGGTCATCCCCCTGCTGCGGCCTGGCGATATCCTGGCCCACCCCTTCACCCGCCATCCCGGCGGCTTCGTGGATCGGCGCACCGGCAAGGTGCATGGCATGGTGCAAGCGGCACTCGATGCCGGACTCAAGGTGGATGTGGGCCATGGCTCGCATTTCAGCTTCAAGATGGCGCGCATCAGCCTCGATGCCGGCATCATGCCCGACACGCTGGGCGCCGACATGCATGGCTACAACACGCGCATCCCTGCCCCACCCGGCACGCCCGCCAATCATTCGGACCCGGAGGAGGATCACCCCTTCACCGGCAAGGCGCGCTTCTCGCTGACGCTGGCGATGAGCGAACTCATCGCGCTGGGTGTTCCTCTCGAGCGGATCGTGCCCATGGTCACCACCGGGCCAGCCGCCATGCTGCGCCTGGATGATGGCATCGGCACGCTGCGCATCGGCGCGCTCGCGGATATCTCGGTGCTGGATGATCTGCGCGGGCGCTTCAAGATGGCCGATAACGAAGGCACGGAGGTTGTCGCCGAACGGCTGTTGCAGCCGGCCTTCTGCCTGAAGGCCGGCATGCGGTTTGACGCCACGGCGCCGATTTTGCCTGCGGCCATCGCTGCATGATTCCGCATGATGACCGGAGGGCGCAGCCCGGAGGTCTGATTCGGCCAGAACAAAAGGCGAGGCTCTGCCTCGCGCTCCGCCGGGGTCCGTGGCGGACCCCGGACCCCACCGCACCATGAGGCAAGGGGTTGGCGCGGCCCTGCCCCGCAAGGAGGATGATCGGTTCCTCCGCGGGCGCGGGAAGTATGTGGGGGATATCCAGCTGCCAGGCATGCGGGAGGTCGCCTTCCTGCGCAGCCCTGTGGCGCACGGGATCATCCGCGCCATCCGCGCACCCCAGGGCGCACAGGTCTTCACCATGGCGGATCTCACAGGCGTGCTGCCGATCCGCGCCCCCTCCTCCCTTCCGGGCTTCCGCCGCACCGACCAATGGCCGCTCGCGCAGGGCCGCGTCCGCCAGGTGGGTGAGCCCATCGCCATGGTGGTGGCCGCCACACGCGCCGAAGCCGAGGATATCCTCGACGCCATCGCTCTCGATATCGAGGAACTGCCGGCCGCAACTGACATGCTGGCCCATCGCGCCGGTCCGCCGATCCATGAGGGCTGGCCCGACAATGTGGTTCTGCAAGCCCTCGTCGAGGACGATATCAGCGATGTGCAGGCCCCCATCGTCATCCGCCGCCGCCTGCGCACCGCGCGCCAGCATATGGCGCCGATCGAGGGCCGCGGCGTCGTCGCGCGCTGGGACTCCCGCCTGGGCCAGTTGGAAATGCACACCTCCTCGCAGATGGTGCATGTGACCAAGACGGGTCTGGCCGAATGCCTCGGCCTGGCGGAATCCGCGGTGCGGATCATCAGCCCCGATGTCGGCGGTGGCTTCGGCTACAAGGGCATCCTGTTGCAGGAAGAGGTCGCCATCGGCTGGCTCGCCCGCAAGCTGGGCGGCACGCCGCTCCGCTGGATCGAGGACCGGCGCGAGGGCCTATCAGCCCAGGCCAATTGCCGCGAACACCATTACGACATCACCGTCCATGCCGATCGTGACGGCACCATCCTGGCGCTGGATTGTGAGGCGCATGTGGATAGTGGCGCCTATTCGGCCTATCCGTTTTCAGCCTGCCTGGAGGCGGCGCAGATCGGCTCCATCCTGCCCGGCCCCTACATCGTGCCGCGGTTTCGCTGCAAGACCTGGAGTGTCGCCACCAACAAGCCGCCCATCCTGCCCTATCGCGGTGTCGCGCGAACCGGTGTCTGCTACGCGCTGGAAACCACGCTGGATGCCGTGGCGCGTGCGGCCGGCATCAGCCCCGTGGCACTCCGCCTGCGCAACCTGCCCAGCGCCGCGCAGATGCCCTACATCAACGTCACGAAGAAGATCTTCGACAGCGGCGACTACCCTGAAGCGTTGCGCCGCGCGGCCGAAGCCGTGGATGCCGAGGGCTTCGCCGCCCGCCGGGACGACGCCCGTGCGGAAGGCCGGCTGATCGGCCAGGGCTTCGCCATCTTCTGCGAGCAAGGTGCGCATGGAACCAGCGTTTATCACGGCTGGGGGATCCCCTTCGTCCCTGGCGCCGAGCCCTGCCAGGCGCGCCTGACGCCGGACGGCGCGCTGGAACTCCGCGTGGGCGTCCACAGCCATGGCCAGGGGATGGAGACGACGTTGGCCCAGGTGGCGCATGAAATCCTCGGCGTGCCGGTGGAGCGCGTGCAGCTCATCCACGGCGATACAGCATTGACGCCTTATTCCACCGGCACCTGGGGCAGCCGCTGCGCCGTGATGGCCGGCGGCGCCGTGGCCGAGGCCTGCACGGAACTCCGCAGCCGCCTCATCCCGATGGGCGCCCATCTGCTGCAGGACAAGGACGCGATCTTCGCGGAAGGCGCCGTGCGCGCCGGCAATGCGAGCGTCAGTGTTGCCGAAATCGCCCGCACCTTCTTCCGCGCGCCGCAAAACCTGACCGAGGCGATGCAGGCTGAGGGCCTGGACTGCACGGTCGGCCACAAGACCGCGCGGGACACCGGCACCTTCAGCTACGCCTGCCATGCGGTGGAGGTGGAGTTGGATGCGGCGACAGGCCATGTGCGCCTTACGCGCTATGTGATCGTCGAGGATGGCGGCGTGCTGCTCAATCCCCTGATCGCCGATGGCCAGGTCCTGGGCGGCGCGGCGCAAGGCATCGGCACCGCGCTGTTCGAGGAAATGCCTTATGACACGGGCGGCCAGCCGCTCGCTTCCACCTTGGCCGACTACATGTTGCCCGGCGCCTCGGATGTGCCGGACATCGAAATTCTCCATATGGAAACGCCCTCGCCCATCAGCCGCTTTGGGCAGAAGGGCATCGGCGAGAGCGGCGCCATCGGCCCGCCGGCTGCGATCGTGAACGCGATCAACGACGCCATCGCGCATCTCGGCTGCGAGGTGACGGACCTGCCGGCGACGCCGGATCGCATCCTGGCGGTGCTGGCAAGCGCGATCCCCACGCCGGCCGACACCGGCCGCCAGCTTCGCGGTGCGGCATGAAGCCCGCCGCCTTCGAACATGCCGCCCCGGCCGATACGCGCGGCGCATTGACGCTGCTGGCGCAACCCGGCGCGAAGCCGCTCTCGGGCGGGCAATCGCTTTCGCCCATGATGAATCTGCGGCTGGTGCGGCCAGCGCTGCTGGTGGATGTGAAGCGGCTTCCTGACCTGCGCGGAGCCCTCGAAGCGGCGGACCATATCCGCTTCGGCGCCGCCATCACCCACGCCGAGATTGAGGACGGCGCCGTCCCCGACCCGAGCAACGGCCTGATGCCACATGTGGCCCATGGCATCGCCTACCGCGCCGTGCGCAACCGCGGGACGCTGGGCGGCAGCCTCGCCCATGCCGACCCTGCCGCCGATTGGCCTGGCGTGATGGCGGCACTGGGCGCCAACATCATCGCGCTCGGCAGCCAAGGCGAGCGCCGCATCCCCGCCGAGGCCTTCATCCTCGCCCCCTTCACCACCGCGCTGAAGCCGGGCGAAATCATCCTGGCGGTCGAGGTGCCACGCCTGCCCGCCGGCGCGCGCTGGGGTTATTGCAAGATCAACCGCAAGATCGGCGAATTCGCCAAGGCCATCGGCATCGCCATCGAGCGCCCGCGCCGGCTTCTGGCCGGCGCCGTGGAAGGCCCGCCGACGCTGCTGGAGAGCGTGGATGACATCCCAACACGGCTACCCTGGCTGGACGCCGCGGCCCAGCGCCTCAGCGGCATCGCCTTGCAGCGCGCCATCGCGATGATGGAAGCCGCATGAACTCCACCGATTCAGACCTCCGCGCCAAGCAGGCGCTCCGGCCATCGGAGGCAATGTGAGCGCCACCGATTCAAACCTCCGCGCCAAGCAGGCGCTCCGGCCATCGGAGGCAATGTGAGCGCCACCGATTCAGACCTCCGCGCCAAGCAGGCGCTCCGGCCATCGGAGGCAATGTGATCACCCTTCATGTGAATGGTGCGCGGCGCGAGGTGAGCGCCCCCGCCCGCACCCACTTGGCCGATGTGATCCGCGAGCATTGCGGCCTCACCGGCACGCATCTGGGCTGCGAACAGGGCGTCTGTGGCGCCTGCACCGTGCTGGTGAACGGGGCTCCAACCCGCTCCTGCCTGATCTATGCGCATGAGGCGGCCGGGATGGAGGTCACCACCATCGAGGGGCTGGACGAGGATCCCGTGGCCGAGGCCTTGCGCGCCGCCTTCAACCGGCACCACGCCCTGCAATGCGGCTATTGCACGCCGGGCATGATGATGACGGCGCGCGATATCGTGATCCGCCTGGGCGCCGTGGATGAGACACGCATCCGCGACGAACTGGCCGGCAATCTGTGCCGCTGCACCGGCTATCGCGGCATTGTGCGAGCCATCGCCGAGGTGGCCGCCACACGCCCCGCCGCACTGCCTCTGGCGCGGCGCGAAGCTGCCATCCCGGCTCCGCCGCCACCGCCCCTGGCCGTCAACGCGCCACCGGTTGACGCGGCGCTGCCCAACCATCTTGAGCATCGCGAAACCCTGGCCATCCCGCCGGATGTCGCCTGGCTCATCCTCTCCGACCCGGCCCGCATCGCCGACTGCGTGCCCGGCATGCGCCTGATCCGGCACGAGGGCACGTTGGTGGAGGGCGAGATGGCCGTGAGCCTTGGCCCCTTCGCCGTCCGCTTTGCCGGCCTGGGCACATTGACGCTCGATCAGGCGGCGCGCATGGGGCGCCTGCGCGGCCAGGGGCGAGATGGCGCGAATGGTGCCGAAGGCGAGGTCCAGTGGCGGTTGGAGCCAGATGGCGAGGCCTCCCGCCTGCTCCTGGAGCTGGGCTGGCGCCTGACCGGCCCGCTCGCGCAATTCTCCAGGCCGGCGCTGCTGCGCGGCGTGGTGGCCGCGATGGCAGCCGATTTCGCCCGCAACCTGGAGCGCCAGGCGCGCGGTGAAGCCGTGGTGGCAAAGGCCAGCTTCTGGGGCCTGCTGCTGGGCTGGTGGCGGGCGCTGATCCGGCGCTGACCCGCGCTATTCGCGGTTTTTCTTGCGCCACTCATCAATCGCGGCCATGGCTTCCTGCTTGGCCACCCGCTCGTGCTGGCCCATCACATCGCCCGTGTTGACGGGCTTGGCGGCAGCCGTGGCGCCGTCATAGGTGGTCCAGCGCCAGTTATTGCGGCCCTTGAGGGGGCCGACCGTGAATACGCAACCGCGATGTTCCATAGCTCAACGTCCATTTTGAGGGCAGCGACCAGAACGCCCGGCGGGACCTCGGCCCAGCCAGGTGTGCCCCGCGCTTTCCCTTTGTTTTCCATAAGCATGCTGCATGCACGGGGCAGAGCTGCTCGGTTCCCTCACCATCGGGCTCCGAGCGACATGCGTTCCGCATCGCAGATGACCAGAGCTTGTTCCGCTCGCAAGGGCTCACGAAACAACCTCTAGACCATTAATTTTCGAGCATCATTATCCGCCCAAACGATTCTGTTTGAACGGATGGCGCTCTGGTCACTTGCCGCAGGAGCCCCCCATTTCGGAGATGCCCAAGGGCAGGTGATTTTTCAACATTTATAGTGCCTTGCGGGTCGGATACGTGCCTTGGGCGCTATCCAGCAATGAAACAGACAGACAAGCCCCTGCCCTGCTTCCTCTTCCCCACAATTCAGGCGAATAACATATCCGCCTGCCCACGGCCATCCAGGCAGGCGGTCGGCGTGGTGACGGGAAGCAGTCCATCCCAAGCCTTCGGTCAACCGCCGCACCTCATGCAGCCACGACGCGCCGGGCGACGATGGTGTGCCGCTCGGCCTTGACCGTGCCGAACATCGCATAGGCTTCGACAAATTCCACCTCGAAGCCCAGTTGGCGGAAGATCAAGCGATACAGGTCGGCCGAGAGGCGCCACCAGACATAGGGGTGATTGGCCGACCACTCCTGATGGGGGCGCATGAAGAGCCCGGGCGTGAAATCCACATGCGTGAAGCCGATCACCACCGCCTCCTTGGCCACACGGGCAATTTGACCGATGGCGGTGACGGGATCCGAGAGATGTTCGATGATCGCGCAGGCCAGCACCACATCCTGCTCCGGCACCAGCTGCGCCAGTTGCCCGACATCGCCGTAGACGACCTTCACGCGCGACTCATATTCATGCCACGCATACCAGAAGGCGCTCTTATAGGCGATCAGGCCCTGCTCGCTTGCTGCGTTCCAACGGGCGCGGTCCTGGTGGTACAGCGTGCTGGCGAAGGGCACCCATTGGAACCGCGCGACGCTATCGGCATCGAAGGCCGTAACATCCGCCCCCCGGTTATCCATCTCAAAGGCGATCGCGCCTGTACAGGTCCCTACATCCAGAACGCGCTTGCCCCGCAGATCGAGCCCGCCGGTATAGGCCTCGAAATCCGGGCGGATATCCCATTGGCCTTCGACCGGCCCTGTCTGGGGCAAATACATGCTGTGATAGAAGACGCAATTCGCCAGTGCAGGCTTTGGCCACGGCATCTCGTACATGCCGGCCAGTCCCTCAGGCATCCATCTTGAGGGCAGCGATAAAGGCGCTTTGCGGGATTTCGACCTTGCCGAATTGCCGCATGCGCTTCTTGCCTTCCTTCTGCTTGTCCAGAAGCTTGCGCTTGCGGCTGATGTCGCCGCCATAGCACTTGGCCGTCACGTCCTTGGACATGGCGGAGATCGTCTCACGCGCGATGACCCGCCCGCCGATCGCCGCCTGGATGGGGATCTTGAAGAGCTGGCGCGGGATCAGCTCCTTCAGCTTCTCGCAGATCTGCCGACCGCGCCGGTCAGCCTGGTTGCGGTGCGCCATGAAGGAGAGCGCATCCACCGGCTCGGCATTTACCAGGATGGAAATCTTCACGAGGTCGCCCTGCTCATAGCCTTCCATGGCGTAGTCGAAGCTCGCATAGCCGCGGCTGAGCGATTTCAGGCGATCGTAAAAATCGAACACCACCTCATTCAGCGGCAGCATATAGACCGCCATGGCGCGGGTGCCGACATAGGTCAGCTCCACCTGGCGGCCGCGGCGCTCATTGCAGAGCGTCAGGACGGGGCCGAGATACTCATCCGGCACCATGATGGTCGCCTTGATCCAGGGCTCCTGGATTTCGGCGATGAAGGTGGGGTCCGGCATATCCGCCGGGTTATGCAGGTCGAGCTCTTCGCCGTTGTTCTTCTTGAGCTTGTAGACGACGCTGGGCGCGGTTGCGATCAGATCAAGGTCGAACTCGCGCGAAAGTCGCTCCTGCACGATTTCCAGGTGCAACAGCCCCAGGAAGCCGCAGCGATAGCCCAGGCCGAGCGCCGCCGAGGTCTCCATCTCGTAATGGAAGCTGCTGTCATTCAGCCGAAGCTTGCCCACACTTTCGCGCAGCTTCTCGAAATCATCGGCATCCACCGGGTACAGCCCGCACCACACGACGGGAATGCTGGGCTTGAAGCCGGGCAGCGCCTCGGTCGCGGGGTTGCGGTCATCGGTCAGGGTATCGCCGACATTGGTGTCGGCCACTGTTTTGATGGCGGCGGTGACAAAGCCCATCTCGCCCGGGCCAAGGCTGTCGGCCGCGACCATCTTGGGCGTGAAATAGCCGACCTGCTCCACGGTATGCACGGCGCCATTGGACATCATGCGGATCTTCTGGCCCTTGCGCAGATGCCCATCGCGCACGCGCACCAGGACCACCACGCCCAGATAGGCGTCATACCAGCTATCCACCAGCAAGGCAGTCAGCGTCTTGGACGCATCGCCCCTGGGCGGCGGCAGGCGGGTCACGATGGCTTCCAGCACGCCCTCGATGTTGAGCCCAGTTTTCGCCGAGATCATCACGGCATCCGAGGCATCGAGGCCGATCACATCCTCGATCTGCTGCTTCACCCGGTCCGGCTCGGCCGCCGGCAGATCAATCTTGTTCAGCACCGGCACGATTTCGTGGTTCGCATCCAGCGCCTGGTAAACATTGGCCAGCGTCTGCGCCTCGACCCCCTGGGAGGCGTCCACCACCAGCAGCGAGCCCTCGCAGGCAGCGAGGCTGCGGCTCACCTCATAGGCGAAGTCCACATGGCCCGGCGTGTCCATGAGGTTCAGCGTATAGATCAGCCCATCCTTGGCCTTGTAGTTGATCCGGACGGTCTGCGCCTTGATGGTGATGCCGCGCTCGCGCTCGATATCCATGCTGTCGAGCATCTGTTCCTTCATGTCGCGCAGCGCCACGGTCCCGGTGGACTGGATCAGCCGGTCGGCGAGGGTGGATTTTCCATGGTCAATATGGGCGACGATGGAGAAATTGCGGATGAGGTGCAGCGGCGTTTCGGTCATGGGAGGGGAGATAGGGCCAAAGCCGGGGAAGTCAAAGCGCTGAAAGGCAGTCCCAGGGTTTTGCTTCCCGCAGGGCAAGGAATATCCCAAGATCGTCGCCGAACCGGGAACAACCCGGCCGGAGGAACCCCCATGACACTGACCCGCCGCATTGTCCTGCTGGCCGCCCCTGCCCTGCTGCTTGCCGCACCGCGCGGCCAGGCGCAGGGCTTTCCCGCCCGACCCTTGCGAATCGTGGTGCCCTACTCGCCAGGTGGTGTCTCCGACATCACGGCAAGGTTGATCGCCGAGCCCATGTCGGCCGCCCTGGGCCAGCCGGTCACGGTGGAGAACCGGCCCGGGGCCGATGGCATCATCGGCACGGATGCGGTCGCGAAATCCCCACCGGATGGCCATATGCTGGGCCTGACCTCGGTCGGCCATGCAGTGAATGCCGCACTTTACCGGCTGCCCTTCGACACGGTGCGGGACTTCACCTTCCTCAGCATGACGACCCGCACGCCCCTCGTGCTCTGCGCGGCGCCCAGCTTCCCGGCCAGCACGCCGGCCGAGTTGGTCAGCCACGCGAAATCCCTGCCAGCTGGCCGCATCACCTTCGCCGGCTCGGCCGGGGTGGTGCGCCTCGCGCCCGTCCTGTTCGCGCAGCAGACCGGTATCGAGCTGACCTATGTCCCCTATCGCGGCAGCACCCACGCCCACCCCGACCTGATCGCGGGCCGCGTGAACATCATGTTCGACACGGTGCCCGCCGCCCTGCCGCATATCCAGGGGGGTTCGCTGAAGGCGCTCGCCACCACGGGCGCCACCCGCGCGCCGCAGCTGCCCAATATCCCCACCCTGAGCGAGTTCCTGCCGGGCTTCGAGGCCTCCACCTGGGGCATGCTTTTTGGCCCGGCCGGATTGCCGCCGCCGGTGACCACCCGCCTGGTGGCCGAAATCCATGCCGCATTGCGCCGGCCGGAGATTCTGGCCCGGCACCAGACGCTTGGCGCCGAGGTCGTGACAACGACGCCGGAGCAAAGCCGCGACTTCGTGGAAGCCGAGATGGCGAAATGGGGTGCGGCGGCACGCGCGGCGGGCATCACGCAACAAAATGCCGGGTAGCGGCCGGCTCCCGCTCCTGCATGAAGCAGACTGAGCCGAGCCGGCGCGGCTACTCGATCCGCGCGCCCGAAACCCGCACCATTTCCGCCCAACGCGGTGCATCGGCCGCGATCAGCGCTGCCGTCTCCGCGGGGCCAGCGCTGGTCGCCAGCACCAGGCCGCTCGCCCTGAGCCGGTCGGCGAGGCCTGGCGCATCGGCGCTGCGCAGCACCCCATCGGCGATGGCGCGCTGCACCTCGGGCGGCGTGCCGCGCGGGGCGGTCAGCGCGTTCCAGGACTGCATGTCGAGATCGCCAAGGTTGAGGTCGGCGAACTCGCCCAGCCCCGGCACCTGGGGCAGCAGCGGGCTGCGGGCGTTGCTGCCCACGGCCAGCGGCATCAGCCGCCCCGATACGACATGCGGCATCAGCGCGGGCATGAAGTCGAACACCATGTCGATCTGCCCGCCCAATAGGTCCGTCAGGGCCGGCGCCCCGCCGCGATAGGCGATATGCTCGATATTCGCCCCAGACCGCCGCGCGATGGTAGCGATCAGCAGATGCGCGGCCGAGCCATTGCCGGCCGACCCCTTGGTGACGCGCGCCCCCGGTTGCTTGGCCGCATTCACCAGGGCGCGGAAATCCGTCCAGCCCCGCTCCCGCGCGCGCTCGGCGGTCACGCAGCAGAGCACGGTGGAGGTGACGAGGCGGATGATGGGCACGAGGTCCCGCGCCGGGTCATAGGGCGGGCGGTCCATCATCATCGGCAGTGCGGTGAAGAAGGGGATGCTGAGAATGCCCAGCGTGCTGCCATCCGCCGGCGCCTGCATCACCGCCTGCACGCCGAGCAGGCCATTCGCCCCGCCCCGATTATCCACCACGATGGACTGGCCGGTGCGCGTCGTGACGGCATCGGCCCAGATGCGGGCGATCGCATCGGCAGCACCCCCCGGCGGGAAGGGCACCACCCAGCGCATGGGCCGGCTGATGATCTGGGCATGGACAGAGGTAGAGGCAGCCAGCGTGCTGGCGAGGAGCGCGCGGCGGGCAATCATCGGGCGGCCTCCGTCTGGCGATGGGCGAAGTTGCGGCGGTTCAATTCCAACCGATGGTCGAGATACAGCAACGGCTCATAGCGCGCGGGATTGCCCTCACTGACGCAGCTCGGCACGCAGCGGATCACCGCGTCATTGCTCGGGCCGTAGAAGAAGGGGATGGCGTAGCGCATGGCGCGGTTGTTGTTCACCACGCGATGCGGCGTGGGCGCGAAGCGGTCATTGCTGTAGCGCCCCAGCATTTCCGCCGTATTCACGACGAAGGTGCCGGGGATGGCCGGCGGGCGCAGCCACTCACCTTCCCGCGTGCGGACTTCAAGCCCCGGCAGCGCCGATTGCGCGAGATAGGTGGTGAAGTTGGTATCAATATGCGGGGCGAAGCCGAAGCGGTCCGCCTCATCCTCGGGTTGTGGCTGGTAGCGGATCAGCCGCAGCGTGCAGGTCGGGTCCGCGAAGTCGGCATCGAAGTGGTCGGCCGCCAGATCGAGTGCGCTGGCAAAAACCGGCAGCATGCTGCGCGCCAGGCGCTCCATGGCGTTGAAATAGGCCATGGTGGGGGCTCGAAAATCGGGCAGGCCAGGCGGCCACTTATTGGGTTGCGCGAAGGGCTTGCCCGCCAGCACATCGGGATCATCCGGCGCGCGGTCATGGGTGATGTAGAAGCTCTCATTCAGGTTGGGCTTCTTGACCTCTGCCACCTTGGAGGTGCGGATCACCTGCGCCCCGGTGGGCAGGAAGCCGATATTGAGGTCGCCGATCTTGAGTGCCAGCTTCTCCTCGTCCGGCAGCGCGAAGAAACGCGCGGCGGCGTCGAAGCAGCCATCGATCAGCCCTTGGGCGATGCCATGGCCGGCGAAGACGAGAAAACCAGTATCCTCGCAGCTGCGGGCCACATGGCGGGCCAATTCCGCCCGCGCGCCCGCCTCGCCGCGCAGAAATGCCGAGATATCGAGAACGGGGATGCGGCCTTCGGCCAGGGTCATGCTCATCATTTTTCTCCTCAGGCCGGCAGCATGCCGATGCGGCGCAGCGCTTCGCGCTCCGTCTCGAACTGGACGCGCACCGCGGCCGTGTAGTCCGCGCTGTTGAGATAGAGCGGGCGTTGATGGAACCGCTCCAGCGCCGCCAGATGCGCGGGATCGAACAGCGCGGCCCGGAAGCCGTCATGCAGCCCCTGGATGATCGCAGGATCCATCCCGCGTGGTGCAGCCAGGCCGTATTGCGCCTCGGCCACGACCGGAATGCCGAGTTCCATCAGCGTCGGCACCTGGGCGAAGCGTGGCGGCCGGGCAGAGCCCCAGGTGGCGAGCAGGCGCAGCCGCCCCTCCTCCACCATGGGCGCCCAGGAGGAGCTTTCGCCCGCTGCGTCAATCTGCCCGGCCAGCAGCGCGGTCAGTGTCTCCGCCGTGCCGCGATAGGGCACATGCGTCCAGGTCACGCCCGCCTGCGCAGCGATGCGCTCCATGCCCAGATGCTGGGAGGAGGCGATGCCCAGTGTGCCGTAGTTCAACCGGCCCGGATTGGCGCGCGCATGGGCCAGCAATTCCTCCAGCGTCTGCCAGGGCGAATCCGCCCGCACCACCGTCCCGAAGACCGAGCCGGTCAGCTGGATGATCCAGGTGAAGTCCGTCATCGGATCAAAGGCCGGGCGCGGCGAGAGCAGCGGCACGCGAAACACGCCCGGCGGCATTTGCGAGACGACGCTGCCATCCGGACGCGACTCCTTGAGCGTGGTCGCCCCCAGCGTGCCGGTGGCGCCGGGCCGGTTCTCCACCACCACCGCCTGGCCGAAATGCCGCGTTGCCACCTCGGCGAGGACGCGGAAATGCGTATCGGCAGGGCCACCCGGCGGCCAGGGCACGATGAGGCGGATGGGGCGTTCCGGCCGCCAGGCGGCCTGCGCCAATGCGGGTGTTGCGAGCAGGCCCAGCAGGGCAGCGCGGCGCGGAAGCACGGGCATGGCAAACCCCTTCTGGAGTGCGGAGCAAAACGCTCCCACACTCGCATGGCAGCGTCAAAGTGGAAGGAACTCCCATGCCGAAAACCGCCATCTCCAGCGACCAGGTCTTCAAGCCCGCCCTGCCCTTCGCCCAGGCCAGCAAGGCGGGCGGCTTCGTCTTCGCCTGCTCGATCGGGCGGGACCGCGAGGGACGCTTTGCCATTGACGACGTGCGTGCGCAGACACAGCAGACGATCGATAACATCCGCGCGCTGATCGAAGCCGCCGGCGGCACCCTCGATGATGTGGTGAAGTGCACGGTCTATGTCACGGACCGAGCGAATTGGGCGCCCATGAATGAGGTGTATTTCGCGAATTTCGCGGAAAACCCACCGCATCGCGTCTCCTGCATCGTCAGTGGCCTGGGCTCGCCCGATTGCCTCGTCGAGATTGATGCGACGGCTTATCTCGGCACGGATTGAGGCAGCAGCGGTGCCAGGCGCAGCATCGCGAAAGCACCGATCAACGGGCCCATACCCAGGAGGGCGAAGGCCCCGCCCCAGCCCAGCGCCGGCACCGCCCAGGCCATGAGCTGGATCGCCGGCACGGTGAGCAAAAACCCCGCGCAGGTCTGCACCGTCAGCATGGTGCCGACCAGTTCGGGGGGCGCGCAGACCGAAGTGCAAGCGCTGAACTGCGCGGAATCCGCCACCACGCTGACACCCCAGATGGCGGCCAGCACCAGCGTCAGGGGCAGCGCCCAGCCCGCCGTGCTGCCGATCAGCATCGCGCAGGAGCCCGAGACGAACATGGCGAATGCGGCCATGCGCGCACGATTGAAGCGATCCGCCAGCAGCCCGAGGCCCACGCAACCGATGGCGCCAGAGCCCACCACCATCGCGGTGATCCAGCCGGCATCGCCACCCGCACCCTGCTGCGCCAGGAACAGCCCCACCCAGGCCCAGACGGCGTAGAGTTCCCACATATGGCCAAGGTATCCGGCATTGGCGAGGCGCAGCCGCGGGTCGCGCCAGGCCAGCAGTACAGCGCGCGGGTTGAAGGGCGGGCGCCGCGCTGTATTCGGCCCCTCGCGGAAGGGCAGGATCAGCGCGCCGCCGAGCAAGGCCAGCAGCCCGGCGGTGAGGTAGATCTGCCGCCAATCGACCGAACCCAGCAACCCGGGCAGCGCATGGGGCGCCGCGGAACCAATGGTCAGCGCCCCCACCACGATGCCGATCAGCAAGCCCAGATCACCACGCTGGCTTCGCTGCGGCGCCGTGCATGCCGCCGCCCCTGGCGATCCGCTGCGCGCCCAGCCCGCGGCGAGCTTCATGCCCACCGGATACACCCCCGCCATGGCCGCCCCCGCCAGAAAGCGCAGCGCAAAGGCGCCGAGGCCAGCGGGCTCGATGAAGGCCTGCACCAGCGTGCCTGCGCCCGCGACCGTCGCCGCCCCGAAAAACAGCGCGCGCGCGGGCCAGCGATCCGCCAGGGAGAATATCGCCGAAGTGAGCGTGCCCAGGACGAAGCCCAATTGCACCGCGGCCGTCAGCCAGCCCGCCTCGGCACGGGTGATCACGCCGTCGCGCAGCAGCGCAGGCACGGCGGCGGTGCCCGCGAACCAGATAGCCGGAGCAAGGATGATCGCGCCCGTCAGCAAAGCGAGGTTGCGCAGCTTTCCGCTTTTCATCGCCCAGGCTTCTCCGTGCGGCATATGGCTTGCATGCCATAGCGCCGAAGCCGGCGCCACCATGGCGCTGCCCCACGGAAAACCGAGACATGAGCACCACACGTCGCAGCTTCACGGCCCAAATTCTGGGCGGCATCGCCGCATCCGGCAGCGCCTTGGCGCAGACCGCGCCGCAGGCCTGGCCCACACGGCCAATTTCCATCGTCGTCCCCTATGTTCCGGGCGGCCCGTCGGATCTTCTGGCGCGCTCCCTCTCCGGCCCATTGCAGGCCGCGACGGGGCAGACCGTGCTGGTGGAAAATCGCACCGGCGCGAATGGCGTCGTCGCTGTCCAATACGTCACCCGGCAGGCAGCTGATGGGCATACGCTTTTCATCGCGGCGAGCGGGCTGATGACCATCACCCCCATCCTCACGCCCCGCGCGCCCTTCGACCCGGAAAATGACCTGACGCCGATCACCCTGGCGATCAGCGCGCCCAACCTCATGGTCGTGAATCCCGCGGTGCCCGCCAGCACCCTCACCGAACTGATCGCCTGGCTGAAGGCCAATCCGACGCGCGCGTCCTATGGCTCCTCCGGCATCGGTTCCTCGGAGCATCTGGGCATGGAATTGTTCAAGCTGCGCACCGGCACCGAGCAGACGCATATCCCCTATCCGGGCGGTGGTGCGGCAGCGACGGATCTACTCTCCGGCACCTTGCAGCTCGGGCTCTTGAACATTGCGACCGTGGCGCCGCACGTGACGGGCGGAAGGCTGCGCCCCATCGCCGTGGGCGGCACGCGCCGCCACCCCTTGCTGCCCGAAGTGCCGACCTTCGCGGAGGCGGGCCTCGCCGACTACACCAGCGGCAGCTGGCACGGCATCGTCGGGCCGCGCGGCATGGCAGCACCATTACAGGCGCGGGTCGAGGAGACGCTGCGCACCACCCTGCGCAACCCCGAGATCGCCGCCCGCCTCGCCGCCACCGGCTTCACCGTGGAAGCGACCGATGGTGCCGCACTGGCACGCATCATCACGGCCGACCTGACCCGCTGGCGCGAAGTGGTGCGCAGTGCCGGCATCACGCCGGCCTGAGGGCGGATCGGATGGCTGCCTGGCCTCAGCTGCGCGAGGAGGTGACATAGAACGGCGCTGATGCCTCGGCCGGCAGATAGTCGCTGTAGAAATCCCGCATGAAGGGGAGGACCCGGCGCGACACCAGGCGCCGGCGCTCCTCCTCATCGGTGCGTGGCCGCTTCAGCAGATCGGCCAGGGCGTTCAGCGCGGCGTCCTTGTCCACACGGGTGAATTTGCGGTCGCGGTAGATCACCTCGCCATGGACCATCACGGTCTCGACGCCGCCCGTCTTGGCGCGCTGCACCACGGCCGAGAGCACATCCGTATCCTCATCGAGGAAGGGGAAGGCGATCTGCCGCCAATTCATCAGCACGATATCCGCGGCCGCACCTGGAACCAATCGGCCGATGCTTTCGCCAAAGCCTGTCGTGGTCGCGCCATGCTCGGTCGCCATGCGGAACACCTGTGCCGGCGTCGGCACATCGGCCTCATTCATGCCGGGCACGCGGTGCTGGCGCAGCACCATGCGCATTTCCACCAGCATGTCGCGGTCATCGTTCAAGCCCGCTTCGTCTATCCCGATGGCCACGCGCACACCGCGCTTCTCCCAGCGGTTCAGCGCCGCAACACCGCTGCGCAGCCGCAGGTTGGAGGAGCAGTTGTGGCAGATGCGCGTGCCCGTCTCCGCCACACGCTCCACCTCCGCCTCGGTCAGCCAGACGCCATGGCCCAACGTGCAATGCGGCCCGAGAAGCCCGGCGCGGTCCAGCTGTTCCAGCGCGCCGACGCCCGCCCGCCGATGCGCGTATTGCTTCTGATACTGCGTCTCCAGCAGGTGGATGTGATGCGGCACCCCGGTGCGCTCGCAGGTGGCGCGGACGCGCTCCAGTGCCGCATCACTGCACCAGTGCAGATTGGCCGGCGCAAGCTGGATCGCGATGCGCGGATCATCCGCGAAGCGCGCGCGCAACTCGTCAAACAGGGCAAAGTGATCATCCAGCGGGGCCAGTTGCCGCGCCAGCATCGGCGCCAGATCCCGCGCGAGATCCGGCGGAAGCCGCGCGAGGAACGCCTGATCCGCCTCATAGACCAGCAGGTTCTGGTCGCGGATGCCATGCGCATAGGAGACGCGCATACCAAGCTGCTGATAGGCACGCAGCGTCTCGCTGGCGCCGGCCACCATATTCTCCAGCGGCGCTGGCAGGCGGCCTTGCAGGTGCTGCACCGTGGTGATGCCGCTCTCCACCATCTCGAAGGCGGAATAGAGCGTGTCCAGTCGCAGATCCACACTGCGCGCGGCGAGCCTGGTGCCGAACCACAACTCCAGCGGCATGTCGGGCGAGCCCAGTTGAAGCGGCGTCAGGCCGACATGATGATGGGCGTTCACAAAGCCCGGCAGCACGACATGATCGGGCGAGCCGAGCACCTCATCCACCACATGCCGCCGCGCCAGATCCTCATAGGTGCCGACCTCGATGATCACGCCGTCCTTCTGCAGGACGGCGCCATACTCGATGATCTCGGCCGTATCGCGGTCCAGTGCGCGGCAAATCACGTAGCGCCCGCGGATCAGCGTGGTGCTCATGGGGCGACATCCTCGGTGACGAACATCATCCTGGTACGCATGTTCGGAATCCTCGCTTGCCTCGCGGCGATGGTTGGGGAGAGGCGACCACACCGGCGCCCCACGGTTTCAACGCAACGTCTGAGACATTCACCAATCCTGCCGCTTGCATCATCCCTTTGACAACGCTGGCGCGATGCCATTCTGTCGCATCGCCCAGCATCAAAAGTACCGCAGCGCAGGTCCGCATCAGGAGGCCAGGGCCAATTCCTGCCTACGCCGCAGATGCGGCAGCACATCCCGGCCGAGACGTTCCAGCGCTGCCAGAACCTGGCCCTGCGGCAGGCCGGAAAAGCCCATGTAGAGGCTCATATGCGAGGGCCGCAGCACACGCATGTCATGCGCCAGGATGCGCGCAACCTTCTCGGCCGGGCCGATCGGCGCACGCTCCAGCAGCCACTCGATGCTGGGCTCGCCCTCATAGGGCAGGGAGCGCATCAGCACGCCATCCCGCTGCGGCACAGGATCGCGCAAGGAGAGCGTGGTACGCGCGAGCTTGAGCAGCCCTTCAGCGGCCGCGCGCTGCTCGGCCGCGTCATTCGTGACGAAGACGTAGCGCTGGATGCCAAGCGGAATGTCACGCCCGGTAAAACCGCCCGCACGATAGCCCGCCTCGGCCTTGGCCTTGAGGGGCAGGGCCGCTTCGGCCTCGCGCAGGCCCTGGCTGATCAGTGGGGTCGCACCGCTGCGCGCAGCCCGGGCCAGAAGCTCCGGACTGCCGCCCGCCAGGAACAGCGGCGGAAGGGTGCCGGGAATGCAGATCGGCGTCGGGGGAATCTGGAAATGAACGCCGGAATGATTCACCACGCCGGTGCGCAGCCCCTGCTCCAGGATGTCCCAGGCCTCGCTCAGGATCGCTGTGCGGGCTGCGATATTCACGCCGAAGCTGCGAAATTCATGCGGTTGGTGACCCGTGCCGATGCCCAGATTGAGCCGCCCGCCGCTGAGCAGATTGAGCATCCCCACCTCCTGCACAACCCGCAGGGGATGGTGCAGCGGCAGCACCACCACGGCGGGGCCCAGCCGGATGCGCCGGGTCAGCGCCGCGCAATGCGCCGCCATCATCAACGGGGAGGCGCAGACGGAAGCGCTGGTGAAATGGTGCTCCGCGAACCATGTGGCGTCGAAGCCCAGCGCCTCGGCCTGCTGGACCGCGGCGATGGTGGTCGCCATGACCTCTTCCGGGGTTTCCTGCGCATGATTCAGCGACATCAGGTTGAACAGCGCGAATTCCATGCGAAGCGATCTCCGGGCCGGCGGCGGCCGCCAAAGTTAACAGGAATATCGCAGCACTTGTCGACCAGCGGTGGCATGATTTGCGCTGCACCGCGGGGCCATCGCTGACAGCGCGAAGCGGATGCGCTATTTGACGGGCATGAATCTCAAAGCCCATGCTCATCGAGTCCTGCGCGCCGCCGCCATCGCCGAATTGCCGAACCACTACAGCGGCAAGGTGCGCGAAAATTATGACCTGCCCGATGGCAGCCGCATCCTGATCGCGACGGATCGCCTCAGCGCGTTTGACCGCATCCTCTGCTGCATCCCCTTCAAGGGCCAGGTGCTGACGCAGACCGCCCGCTTCTGGTTCGAGCACACGGCCGATCTCTGCCCCAACCACGTGATATCCTATCCCGACCCCAATGTGGTGATCGCGAAGCGGCTGGAGATCCTGCCGGTCGAGATCGTGGTGCGGGACTATCTGGCCGGCACCACCGGCACCTCGGTGCTCACCATGTACAAGGCCGGCCAGCGCCACATGTATGGGGTCACCCTGCCCGATGGCATGCGCGACAACCAGCGCCTGCCCCACCCCATCATCACCCCCACCAGCAAGGCGTTCGACGGCGATCATGACGCGCCCCTGACACCCGACGATATCCTGGCGCGCGGCCTGCTCACGCCGGCTCAGTGGGAGCAGCTCAGCGCCTATGCGCTGGCACTCTTCGCGCGGGGCCAGAAGATGGCGGCGGAGCGGGGGCTGATCCTGGCCGATACAAAATACGAATTCGGGACCGATGCCGAAGGCCGGGTCATCCTGGCCGATGAAATCCACACCCCCGACAGCAGCCGCTACTGGCGTGCGGCGAGCTTCCAGTCGCGCTTCGAGGCCGGCGAGAAGCCGGAGAGCTTCGACAAGGATTTCGTCCGCAGCTGGGTCGCGGCCCGCTGCGATCCCTATCACGACGCAATCCCCGAAATCCCGGAGGAGCTCATTCTCGGCACCGCCGCGGTATACATCGAGGCCTTCGAGACCATCACCGGCCAGCGCTTCACCCTGCCGGAGGGCCCGGAGGATGTGCTGGACCGCGTGCGGCAGAACCTGCGCCCCTATTTCACCCAATAAGGGCCGGACTCAGGCCGGGGCGGGGTGGAGCCAGGCATACCAGTCGCCGATCTCGCTGGAAGTGGCGAAGCTGACCTCGGGGTGATCCGCCAGTTCCTGCATCACGGCGGTGAAGGATTCCATGCGATGCGCCACACCGATCACATGCGGGTGCAGCGCGATGGTCATGACACGCGTGCGGGAAAATCCATCACGCGCGAAGAAGGCCATGCTGTCGCGAATGCGGTCCGCCAGCGCCGATGACGTGTGCTGGCCGATGACATAGACCGGCACATCGTTCAGCTCGACCGTATAGGGGATGGACAGCAAGGGCCCTTCCGCGGTGGTCATCCAGACCGGTACATCATCCACCAGCCAGTCATGCAGATAGGTGATGCCGTGGCGTAGCAGCACCTCCGGCGTATCCGCCTTCTCGCTCAGCCCGGCACCCAGCCAGGCACGGACCTTCTGACCGGAGAAGCCACGCATCACGGCGAGGCACTGCTCCACGATCTCCGCATCATTCTCGAAGGTGGCCAGGGCGCGCTGATACAGCCCATGGCCGACGAATTCCCATTCCGCCTTGAGCATCGCCTCTGCCAGGCGCGGGTAATGCGTGCAGATCTCGGAATTGGAGAGGTTCGAGGCACGGATGCCAAGCTGCCGGCAAAGCTCCAGCAGGCGGGGCATCCCCACGCGCAGGCCATATTCCACCCAGGTGAAATTCGGCACATCCGGCACGGCGCGAATGCCATGCGGCGGCGGCAGCACCGCACGCGGCATGGGCTGGTCGAAGGGCCAGTGCTCGACATTCACCGCCAGGTTCACGATGACGCGCTTGCCCCGAAAGGGCGGCAAGGGAGGCGCATCGCCCTCCATCTGGAAGGGAATGCGGGGATTGGCGTCAGGCATGGCTCACTCCGAGGGATGCGTGAGGCTCCCATGCGCCGCGCATGACGCGCAAGCCACTCACTCCGCGCGGATATTCGCCCGGCGGATCGCCTCGCCCCAGCCAGCGCGGTCGCGCTGCATGCGGGCCATGAAATCATCCGAGCCCTCGAAATTCGGCGTGAGGCCATTCTCCAGGAGGCGCTGGCGCAAGAGCGGCTCCTGCAGGGCACGCTCGGTCGCTTCGGCCCAGCGGCGGATGCTGGCTGGTGGCATGCCGCGCGGGCCGCAAAGCCCGAACCAGCCCGCCACTTCCAGCCCGGGCACCGTGTCGGCGAGGCGGGGTGCGCTCGCGAATTCCGGCACGCCCACCGCATCAGCCAAGGCCAGCAACCGCAGCTCGCCGCCCTGGATCTGGCGGACCACATCCCCCAGATTGGTGATCAGCACATCCGCCCGCCCTGCGATCACATCGAGCGCCGCCGGCGCCGCCCCGCGATACGGCACATGCACAAGATCCAGCCCCGCCATCACCGCCAGCCGCGCGCCCGTCAGATGCTGCGCCGAGCCCACGCCCGCACTCGCATAGGTGACGCTGCCCGGACGCGCCCGCGCGGCGGCGACAAGCGCGCCGAAGCTCTGATACGGCCCCCTTGCACTGGTGACGGCGCCGTAGCTCGAAAGCGCCACATTCGCGACAGCGACAAGTTCCGTCCGCGGGTCAATCGGCAGATTGGCGCCAGGCAGTTCAGGCCCGATGGTCATGGTCCCCATGGGGCATTGCATCACCGTCGTACCATCGGCCGGACCGCGCGCGACATATTCGGCGGCGATCATGCCATTGGCGCCGGTGCGGCTTTCCACGACGATGCGCATACCCATCGCCTGGCCAATCCCCTCGGCGATCAGGCGGGCAACAAGATCGGCCGTGCCGCCGGGCGCGAAGCCGACCACGATGCGCGGCGGGCGCTCTTGCGCCGGGGCCAGGCCGGGCGCCAGCAACAGCGCGGCGAGGATGAGTGCGCGCCTCATGGCCGCATGCTCAACGCTGCGGGGACGGGCTTCAGCAGCGGCTGCGCCAGATCGGCGAATTCGCACAGCAGGCGCCGTGTGTCGCGCGGGTCAATGATCTCCTCCACCCAGAAGACCTCGGCAGTGCGGAAGGGGCTGCGCAGCAGGTTCAAACGCTCCTCGATCTCCGCGAGCTTGGCTGCGGGGTCCGCGGCGGCGGCGATCTCGGCGCTGTAGGCGGCCTCGATCCCGCCTTCCAGCGGGAGGGAGCCCCAGCGGGCCGAAAGCCAGGCGTAGCGCAGCGAGAAGCGGCCCGCCGGCTGATGCACCACGCCCGCCACACCGAAGGCGTTGCGGATGATCATGGTGCACCAGGGCACGGTGGTCTGGTTCACCGCGGCCATCGCGCGCACGCCCAGGCGGATGGTCGCCGCCTTCTCTGCCGCGAGGCCGACCATGAAGCCCGGGCAATCCTGGAGATAGACGATGGGGAGATGGAACGTCTCGGCCAGGTCCACGAAGCGGATGATCTTGGCGCAGGCATCCGCCGTCCAGGAGCCGCCGTAGAAGAAGGGATCACTGGCCATCAATGCCACAGGCTTGCCATTCAGCCGCGCGAAGCCGGTGATGATGCTGCGGCCGAACATGCGGCCCATCTCGAAGAAGCTGCCCTGGTCCACCACCATGTTGATGATGGGCCGCATCTGATAGACGCGCCGCCTGTCACGCGGGATGTGGGTGAACAGCTTTTCCTCGCGCCGCAGCGGATCATCCATGCAGGCCGTGACGGGCGGTGTGTCGTAGACCGAGGATGGCAGATAGGAGAGGAATTGCCGCGCGCAGGCGAAGGCTTCCTCCTCGCTGTCCACGGCATGATCCACGCCGCCAGCCTTGGTCTGGATCTCCCATCCGCCGAGCTCCTGCTTGGTCAGATCCTCGCCCAGCCGCTTCACGACCGGCGGGCCAGCGACGAACATGGCGGAGGTGGTCCTGGTCATCACGGAATAATGGCTGGCCGCGAGCCGCGCCGCACCCAGCCCAGCGACGGAGCCCAGGCCCAGGCCCACCACAGGCACCATGCTGAGATTGGCCCCCGTGTAGTGATACAGCACAGTGCCGCCGACACCGCCCGGCAGATTGGCCCGGCCCGTCGTCTCGATGGTCTTCACCGAACCACCCCCGCCCGAGCCCTCGATGATGCGGATGATCGGCAGGCGGAATTCATGCGCCATGCGCTCGGCCATGATCGGCTTTTCGCGGATCGTGGCATCGGCCGAGCCGCCGCGCACAGTGAAGTCATCGCCCACCACCACCACCGGGCGGCCTCCCACCTGGGCGCGCCCCATCACGCAGTTGGAGGGCGTCAGCGCCAGGAGCTTGCCATCCGGCCCATATTCCGCCTTGCCCGCGATGGCGCCGACCTCGCGGAAGCTGCCGGCATCCGCCAGGCCCTCGATGCGTTCGCGCACGGTGAGGCGGCCGCCCGCATGCTGCCGGGCGATCTTGTCCTCGCCGCCCAGCTTGCGCGCATGGGCTTCGCGCGCGCGCAGTTCATCCAGCTCGGGCTGCCAGGTCATTGGGCGGGTTCCTTCTGCGCGGCTTCAACAAGGCGCTTGCGCGCGGCTTCAAGGAACCCGGTATTCATGGTCCCTGCCCGCATCTCGGGCGAGCGGAGGGCCGCGGCCAGGAAGGGCGCGTTCAGCCGCACACCCTCGGCCCGGCATTGCTCGAGCGCTTCAGCCAGGCGGGACAGTGCCTCGGCCCGCGTTGGCGCATGGACGATGAGCTTGGCGATCATGGAGTCGTAGTAGGGCGTCAAAAGATCACCGGCCCGGAAGCCCGCATCCACCCGCAGCCCCGGGGCCTCGCGCGGCAGGGTCAATACGGCGAGGCGACCGGGCGAGGGCAGGAATTGCCGCGCCGGGTCCTCGGCGCAGAGACGTGCTTCCACGGCATGGCCATCGAGGCGGATATCCGCTTGCGTGAAGGGCAAGGCTTCGCCGGCGGCGATGCGCAATTGCCATTCCACCAGATCAAGCCCCGTGACCATCTCCGTGACGGGATGCTCCACCTGGAGCCGCGTGTTCATCTCCATGAACCAGACATGATCGCCATGCAGTGGCGTGGCGGCGATGAACTCCACCGTGCCCACGCCCACATAGCCGACCGCCCGCGCCAGCGCGCAGGCGCGGCGGCCCAATTCGGCGCGCAATTCCTGCTCCATGCCAGGGGCCGGGCATTCCTCGACGAGCTTCTGGTGGCGGCGTTGCAGCGTGCAATCACGCTCATGCAGGTGCAGGACATGGCCATGGGCATCGGCCAGGATCTGCACCTCGACATGGCGCGCATCCTCGACCAGTTTTTCCAGCATCACGCGCTCATCGCCAAAGATCGCGGCTTCGCGCCGGGCGGCGGCCAGGGCGGCCGGGAGTGCGTCAGCCTGCGCGACGCGGCGCATGCCGCGCCCACCGCCGCCGCCAATCGCCTTGACCATGATGGGGTAGCCGATACGCTGCGCGGCCGAGGCCAGCGCTGCCTCGGACTGATCCGCGCCGGCGTCCCCCGGCAGACAGCGCAGCCCCGCTTCCTCCGCCAGGATGCGGGCTTGCGCCTTGCCGCCCATCGCGCGGATGGCAGCGGGTGGCGGGCCGATGAAGATCAATCCTGCCCTGGCGCAGGCTTCTGCGAAATCGGCGTTTTCCGAGAGAAAACCGTAGCCCGGATGCACGTAGCGCGCGCCGCTGCGCTCCGCCGCCGCGATGATCGCGGGGATGCAGAGATAGCTCTCGCGCGGATGCGCCGGGCCAATATGTTCGGCGCGATCGGCCGCCTCCACGTGCAGCGCGCCCGCATCCACATCGGAGAAAACGGCGATGCTGGGCCAGCCGAGGCGCCGGCAACTGCGCGCAATCCGCGCCGCGATCTCGCCCCGATTGGCGATGAGAACGGGGCCGCTCACGCGCGGAAGGTCGCGACCGCCTGGCCTTCCTCGACCTGCTGCCCCTCCACCACCAGAATTTCGATGACCACCCCCGCATACGGGGCCTGGATGGGGATCTCCATCTTCATGGATTCCAGGATGACGATCGGCTCATCCTCGGCCAGCACTGTGCCGGCCGGGGCCGTGATCTTCCAGACGGAGGCGCCAATCTCGGCGCGAATGGTGACAAGGGTTTCGGCCATGCTGCGGTATCGCTTCCTCGTGGGCGCGATGCGTGCGCCGCTTTTCACAGGGCCTCTTCGGGCCTGTGGGAAGTTTGAACGCCGGGACGCTCCCGCACAAGCCGGGATGCGGCGGAAATCACTTTCGCGACCGGGGGCTTCCGAGGCAGGGGATCAGCCCGCCCTCGGTTCAGCCCGCAGCGGTGAAGCGATTGGCCGGCACTGGCAGGCCCAGATGCTCGCGCAGAGTGCGGCCCTCGTATTCGGTGCGGAACAGGCCGCGCCGCTGCAATTCCGGCACCACCAACGCCACGAAATCCTCCAGCGGCGTCGGGTAGTAGGGGAACATCAGGGTGAAGCCATCGCAGGCGCCCTCAGCCACCCATTGCGCCATGCTGTCGGCGATGCTGGCCGGCGTGCCGACCAGCAATTGATGGCCCAGCGAAGTGCCGAGATACCGCGCCACCTGGATGACGCTGAGATTTTCCCGCTTCGCCTTGTCCATCAGGTGCTGCTGCCGCGCCTTGGCCGCGTTGCTCGGCGGCAGTGGCGGCAACGGTGCGTCGGGCGGGAAGCTGTGGATATCGAGGTCACCGCAAAGCCGCGCCAGGAGGCGCATCGCGTTCTCATCCGAGAGCAGGCCTTGCAAGCTGCGGTATTTGGCCTGCGCCTCCGCCTCCGTCCGGCCGATGATGGTCATCAGCCCGGGCATCACCTTCACATGCTGCGGGTTGCGGCCATGGCGCGCGGCGCGGGCCTTCAGATCCCGCGTGAAGGCCTGCGCCTCGGCAAGATCGCTTTGCGCGGTGAAGACGAGATCGGCCGTGCGCGCCGCCAATTCCATGCCAGCACTGGAGGATCCGGCCTGGGTGACGATGGGCCGCCCTTGCGGGCATCGCGCCATGTTCAACGGCCCCCGCACGGAGAAATGCTTGCCGCGGTGGTTCAAGTGATGAAGCCGGGACGGGTCAATGAAGTTGCCGCTCGCCTTGTCGCGCAGCATCGCCCCATCCTCGAAGCTGTCCCATAGGCCGGCGACCACATCGTAGAACTCCTCGGCCCGCTCATAGCGTTCGGCATGCAGCATGTGATGGTCCGCGCCGAAATTCCCGGCCTCATCCTCGACCTGGGAGGTAACCAGGTTCCAGCCCGCCCGGCCGCCACTGATATGGTCAATCGAGGCGAAGCGGCGGGCGATGTTGTAGGGCTCATTATAGGTCGTCGTTGCCGTGGCGATCAGCCCGATATGCGTGGTCACGGTCGCGAGTGCGGCCAACAACGTGGTGGGTTCCAGATAGGCCTGGCGGGCCTGCTTCGGGCGGACGGCCGTGATGCCATCCAGCCCCGCGCTACCATTCACCGCGACGGTGTCCTGGAAGAAGATGGTGTCCAGCTTGCCACGCTCGGCAGCCTGCGCGATGCGGACATAGAGGGGGAATTCCATGTCGCATTCCGGAATCGCTTCCGGATGGCGCCAGCCGGCCGAATGGCTGCCGGGGGTGAACAGGAAGGCCGCCAGGTGCATCATGGGACCCGTTTTCATGGGATGGGCCGGATCTCGGTCGCCATGGTGTATTGATCGCCACGCGGCGTCACCCGAAGGTTGCGGCGCGCCCCCCAGGTGGAGCGCATGAAAAAGATCGGCAGCAGCGCCTGGTTCTCCACCGCGAAGCGCACCGCCTCTCGCGTCGCTGCTTCGCGCTCCGCTTCGTCGAAGGTGCTGTCCGCCACATCCAGCAACCGGTCCATCTCCGGGTTGGAATAGCGCGTGCGGTTCCAGCCACCATGGGCGCGCGCGGCATTGGGCGTGCGGACCAGCGCCGTCAGCCCCTCGCTCGCCAGGCCGCTGGAGGAACCGAAGATGGAGAGATGCGCGCTGAGTTCCGGCACGCCGCTCGGCAACAGCGTCGCGCTGCGGCGCAGGTAGATGGGCATGGGCAGCGCCTCGATGGTGGTGCGGATGCCCACCGCCGTCAGCATCTGCGCAATGGCCTGGCAGGTGCGGCTGTCGCCCGCGAAGCGGTCCTGCGTGCAATGCAGATTGAGGTTGAAGCCCTGCGGCAATCCGGCCTCGGTCAGCAAGCGGCGGGCGGCGGCGGGATCGAAGGCGGGCAGCAGCAGCGCGGGTTCATGCCCGCTGAAGCCGGGCGCGGCCACCTGGTTGGCGGGTGTCGCGCCGCCTTCCATCACGCGTTCGGCCAGTGCGCGGCGGTTGATGGCGTGCGTCATTGCTTGGCGCACGCGCTGGTCCCGCAGCGGGTTTTGCGCCAGCGGCTGGCCATCGGCACCTGTCGCGTTGGGGATGCTGGCACTCATGCTGTCGAGGTAGAAGTAATGCGTGAAAATGCTGTCGCCGGAGACCAGCTGCGTGCGGGAATCATTCTGGATACGTTCGTGCAGTCCGGACGGCACGGTATCAATCACATCCACATCGCCGGCCAGCAAGGCCGCCACCCGCGCGCTGTCATTGGAGATGAAGCGATAGGTCACGCGCGCCCAGGGCTCAGCCGGTCCGCGCCAATTCGCGCTGCGTTCCAGCACTACATCCTGGTTGGGCGTCCAACGGATCCAGCGATAGGGGCCGGTGCCGAGGGCCGCGCGGCCGCCATTGAAATCCGCCTCGCTCGCATCCGTGGCGCCGCGCTCGTTCAGGATGGCGATGGCGACCAGGAAATGCGGCTGCAAGGGGGTGGGCGTTCGGGTCTTCACGCGCAGCGTCAGCGCATCCACCACTTCGATTTCAGTGATGTTGCGCACCGCACTGGCATAAGTGCGCGGGCCCTGCGCCGCCTGGGCGCGGCGGATGGAGAACGCCACGTCGGAGGCGGTCAGCGGGCTGCCATCATGGAAGTTCACGCCGGGGCGAAGGCGAAACTCCCAGGTCAGCGGATCAATCGGCCGCCATGATTCCGCGAGGCCGGCTTCAGCGCGCAGCTGGGCATTTTGCGTCAGCAATGTCTCGAACACATGCAGCTGCACGTTGCGGTTGGGCGTGAAGGTGAGATGCGGATCGGAGCTATCCACCGCCGCCTTCATGCCGATGCGCAGGTTTTGCGCCTGCGCGGGCTGCCCCACCAGCCACCCGGCCATGAGCCCCAACAGGATTGCCCCGCTTCGCATCGCCACCATCCCCTGATCTCCGCGCAGAATTCTCGTAGCATCTGGCGTCAGGCCGCGCTTGCGCCACAAGGCCGAAGCCGGGCCAAATCCGTCAGGAGACCGCACCAACGCCCAGGAAGCGGGCGAATCTGCCCATAAGGAGACCATGCCTGATGCAAACCCCAGACCGACAGATGCATTTGGGTGTCTTCGTCCTCGGCACCGGCAACCATATCGCCGGTTGGCGGTATCCGGGGGCGGCAGATAGCTTCCAGAGCCTGCCCGTGATCCAGGAGATTGCCCGCATCGCCGAGCGCGGGAAATTCGACCTGCTCTTTCTCGGCGACAGCCTGGTGGCCGGCGTGAATGACCACCCTTCCTTCACCGCGCGCTTCGAACCCATCACCATGCTGGCAGCACTCGCTGCGACAACGACGCATCTGGGCCTTGGTGCCACCTCCTCCACCACCTATGGCGAACCCTTCATCGTGGCGCGCGCCTTCGCCTCGTTGGATCATCTGAGTGGCGGGCGCGCGGCCTGGAATGCCGTCACTAGCTCAGGCCCCAAGGCCGCGGCCAATTTCGGCCGCGAACATCCCCGGCATGATGCGCGTTATGAAGTGGCCGAGGAATTCGTGGATGTGGTGCGCGGCCTCTGGGATTGCTGGGATGATGGCGCGATCATCGCCGATCGCGAGACGGGCCAGTACATCAACCCCGACAAGGTGCGTGAGCTGAACCACAAGGGCCGCTTCTTCCAGGTGAAGGGGCCGCTGAATATCGGCCGCTGCCCGCAGGGGCAGCCCATCATCCTGCAGGCCGGCAGCTCGGAGGTCGGCCTGGCGCTGGCGGCACGCACGGCCGATGTCGTGTTCTCGGTCGTACAGGATCTGGAGGAGGCGAAGCTCGCCTACCGCGCGCTCAAGGACCTCCTGCCGCGCTACGGCCGCGTGGCTTCCGATATCGCCCTGCTGCCCGGCGTCATGCCCGTGATCGGCGCGACCGAGGCCGAAGCGCGCGAGAAGCTCAACACGCTGCAGGGCTTCGTCACCAGCAACAATGCCGCAACGCTGCTTTCCAATCGCCTCGGCATGGACGTCTCCGGCTTCCCGATGGATGAGCTGGTGCCGGATCTGCCCCTGCCCGACACCTCGCACGGCTTCGCCCGCACCATGCTGGCAAAGGCCAAGCGCGAGCGGATGACGTGGCGGGACCTGCACAACCTGACCGGGGCCGCGCGCGGGCATTGGGTGATCTGCGGCACAGCCCAGACCATCGCCGATATGCTGGAACTCTGGTTCCGCGAATATGCGGCCGATGGCTTCAATATCCTGCCGCCCTATTTCCCCGGCGGCTTTGATGACTTCGTGGATCAGGTGGTGCCGATCCTTCAGGCGCGCGGCCTCTTCCGGCGCGACTACACCGGGACCATGCTGCGGGACCATCTGGGCCTGGCGCGCCCGGCCAATCGCCTCTTTGGCGCCGCGCCGGGGTGAAGACCGGGGCTTTGGCCGGGGCGAAGGGCGCGCCGGCCTTGGCGCCGGGTGGCGTTTGAGAGGATGGTTCACCGCTGGAGCGACCTCGCCTCAGTGGATCATGCTCCGGGGAGAAAAAATGCGCTGGGGTCGCGAGACGAATTTGCTGCTGCTGGCCCTGGGGGCGATGTTCGTGCAGCAAAGCTTCGCCTCGCTCGGCCGCAGCCTGCCCAGCGTCATCGCCCCCGCCATCATCACCGATCTCGGCATTGATGCGGCCTGGGTCGGTGTCTATGTCAGCCTGATCGCGGTTTCGGCGCTGGCCTTCCAACTGGGCTGCGGCAGCTTCATCATCCGGCATGGCGCGCTGCGCATGAGCCAGGTGGCGCTGGTGCTGCTGGCGGGCGGGCTGTTTGCCGCATCCTCCGGACTGATCGTCATGCTGGCGCTCTCGGCCATGATCGGTGGCGGCGGATCGGCGATTTCGACGCCGGCGAGTTCGCATCTGCTCGGCCGGTACTCGCCACCGAAATACGCGCCGCTGGTGTTTTCCGTGAAGCAGACGGCGGTGCCGGCCGGCCTGCTGCTGGCCGGGCTGCTGGGGCCGGCCATCACCTATTGGGGTGGTTGGCGCCTGGCCCTCGATGTCGCGGCCGTCGCCTGCCTCATCTTTGCGGTGCTGCTGCAGCCCATGCGGCGCGAATTCGACTCCGACCGCGTGCCCACGCGGCAATTCCATCTCTCCGACTTCAAGACGACCATCACCGCAGTGCTGGCGACGCCGGAATTGCGCAACCTCTCCTTTGCCTGCTTCGCCTTCAACGGCTTGCAGACGGTCTTTACCTCCTACTTCATCCTCTACCTCGTGGACCTCGGCCATAGCCTCAGCCTGGCCGGCTTCGTCTTCGCGGTGGCGATGTTCGTGGCGGTACCCTGCCGCATCGTCTGGGGTTGGCTTGGCAGCACCATCGCGACGCCACGCGCGATGATGGGCGGCTTGGCGCTCGGCATGGCGGCGAGCACACTGGTCATGGGCTTCTACGGCCCCTCCTGGCCCGTCTTCCTGATCGGCCTGACGGCGAGTTGCCTCAGCGCCACCGCCATGTCCTGGCATGGCGTGCTGCTGGCGGAAGCCGCGCGCCTGGCACCACCTGGCATGCGTGGCGGGGCCACCGGCGGCGTGCTGTCCTTTGGCCAGATGGGTGGGCTTTTGCTGCCGCTGATCTATGCGCTGCTGCTATGGGTGACTGGCAGCCACGGCCTCGGCTTCGCCGTCTGCGGCCTGCCGGCGCTGGTGGTGGGAATTGTTCTCTCGCGCAGGCCGCGCTGAGCCCTGGACAAGGCCGCGCGCAGGCCCGCATGCTGATCGCTCCGCCCGCGCAAGGAGATCCTGGATCATGCAACGTCGTTCCCTGATGCAGGCGGGGCTTGCTGCATCCCTCGCGGCACCGGCCGCCACCCGCGCGCAATCCGCCAGCACACTGCGCTTCATCCCGCAGCAGGATCTGATCGTGCTCGATCCGGTCACCACCACGGCCTATATCACCCGCAACCATGGCTACATGGTCTTCGACACGCTCTACGGCATGGATAGCCGCTTCCAGGCGACGCCGCAGATGCTGGAAGGCCACAGCATCGAGAATGACGGCAGGCTGTGGAATCTGCGCCTGCGCGAAAACCTCTGGTTCCATGACGGCACGCCGGTGCTGGCCAAGGATTGCGTGGCCAGCATCCGCCGCTGGGCGCGGCGTGATCCCTTCGGCGTGACCCTCATGGAAGCGACCGATGAGCTTTCGGCGCCGGATGACCGCACCATCCGCTTCCGCCTCAAGCGCCCCTTCCCGCTGCTGCCCATCGCCCTGGGAAAAGCCTCGGTGCCGGTCTGCGCCATGATGCCCGAGCGCCTGGCGAACACCGACCCCTTCCAGCAGGTGCCCGAGATGGTCGGCAGCGGCCCCTTCCGCTTCAAAGCGGATGAGCGCGTGGCGGGCGCCAAGGTGGTCTATACGAAGTTCGAGCGCTATGTGCCGCGCAGCGGCGGCACGCCCAGCTGGACCGCTGGTCCCAAGGTGGTTCACTTCGACCGCGTGGAGTGGAACTCCATGCCCGATGCCTCCACCGCCAATTCCGCGATGCTGAACAATGAGCAGGATTGGCAGGAATACGCCTCGCTCAATCACCTGACGATGCTGCGCCGCGCGCGCAACCTGCGTATGCAGAACCTGGACCCGACCGGCTATGTCTCCATGCTGCGGGTGAACCACCTGCAGCCGCCCTTCAACAACCCGGCCATCCGCCGGGCACTGTGGGGGGCGATTGACCAGACGGCCTGCATGCATGCGCTGGTCGGCCCCACGGAGACGAGCCTTTACCACGTGCCGCTCGGCTTCTTCGCGCCCAATACCCCCATGGCCTCAGAGGTCGGGCTGGAGCCTTTGCGCGGGCCACGCGACATGGCCGCCGTCAACCGGGCGCTGCGCGGCGCGGGCTATAATGGCGAGACGGTGCTGCTGATGATCCCGAGCAACTCCGCCTCCCTCGCCCTGCAGGGCGAGGTGATGGCCGATACGCTCAAGCGCGCCGGCATGAATGTCGAGGTCTATGCGGTGGAGTTCAACGCCATGCTGCAACGGCGCAACCGCCGCGGCCCGGTGAGCGAGGGCGGCTGGAGCGCCTTCGTCACCAATTGGTCCGGCTCGGATTGGCTGTCGCCCGCAGGCCACATCGCGCTGCGCGGCAATGGCGAGGCCGGTTACGCCGGCTGGGCCACCATGCCCCGCATCGAGGCGCTGCGCGAAGCCTGGTTCAACGCCCCGGACGAGGCGGCGCAGCAGGCCATCTGCCGCGACATCCAGCTCGAAGCCATGCGGGAGGTGCCCTACTACCCGCTGGGCCAGGTGATGCAGCCTACGGTCTTCCGCGCCAACCTCACTGGCGTTCTGGAGGGCTTCTCCACCTTCTGGAATGTGCGGCGCGCATGAGCCCGCGCGACACGGCGCTGGCTTACATCAGCGCGAATGAGCCCCGCTTCTCGGAATTCTGCCAGCGCATCTGGTCCCATGCGGAGCCCGCCTGGCGCGAATACAAGTCCGCCCGCGACTATGTGGAATTGCTGCGCGCCGAGGGCTTCTCGGTCGAGGCCGGATCCGGCGGCATGCCCACCGCCTTCGTGGCGAGCTGGGGCAGCGGCAAGCCCGTCCTGGCGGGCTTCTCCGAATATGACGCGGTGCCCGGCAATTCGCAGCAGGTGGTGCCCTATCCCGCCCCGCGCGAGGGCGTGCACCCCTATGCGGCGGGCCATACCGACCCGCACTCCGTGCTGGGGACCGCATCCCTCGTCGCCATGCTGGGTGCCAAGGCCGCGATGCAGCAGCATGGCATCGCCGGCACTCTGAAGCTGTTCGGCGAACCGGCCGAGAAGGTCTGCGGCTCCAAGCCCGTGCACGCGGCCAAGGGCTATTACAACGACCTCGATGCCGCCGTGGTCTGGCACCCCTGGCCGTCCAACACCGTGACCAGCGACACGCAATTCGGCGCCTATTGGTCCTGCGTCATCACCTTCGAGGCGGCCGATCCGGAAAACTGGATCGACCCCACGCTTGTGCCCATCGAGGGTGCCCATGCCCAGGCCCGCTGCCCCGGCGCGCTGGATGCGATGTGCCTGATGTACACCACGACGAAATACACGAAGGAGGCGATGTTCCCGCATGCCGGCTCCTGGACGCTGAATGAATTCGTCCTGGGCGATGGCGGTGCCACATCGGACAATCTCGCGCCGCGCTTCGCGCAGATCCAGTATTCCTGGCGCGCTTCCTCGCTCGGCATCCAGGAGCAGATCTGGCGCGTGCTGGCGAATAATGCGCGCCATGCCGCGGCCAGCACCGGCTGCCGCGCCTTTGTGCGCTGGGTGACGAAGACGCGCGTGGGCCTGCCCAACCAGGTGATGACAGACCTCACCTGGAAGAACCTGCAAGCCGTCGGTGCGCCAGCCTATGACGAAGCCGCGCTGGAATTCGGGCGCGACATCCAGCGCAACCTGGGCCTCGCGCCGATGGAGGATCCTTTCATCCCCACCGCCAGCCGCCTGATGCCGCCAGAGGAAAACGAGGCCCGGCTGCGCGCCGGCCTGCCCGCCTGGCAGAAGCATCTCAGCGCCGATGACTATGTGGAGTTCTGCTGGCATGCGCCCACGGTGCGGCTGCTGGCCGCGCGGCCCCGGCTGCGTCCGCCCACGCCCGGCTTCGCCTATCCCAACTGGGCCTATCTGGCCCTTGGCGGCCTGCCCGGCGCGGTGGACCCGGGCATGTTCGTCGCCGCGCGCACCATGGCGCTGACCTATGTGGACCTCGCCACGCAGCCGGAGACCCTGGCCGCCGCACAGGCCGAGTTCCGCGAACGCAGCGGCATCGGCACGCCCGCCTGGGTGCCGCCGCTGCTGCCAGCGGATTTTGACCCGCCCGTGGATCTGCGCTGGCCGGAATACGTGACCACCGCGCGGGGCGAGGAATGGTGCATCCCCACGCCACATGCTGGCACCGGGGCAGGCGAAACCCTTTAGCCCCCGCCCGGCCATCAATATGGCCGGCTGATGCCGCTGCCAGGATCCTCGAAGCGCCGCCCCCTTCGAGGATCCGCCCAACCCCCAAGACAAATCCCCCCCGTCATGCGCATATGGCCGGCAGCCGCGAAACCCGTGATGGAAAAACCACTTGCGCTGGGGACCATATCGGCAGCTGGGGGGGATCCTGGCCTTGGCCCTCATGCTGGCCCCGCCCTCCCTGCCCCAATCCTTGAGCGAGCCCGCGCAGGATGAGCCGGCCGCGCTCTCCTATCGCGCCCGCATCCCCGATACTGGCGATGCGACACTCGATGCACTGCTGCGCACCACCTCCAACCTGATCGCCCTGCAGGAGGTTGCGCCGACGGATGCGGAAGGGCTGCTCTCCCGCATCGCGGCGGAGCCGGCACGGCTCTGGCCAGTGCTCGACGCCGAAGGCTATTGGGCCGGCAGGATCGAGATCACCCAATCGCCCGGCACGCCCGTCGCGGTGGAGATCGGCGTGACACCCGGCCCCCGCTATACGCTCAGGCAAATCACGGTGGAGGGGAGCCCGGCGCCGGATCTCACAGCCGGCCAGCCAGCCCGGGCCGAGGCGGTGCTGGGCGCCGAAACCGCGCTGCTTGCCCAGCTACGCCGCGACGGCCACCCGCTGGCCCGGATCGAGCGGCAGGTGACGGTGGACCATTCAGCCCGCGCGATGGACATCGCCTTCACCGTGCAGCCCGGCCCGCGCGCGGAGTTCGCTCCCCCCAGCGTCACCGGCACCGAGCGCGTGAACCCCGAGGTGGTGCGCCGCGTGGCGGCCCTGCGCCTGGCCGAGCAAAGCTTCAGCCCGGAACGCCTCGCTCGCGCCCGCGCCGATGTGGCAGCCCTCGGGCCCTTCGCCTCGGTGCGGATCGAGACCGGTCCGGCACTGGATGCGCAGGGCCGCCTGCCGGTGACGGTGGAGGTGCGTGAACGCCCCTTCCGGGTGCTGAGCGCCACGGCTGCCTATGAGACCAATTACGGCGCCTCGCTGCGCTTTGGCTGGCAGCATCGCAACCTTCTGGGGGGTGCCGAAAATCTCCGCGTGGAGCTGGAAGCCAGCCGCATCGGCACGGACCCGAACCTGCTCAATGCCCGCGCCGCCGTGACCTGGCGGCAGCCGCTGCCCTTCGGCTGGGATGGCAGCCTCGTCGGTGGGCCCGCCCTCGTGCGGGACAGGCTGGATAGCTACGACCGTAACGCCTTCGTGTTCAACCTGGCCTATGAGCGGCGGCTCGGCGAGCGCTGGACCCTCTCCACCGGCCCCATCGCCGAGATCGGCCAGAGCGGCGTGCCGGGCGGCACGCTCAGCCCCTATCAGTTGGCCGGCTGGGCGGTGCAGGCGCGGTATGACAGCACGCAAAGCCTGCTCGATCCGCGCTCGGGCATCCGTGCGCAGGGCAGCGTGACGCCCTCCTATGCGTTCAATGACAGCACGGCCTATCTGCCGCTGCGGCTGGCCGGCTCCACCTATTTCGACGTGACGGGCGACGGCCGTGGCATCCTCGCGCTGCGCGGCGTCCTGGGCAGCCTCGTGAACACCACGGCCGAAAATGTCCCACCCAGCCAGCGCTTCTATGCGGGCGGCGGTGGATCGGTCCGCGGCTATGATTATCAATCCATCGGGCCGCGCACGCCCCAGGGCCAACCAGGGGGGGGCAAGCCCGCCGGCGGGGCGAGCCTGCTGGAGGGCACCGTCGAGTGGCGCCAGCGCTTTGGCGAGAACTTCGGGGCCGTCGCTTTCGTGGATGCGGGCTCGGTCGGCGCCAAGACCTGGGCGCCGACGGATGATTTGCGCGTGGGCGCCGGCATTGGCCTGCGCTACTACACGGCGATCGGCCCGATCCGCGCCGACCTCGCCATCCCGTTGGTGCGCCAGCAGGGCAGCGGGTCCTTCGGCTTCTATATCGGCATCGGCCAGGCCTTCTGATGGGCTCTCCGTGATGCGCCGCGCGCTCCTGATCATCGCGTTCATGCTGGGCTTACCGGTGCTGCTGCTGGGCGCGCTGCTGACGCCCTGGGGCCTGGGGGTCGCGCTGGGCTTTGTGCCCGGCCTGCAGCTGGAGGGGCTTTCCGGCCCCCTGCCCGGTCGGCTGGGCGCCGAGCGCGTCAGCCTGACCGATCCGGAAGGAACCTGGCTGGAAGCGGAGGGCGTGGAGATCCAGCTCGCCTGGCGCGATCTTCTGGCAGGCCGTGTCCGGCTGGAGGCGGTGGGCGCGCGGCGGCTCATCCTGCACCGCCTGCCGCCCTCCGCGCCTACGGCCGAGCCCGCGCCATTCGCGCTGCCCCGCCTGCCCCATCTGCCCGTCGCCATCCGGCTGGAAGGGGTGGACCTGCCCAGGGTCGAACTGGGCGAGGCGGTGCTCGGCCAGGCGGCCAGCCTCTCCCTGGTTGGCTCCCTGGCATTGGAGGCAGCTCATCTCGCGGCTTCGCTCACGCTGCAACGGCTGGACCGGCCCGGCAGCGCGCGGCTGGAGCTGAGCCTGGGAGGCGTGGCGCTGACGGCAAACCTCGCGGCCGCCGAGCCAGCCGGCGGGCTGGTGGCGGCCCTGGCCGGGATGCCGGAGGCGCCCTTCGCGCTCGATCTCAGTCTGGATGGCCCGGCGAGTGGTGCGGCGTGGAGCCTTGCCGCCACGCTTGGGCCGGCAGAGGCGCATCTGCGTGGCAATGCCGGGCTTGCGGCCGATGGCACCCTGGCGCTGACGCTGGGCGGCACGGCCTCGCCCGCGGGGCTGCTGCCGGCGGCTTTCGCCCCGCTGGCCGCGCGCATCACGCTGGATGCGGCGGTGGCCCGTGCGCCGGATGGCGCGCTCACCCTCGGCAATTTGGCCCTCGGCCTCCCCGCGGGCCAGGCAAGCGGCGCAGGCCGGCTGGATGCGCGCGAGGCATTGAGCGCCCGCTTCCGGCTCGATGCAGCACCAGCCGAATTCTTCGCCCCCTGGCTCCCGCCGGGCCTGACATGGCGCGCCCTCTCCGCAGAGGGCGAGGTGAGCGGCAGCCTCGCCGCCCCGGCGCTCATCCTCAATATCCTGGCCGAGGCGCCGCATGGGCTGGGCGAGGCGGATGCGATGCTGGGCGAAGCCCCCCGCCTGCACGCGCGGCTGGCCGGCGGGCACATCGAGGCCAGCCTTGCGGGGGAGCGCGTGGATGCCCGCCTGGATGGCCCGATCACGGCGCCCTTTGATCTCGCCTTCACCCTCTCCGCGCGCGACCCACCCGGCCTGACGGGGGATATCAGCGCCGAAGGCCGCCTGGCCGGCACCGCCGAGGCACCACTTTTGCAGGCCGAGCTGCGCTCCGAACGGCTGGAGGGCCAGGGCCAGGTCTTTGAAGCCATTCACCTTTCGGCCAGCGCCTCGGTCAGCGCGGCCCGGGTGGAGGGGGTGGGCCGCTTCCAGTCGCGCCCGCTGAACCTCAACATCGAGGCCAGCCGCGAAGGCGAGATCCTGCGGCTGGACCGGCTGGAGGCCCGCTTCGCCGAAGCCACACTGACCGGTTCCGGCCGGGGCAGCCTGCCGGCCGGCCCCTTCACCGGCGATGTGCGGCTGGAAGCGCCCGATCTCGCGCGACTGGAATTGGGGCTGCATGGCCGGCTCAGTGCCGAGTTGAATGCCAGCGCCATCCCCGGTGCGAGCGGCGCGGCGGCCCAGGGGATCCGGCTGCGGCTGAACGGCACGGGCCTGGGGACGACTGGCCTGCGCGCTGGCATCCAGGCGGAGGCCGAGGGCAGTCTGGCCGCGCTCGCCTTCCGGCTTGGGCTCACGGTGGCGGAGGGCGCGCTGAACCTGGCAGGGGAACTGGCACTGGATGGGACGGAGGCGCAGATCACGCTCGTACGTCTGGAGGCACGCTCCGGCCTGGATGCGCTGAACCTCGCCGGCCCGGCGCGGATCCGGGTGAACCAGGCGGGGGATGGGGTGCTGGAACCGGCGCGCCTTACCAGCCGGCGCGGCGGCACGCTGGCGCTGCAAGGACGCGTGCAGGGCGGGCAGATCACGGCGCGGGCCGATCTGGCAGCCGTGCCGCTGGGCCCGCTGAGCGGCGGCTTGGCCACCGGCACAGCCTCCGGGCAGGCGACGGCATCAGGCAGCCTGGGCACGCCGCAGATCGAGGCCAGCCTGCGCGTCGACGCGCTGCGGGCCAGCCAGGCGCCGCTTCTGCCGCCTGCCCAGCTGACCGGCACGGCGCGGCTGCAGGGGCAGGCGCTGCGGGCGGAGGCGCGGCTCACCGCCGGTCCGGCCGTGCAGCTGGATATCACAGCACAACAGCCGCGCGGCCTGGGGCCCGCACAGGCCTTCGAGGCCAGCCTGCGCGGGCGGCTCGACCTCGGGCTGCTGGCGCGGCCCTATCTGGCCGCCGGTGCCGATCGGGTCTCCGGCCGGCTCGCGCTGGATCTGCGGGCCAGCGGCACCCCGGCAGCACCCGTGCTGGCCGGCGGGGCGACGCTGAGCGAGGCCAGCTACGCCAACCCGATCTATGGCACGCGCATCGAGGGGGTCGGCGCGCGGCTGACGGCTCAGGGCCAGCGCCTGGTCGTGGAGAGCTTCACGGGGCGCACCGGCGGTGGCGGCACGCTGTCCGCGCAAGGCTGGATTGAACCCCTGGGCGAGGGGTTGCCCGCGCAGTTCCGTCTGCAGGCGGAGGCTGCACGCCCCATCGGCGGCAGCCTGGGCGATGCCACACTGGACGCCGACCTCCGGCTGGCCGGGCCGCTGCTCTCGGGCGGAAGCCTCAGCGGGCGGGTGAATCTGCGCCGGGCCGAGCTGCGCATCCCCGAAAGCCTGCCCGCCAGCGTGCCCAGCCTGGCCCCGGTGCGGCAGATCGGGCCCCTGCCCCCCGGCCGCCCGGCGCCGCCCGCCCCGCGCCCGCCCATCGCCAGGCCAAGCCTGCCCATGGCGCTGGACATCACGGTCGCCGCCCCGCGCGCCCTGTTCATCCGCGGGCGCGGGCTGGACGCCGAATTGGGGGGTGAACTGGTGCTGCGCGGCACGCTGGCCGCGCCCATCCCCTCCGGTGGGTTCCGGCTGCGGCGTGGCAGCTACGATCTCGCTGGGCGGCGGCTGGAATTCAGCCGCGGCATCATCGGCTTCGACTCCCAAAATTTCACGCCGAACCTCGATTTCCTGGCAAGCGCGCGCAGCCGCTCCCACACCATCAACCTCACCATCACGGGCAACCCCGCCACACCCCAGATCCATGTGACGGCCGAGCCGGAATTGCCGCAGGATGAGGCACTGGCCCGGCTGCTATTCGACCGCGAGACGGGCCGGCTCTCGCCCTTCGAAATCCTCACCATCACCCAGGCGGCCGCCCAACTGGCCGGGCTGCCCACCCCGGGGCTGAGCGCGATGGACCGACTGCGGCGCGGCCTGGGGCTGGATCGGCTGGGCGTCGGCTCGGATGGCAGCGGGCGGGCGGCGCTGGAGGCCGGCGGCTATGTCGCGCCGGGCGTCTATCTCGGCATCCGCCAGGGCACAGCGGGCGGGGCGCCGGGTGTCGGCGTTCAGGTGGAACTCACCCCCAGCCTGCGGATGGAGGGACAGACCAGCACCGGCCCGGCTGGCGACCGGCTCGGCATCACCTGGGAGCGCGAATACTGACCGCGATGGACCCGCGGGGCCGGATGAGCAATCCTGGCCGATGAGACAAGAGCGGGGCGCCAAAGCCCTGCCATCGGAGGATCAGACCATGCAGCGCCGCCGAGGCTTTTGCCGCGACCTTGCCGTGATGCTTGCGCTGCCAATCGCGGCGCGCGCCCAACCCGCATGGGCGCCGGATCGCCCGATCCGGCTGCTGGTCGGCTTCGCGCCGGGCGGCAGCACCGATATCACTGCGCGCATCGTGGCCCAGGGCATCAGCGGTGGCCTCGGCCAATCCGTGCTGGTGGAAAACCGCACGGGCGCGGCCGGCAACCTCGCGAATGAGCATGTCGCGCGCAGCACGCCCGATGGCTACAGCCTGGTCATGGGCTCCATGGGCACGCATGCGACGAACCAGGCGCTGTATCGCAGCCTCTCCTTCCATGTCGTGCGGGATTTCGCGCCCGTCTCACTCGTGGCGCTAAGCGCCTGCCTGCTGGTGGTGCGGGCCGATCTGCCGGTGCAGAGCGTGGCTGAACTGATCGCCCGCGCGAAGTCCGCACCGGGCAGCCTGAATTGCGGCATCGCCGGTGCTGGCTCCTCGCAGCATTTTGCGGCCGCCCTGTTCGAGCACCAGGCCGGCATCCGCTTCACCCAGGTGGCCTATCGCGGTGGTGCACCGGCCATGGCGGACCTCGTCTCCGGCCGGCTGGATGTGATGTTCACGCCGGTGGTGGAGGCTGTCGAGCAGGTGCGCTCGGGGCAGGTGCGCGCGCTCGGCATCACGCGGCAGGGGCGCTCGGCCCAATTGCCGGAGGTGCCGGCGGTGGGCGAGGCGCTGCCAGGCTATGTGTTCAACTCCTGGCTCGGCGTCTTCGCGCCCGCCGGGACGCCGGCGCCGGTGGTGCTGCGCCTCTCGCGCGAGATCAGCACGGCGCTGGCCACCCCCGCCGTGCGCGGGCGGATGGAGCAGCTCGGCTATGAAGTGGTGGGCAGCACGCCGGAGGAATTCGCCGCCTTCCAGGCCGCGGAATTGCCGCGCGTGACGGAACTGGTGCGCATTTCAGGCGCCAGCGTCGAGTAGCGGGGGCGCTTGCATCGGGCGTGGTAAGGGCCAAGGCTGCGCGGTCACCGATTGACGGAACACCGATGCAGCCCGCCCCCATGACCCTCGCTGCCCAACTCTTTGACGCGCTGCGCGAGGCCTCGCTCGATCCGCCCGGCGTCTCGCGCGCCAGTTATGGCGCGGGCGAGCGGGCGGCGCATGCGATCATCCGCGCCGCGGCCGAACAACTGGGCCTGCAATGCCGCGTGGACCCGGTGGGCACGCTGTTCATGACGCTGCCCGGGGCGGATCGCAGCCTCTCACCGGTGATGATCGGCTCGCATCTGGATGCGGTGACGCATGGCGGGAATTTCGATGGCGCGGCGGGCGTGGTCATGGGCCTCGCCCTGGTCGCGCAGTTACAGGCGGAGCGGCGCGTCCTGCCGCGCGACCTCACCATCCTGGGGATCCGGGCGGAGGAAATGTGCTGGTTTCCGGTGAATTACATCGGCAGCCGCGCCGCCTTCGGCCTGCTGCCGCCGGGCGTGCCGGACAGCGCCCGCCGCTCCGACAGCGGCAAGACGCTGGCCGAGCATATGCTGGAGGAGGGCTTCGATCCCGACTTCATCCGCCAGGGCAAATCCTCGCTCGATCCCGCGCGTATCCACGCCTTCATCGAGCCGCATATCGAGCAGGGGCCGGTGCTGGTGGGGGCTGGCCTGCCTTGCGCCATCGTCACCGGGATTCGCGGCATCCTGCGCCACCCGATCTGCCGGGCGCATGGCGCCTGGAACCATGCGGGCGCCGTGCCGCGTGGCTTCCGGCAGGATGCCGTGCTCGCCACCGCGCAACTCGCCGCACGGCTGGACGCGCTCTGGGACCGCACCGAGGCGTCAGGCGGGGATCTGGTGCTGACCATGGGCGAGTTCTGGACGCCCGCCGCCATGCATGCGCCCACCAAGGTGCCGGGCGAGGTGGCGTTCAGCCTGGATATCCGCAGCGAACAGGATGCGGTGCTGGATGCGGTCGTCTCGGTGATGCGCGACATGGCCGAGGAAGCGCTGACGCAACGCCGCGTCACGCTGGATTACGGCGAGGGGATGCGCGCCGCACCCGCGCTGATGCACCCCCGGCTGCGCGCGGCGCTGCGCGCGGGCGCCGCGCAGGCGGGCGTGCCCTGCATGGAGATGACCTCCGGTGCGGGGCATGATTGCGCGAGCTTCGTGCTGAAGGGCGTGCCCTCGGCGATGCTGTTCATCCGCAACGCCAATGGCAGTCACAACCCGGATGAGGCGATGGCCCTGGAGGATTTCGGCGCCGCACTTCGGGTGCTGGTTGGGGCGATCGAGGCCATCGCGGCGAACTGAAAAGAGCATCCGGCGGCTGGGGCCGGGGCCCCAGACCCATTGCATTGACTAGGGTCTGGGGCCTCTCGGCCCCAGCCGCCGGAGGCCTCATTTTTCTTACTTCTCGTAAGGCGGCACCACACCAGGCCGCGGATCAATCGGCAATTTCCGGTCCAGTCCAGTGGAGCGTTCGAACAGCGCGGCCACCTGCAACGCCACGTCATCGCGGCGCGAGGGGGCGGCGATCTGCAAGCCCACCGGCCGGCCATATTGGTCAAAGCCGCAGGGCACGGCGACAGCGGGGGAACCCGCCATGGTCATCGCCGCGTTGAGCATGGACCCGGCCATGTAGTTGGTAAGCTTCACGCCGGCGATGCTTTC
This sequence comes from Sediminicoccus sp. KRV36, assembly GCF_023243115.1. Lineage (NCBI taxonomy): Bacteria > Pseudomonadati > Pseudomonadota > Alphaproteobacteria > Acetobacterales > Roseomonadaceae > Sediminicoccus > Sediminicoccus sp. KRV36. The sequence goes on from NZ_CP085081.1 coordinate 3,396,909, forward strand.
GGGATTGCGCAGCATCACATCAAAGGCGGGCGTGCCGGCACTGGGCGTGACGAAGACGTCATAGCGCGCGAACAGCCCCACCATGCGGCGGTAGAAGGCCGCGCGCTCGCGATCCGCCCAGCCGATGCGGCTCGGTGTCGCATCCAGGCCGCGCTGGGTGTTCCAGATGATGTCGGGCTTCAGCAGGTCGCGATGGGTCTGCATCTGGATCTCGCGATCCACCACGAAATTCTGGCTGCGCAGCACGAGGAAGGCCTCGGTCAGCTCGCCGAGATCGGGCGCGAACTCCTCGACGATGCAGCCCATCGCCTCGAAGTGCTTCATCGCTTCGGTACAGATGGCGCGGGTTTCACGGTCGATCGGCAGCGCGCCACTATAGTCCATGGTGAAGGCGACACGGCGCGGCGGGCGCGCCTCGGCCACCGCAGCGGCGTAGCTCTGCGCAGGCGCGTCGTAGGTCAGCGGGTCACTGGGGCACCAGCCGGCCATGGTATCGAGAAACAGCGCCAAATCCGGAATGTTGCGCGCCATCGGGCCCTGCACCGAGAGCGGCGCGAAAAGGTTATTCACCGTGCCGCGCGTGACCCGCCCGGGCGAGGGGCGGATGCCCACCACGCTGCAATAGGTGCCAGGCCGGCGCAGGCTGCCGCCGTGATCCGTGCCCTGCGCCAGCCAGACCTCGCCCGCGGCCAGCGAAACCGCCCCGCCACCGGTGCTGCCCCCGCAGGTGAGCGAGGTGTTCCACGGGTTGCGCGTGCGGCCAAAAACCTCATTGAAGGTGGAGCCGCCCGCGCCGAATTCAGGCGTGTTGGACTTGCCGATGACGATGCCGCCCCGCGCCTCGATCCGCTGCACCACGGGGTGCGAGGCCAGGGGCACATGGTCCTGGAAAATCGGCGAGCCATAGGTGGTGCGCACGCCGGCCACATCGGTCAGGTCCTTGATGCTGACGGGCAGGCCACCCAGCCAGCCGGGCTGCCCCTCCATCTCACGCCCCTCACCCGCCATCAGGCGCCGCGCATGGTCCCGCGCGCGGTCCAGGCAGAGGGTGGGCAAGGCATTGAGTGCAGGCTCGACCTCGGCGATGCGCGCCGCCGCAGCCTCCACCAGTTCGAGCGGCGAGACCTCGCGACGGGCGAGCCTGGATACGGCCTCGCAGGCGGTCAGCTGGAACAATTCCATCGGAGATCCCTCAGTCCAGGCGAATGCCGGCGCGTGGCACGAAGTCCCGGAAACGCGCCAGATCGGCGTGCAGGCGGGTGGCGAATTCCGCGGGCGTGGTGATCAACGGCACCGCCCCCATGGCGAGCAGCCGGTCACGGATCTCGGGCGCCTGGAGGGTTGTGTTCAGTTCCGCATTGAGCCGCGCAACGATGGTGGGCGGCGTACCACCAGGCGCCATCAGGCCGATCCAGGCCGCCATTTCCACGCCCGGAATGCCAAGTTCGGTGAAGGTGGGCACCTGCGGCAATTGCGGGATGCGGCTCTCCGTCGCCGTGGCCAGGGCCAGCAACGTGCCACCCTGGATCTGGCCCATCGCGTTGGGGAGATTGTCCAGCATCAGGTCAATATGCCCCGCCAGCAGGTCTGTCTGCGCCAGGGTGGCCCCTCGATAAGGCGCGTGCACCAGCCGCGTGCCGGTCGCCATGGCCAGCGCCTCGCTCACCATCTGGATGGAGGAGCCATTGCCGCTCGATCCATAGGTCAATCCGGCCGGCCGCGTGCGGGCCAGGGCCAGCAATTCGGCGGCGTTACGCGGGCCAAGGGCGGGGCGCACCACCAGGATATTGGGAAACACCGCCATCATCCCGATCGGCGCGAAATCCCGCTCCGGATCATAGGGAAAATTGGGCATCAGATGCGGCAGCACAGCATGCGAGGCCTGCGTCGCCATCACCATCGTGTAGCCATCGGGCCGCGCCTTGGCGACCTGATCGGAGCCGATGACGCCCGTGGCCCCCGAGCGATTGTCATAGACGAAGGGCTGCCCCAGCCGTGCCGCCATATGGTCACCGATCAGGCGGGAGATATTGGTGGTGAAGCCAGGCGGGAATGGCACCACCCATCGCATCGGCTGGCTGGGAAAGCCGGTTGCCACCTGGGCGGCGGCACCATGCCCCGCGAGCAACGCCGGCAGGCAGAGAAGTCGACGGCGGCGCATGGGGCCCCTCCCACTCGTAAGCGGGCAGCATGGCGCATCACCTGGCGAGGCGAAAGGTCACGCTTGCCCCGGCGCTGCACGCGCGCGCACTATTCACGGGCGTCCGCCCAAGGGCGCGCTGCGGAAGGATGGAAGTGATGGATATTGTCGCGCGCGCCAAGGGCTTGCTCATGGACCCCATGCGGGAATGGGGCATCATCGCGGCCGAGCCAGCCGATGTCGCTGGCCTGTTCAAATCCTATGTGGTGCCGCTGGCGGCAATTCCCGCGGTGGCCGGGGTGATCGGCACCGCGCTGATGGGGTTCGGCGTCCTGGGCTTCGGCGGGCTGATCGGCAGCGCCGTGGTGGGTTACCTGCTGGCGCTGGTGGGCATCTTCGTCCTGGCGAAGATCGTCGAACTGCTGGCCCCGCGCTTTGGCGGCCCGGCCGATCCGGTTGCCGCCATCAAGCTCGCCGCCTATGCGCCCACCGCGTCCTGGGTGGGCGGCGCCTTCATGATCATTCCCTGGATCGGCTGGATTCCGGCGCTGGCAGGTGGCCTTTACAGCCTGTTCCTCTTCTACGTCGGCACGCCGACGGTGATGCGCATCCCGAAGGATCGCGTGATGGGCTTCGCCCTCTCGGTCGTGCTGGTGGCCGTGCTGGTGAATATCCTGATCGGCGCCATCATCAGCATCCTGTTCTGAGGCCTGGCCAGGGGGATGATCATCGCCCTTGGCCATTCCGGCCAGGGGCGATGATGCGCCATCAGAAGCGCCAGATCAGCGGCACCAGGAACACCGAGACGACGAAGAACCAGATCATCAGCGGCAGACCGAGCTTCCAGTAATCGCCAAAGGCATAGCCGCCCGGCCCCATCACCATCAGGTTGGTGGGGGTGGCGATGGGTGTCAGGAAAGCGGCGGCCGCGGCCACGCCCACGCTCATCAGCACCGGCAGCGGCGAAACTCCCATGCCGGTCGCGGCCGCGACGCTGATCGGGATGACGATCAGCGCCGTCGCGGTATTGCTGATGAGCTGGCCGAGGATGGCCGTCAGCAGGAACAGCCCGGCCAGCAGCGCGTAGGGGCCGGCATCGCCGACGACCGCCACCAGCCCTTCGGCCATCAGCCGCGCCGCACCGCTCTGCTCCATGGCAGCGGAAAGCGGCATCATCGCCCCCACCAGGATGACCGTCGTCCAATCCACCGCGCGATAGGATTGCTCCACCGTGAGCACGCCGCTGAGGATCAGCGCGAAGCCGGCGAGCAGCCCGGCCACGGCGGCGGGCACCAGGCCCGTCGCCAGCAGGAACACCATGGCACCCAGGATGATCAGCGCCTGCTTTGCCCCCTGGCCGAGTGGCACCGCCTGGCGGCGCACCACCTCGGGCGAATTCACGACCAGCACCTCGGGGTCCGTCAGGTGGAGATCCAGTGCCTTCCAGGTGCCCTGCAACAGCAGGGTATCGCCCGCCTCCAGGATGGTTTCCTGTGGGCCGGTATCGCTGCCCCCGCGCTGCACCGCGATGACGATCAGGTCGCCGCTCTGGGTGATCATGCCCGGGAAGGCGCGCAGGCCGATCATCGCGGAGCGCGGCGGGATCATCACCTCGGCCAGGCCGGATTGCCGGTTGAACAGCGTCTCCTCCACGTCGCCCGCGGCATCTTCCTGGCGGAAGGCGAGATGCATGTCCGCTGCCAGGCGCGCGGCCGCATCGGCATCACCCCGCAGCAGCATGTGATCGCCCTCCAGCAGCACGGCGCGTTGCAGGGGGGCGCCAGTCTCGCCCTGCTGCAGCGCCATGAGGCGAAGGCCCGGATAGGCCGAGAGGTCCACGGCCTCGGCCCGCTCCCCCGCATAGGGGGAAGTGCGGCGGATCCGCAGGCGGAAGGTATCCGCCGTCAGGCCGTATTGCTCGACCAGCGTGCGCGCGTGCTGGCTGAAATCCGCCGGCATGGAGGGGCCGCCGCGCGTCGGCAGCAGGAATTGGCCGAACAGGATGATGATCGCCATGGTGCCCAGAAGCAGCGGCACGCCGACCAGCGTGAACTCGAAAAACCCGAAGCGGCCGAGCCCCGCTTCCAGCGCGGCATTGGAGACAAGGACGTTCACCGGCGTGCCCGTCAGCGCCAGCAGGGAACCCGCATGCGCCGAAAACACCAGCGGCATCAGGAGCTGGGAAGGGGCGCGCTTCAGCCGCACCGCCATCACGACCACCACCGGGAGCAGGGCCGCGACCGCGCCATTCACGCTGATCAGCGCGGTCAGGAAGGCAACGAGAAGGGAGGTGAGTGCGAGCAGGCGCGCGCGGCTCTCCGCCCCCGCCCGGGCGATGAGCTGCTGCCCGGCCCAGGCGGTGACACCCGTGCGCTCCAGCGCGGCGCTCACCAGGAACAGCGAGGCGATGAACAGCACCGCCGGATCGCCATAGCCGGCCAGCGCCTCGTTCAGGGTCAGCACGCCCGTCGCCCAAAGCGAGAGCCCCGTGCCCATGGCCACCAGCACCACCGGCAGCCGGTTCCAGACGAAGAGCACGATCGTCACGGAGATGATCGCGGCGATGATCCAGATGTCGCTCATGGCGCGCGGTCTCCTTGGAGGGGGGTCACAGCGGCAGCAGCCATGGCACAAGCACCAGGGTTGCCGCCATCACGATCAGCGTGAAGGGCACGCCGACCTTGACGAAATCACCAAAGCCATAGCCGCCCGGCCCGACCACCAGCGTATTCACCGGCGAGGAAATCGGCGTCATGAAGGCTGCCGAGGCGGCGATGGCGATGGTCATGGCAAAGGGATAGGGCGAAGCGCCAAGATCCTTCGCCACGGCGATGGCGACCGGCGCCATCAGCACCGCCGTCGCCGTATTGGAGATGAACAGCCCCAGCATGGAGGTGATGACGAAGAGCAGGCCCAGAATGACGTGCGGCGCGGCCTGCCCGGCCAGCGCCGTCACCGCATCGGCCGCCAGATCCACGCCGCCCGTGCGTTGCAGCGCGAGCGAGAAGGGCAGCATGCCGACGATGAGCACCAGGCTCTTCCAGCTGATGGAGGCATAGGCGCTGTTGAAATCCACGCAGCGCAGCAGCCCCATCAGCAAGCAGCCGATCAGCACGGCATGGGCATTCGGGACAATGCCACTCACCATCATGCCCACGGTCAGGGCCAGCACGGCCACCGCCTGGGGAGCGAGATTGGCGGCCGGCAGAACCTCCTTCAGCTCCACCGGAAGATTGAGCACGACGAGGTCCGCGAATTCGCCCTGAAGCTTGCGGATATCGGACCAGAAGCCGGTCAGCAGCAGCGTATCGCCAACCCGCAGCACTTCATCCAGCAGGCCCTGGCCCATCACCTTGCGGCCACGCCGCAGGCCCAGCACGGTGAGGCCCATTTCGCTGCGGATGCGGGCCTGCAACACGCTCTGGCCGATCAGCGCCGAATCGGCTGGCACAATCACCTCCACCATGCCGATTTCCTGCGAGCGATCGGTGAAATAGCCGCCATCGCCGAGCGGCAGCCGCTCCAGCCGGTACTCCCGCTGGAGGTTTTCCAGCTCAACGCCCAGATGCAGGACATCGAGCAGCAGAATTTGCCCAGCGGCCAGCTGCGTGCGCGGATTGGGGCGGATCACTTCCGCGCCGAAGCGGCCGGGCAATTCAATGGCCAGCAGGTTCACGCCGAGGCTGCGCGCATGCACCTCCTCCACCCGCTTGCCGATGAGCGGCGAACCCAGCAGCACCTGAACGCGGTAGGCGCGCCCGGCGAGGCCATATTGCTCCACCCAATCCTTCAGATTGGGCTGGCGGCGCTCACCTGCCGCCGATGCATCTCCCTTTGGCAGGAGCCGCCGCGCAAAGAGCATGTAGCCAAGGCCAAGCAGCAGGAAAGCCAGGCCAAAGGGGGTGAAGCTGAAGAAGCCGAAGCCCGCGCTGCCCTGGCGGATCAGTTCGGCATTCACCACGAGGTTGGGCGCCGTGGCCACCAGCGTCAGCATGCCCGACGTCAGCGCCGCCACACTCAGCGGCATCATCAGCTGGCTCGGCGCCGTGCCATTATTCTGGCAGATGCGCAGCACGACGGGGATGAAGATGGCCACCACCGCGGTGCTGCTCATGAAGGCACCAAGCCCGGCCACGCTGACCATCAGCAGCATCAGCAGCCGCGTCTCGCTGTCACCGGCCGTGGCGTAGAGCCAATCGCCCAGGCGGCGCGCCACGCCCGTCCGCACCAGGCCCTCGCCGATGACGAAAAGCCCGGCGATGAGGATGATGGTGGGGTCGGAAAACCCGGCCAGGGCCTCGTTGATCGTGATGACGCCGGTGAAGGGCATCAGGACGATCATCAGCAGCGCCACGGCATCCATGCGGGGCCGGTTGGCGACGAACATGACGATCGCGGCCCCCAGCAGCAGCAGGACCAGAAGAAGCTCGGTGTTCATGCAGGGCGTCCGAAGGGCCAGAGGAGGGGCACGAGAAACACCGCGACCAGGAAGGACCAGCCGATCAGGGGCAGGCCCAGCCGCCAGTAATCGCCGAAGCGATAGCCCCCCGGCCCCTGCACCATGAGGCTGGCCGAGGAGGCGATGGGCGTGAGGAAGGAGGCCGCCGCCGCGACGGCCACCGTCACCAGCGCCGTGCGTGGCGAGACCTGGATCGCCGCCGCCGAGGCGATGGCGACGGGAATGATGATCAGCGCCGTCGCCGTGCTGCTGATCAACTGGCCAAGCCCGGCCGTCAGCAGAAACAGCCCGGCAAGCAGCGCATAGGGGCTGGCATTGCCCACCATGGCGACCAGCGTATCGGCGATGAGATAGGCCGCTCCGGTCTTGTACATCGCGATGGAGAGCGGGATCAGGGAGGCGATCATGATCAGGATGTTCCAGTTGATCGCCCGGTAGGCGCGCTCCACCTTGAGCACGCCGAGCAGGATCACCGAACAGGCGGCGAGCAGCGCCGCCACCACGCTGGGCACCGCGCCGCTGGCCAGCAGCCCCACCATCAGCAGCAGGATCGCGATGGCACGGCGCGAGCCGGTGCCCAGCGGGATGCCCTGGCCACGCAGCGCTGAGGGGGCGGTCACCACCAGCACGTCGGGGTCGCGCGATTGCTCCTCCAGGGATTCCCAGGCGCCTTGCAGCAGCAGCGTATCGCCTGCCGCCAGCACCACCTGGCCCGGGCCAAGCCTCTCGCCCCGGCGCTGGATGCCCAGGATGATGAGGTCCCCGCTTTCGGTGATCATGCCGGGGAAGACGGCCTCCCCGATCAGGCCGGAGCGCGGCGGCAGCACGACCTCGATGAAGCCATAGTTCTGATTGAACAGCGCGGTCTGCAGGCTGGGCCGCTCGGTCTTGACCTGGACCAGCCGGTTCTCGGCCATGAACGCTTCCACCACATCGGTCTCGCCGCGCATGATGAGCGTGTCGCCCACCGCCAGGGGACGATGCCGCGCCGCCCCCGAACGGTCCGGCCCACGAATGGCGATGAGGCTGAGGCCAGGATGATTCTGGCCTTCCAGCCGCACTTCCAGGACAGCCCGCGGGATGCCGATGAAGGGCGAGGCGGCCGTGACCTCCAGTTGGTAGAGATCCTCGAACAGGCCGTATTGCTCGCTCAGCTTGCCGGAGTGGCGGCTGAGATCCTCGGGCATGCCGCGGCTGCTGCGGCTGGGCAGCAGCTTCGCGCCGAAGAGCAGCACGATGGCCACATGGCCCATCAGCAGCGCCACGCCGATCAACGTCATCTCGAAGAAGGCAAAGGGCGGCATGCCCTGCTCGACCGCCGCATCCGAGATCAGCACATTCACCAGGCTGCCGGTCAGCACCAGCATGGAGCCGGAATAGGAAGCGAAGGCAAGCGGCATCATGAGCTGCGCTGCCGGCTGCCCAAGCCGCACCGCCGCCAGCACCAGCACGGGCAGCAGGGCCGCGGCCGCGCCGCTCGATCCGATCATGGCCGTGAGGCCGGCCGCGAGCAGCATGGTCAGCAGCAGCAGGCGCTCGCGGCTGTTGCCTGCCCGGCGCACCAGCACCTGGCCGGCCCAGGCGGTCACGCCGCTCGCTTCCAGGCTGGCGCTGACCACGAAAAGCGAGGCGATGAAGAGGATGGTGGTATCGCCGAAGCCGGCCAGGGCCTCGGAAAGCTCAAGGATCCCCGTCGCGTACAGCAGCAGGGCGGCGCAAAGTGCGACGACTGCCACCGGCACGCGGTTCGAGACGAACAGCACGACCATGCCACCGATGATGGCGAAGGTGATGGCGATGTCCGACATCACACGTCACTGTCTGGGGGCATCACAATCCCCAAGGAATCCCGAGCAGATACCAGCCAGCGAGGAAGGCGGTCCAGATCAGCGAGATCCAGATCACATAGGGGAGCATCAGCGCGATGACCGTGCCGATGCCGGCATCCTTCTGGTACTTGATCGCGAAGGTGACGATCATCGCGAAATAGGCGTTGAGCGGGGTGATGGCGTTGAGCGGGCTGTCGCCCACCCGATAGGCGGCCAGCACCACCTCCGGCTCCACGCCCAGCTGCATCAGCAGCGGCACGAAGACCGGCGCGAAGATCGCCCATTTGGCGATGGCGGCGGTGATGATGAGGTCAATGCCCATCACCGCGATGACGAAGCCGATGATCAGCGCAATGGAGGGCAGATTCAGCCAGGCCAGGATCTTGGCGGCCGAGACAGCGGCGAGTGTGGCCATGTTGGTGTAGTTGAAGAAGGCGATGAACTGGCTGATCACCAGCAGCAGCAAGATCAGGCCGCCCAGCCCGCTGATGGATTTCTGCATGGCCGCGATGATGTCCGCCGAGCCCTTCATGGTGCCCGCCCCCCGCCCATAGGCGGCGCCGACGACGCCAAAGATCAGCGCGATGGTGACGATCAGGCTGTTCATGAAGGGCGAGCCCTGGATCATCGCCCCCGTCTCCGGGTTGCGCAGGGGGGCACCCGGCGGCAGCAGCAGGAGGGCGATGAAGCCGAGCACGCCGAGCAGCCCGTAGCCGGCATAGCGCAGCCCGCGATACTCCGCCTCGGTCAGCACATTCTCGCCGGGCACCGTGTAGTCGCCGGTGTATTTGCCCAGACGCGGCTCGATCACACGCTCGGTGATCACCACGATGAGCACGGTGAGCAGCACCACCGAGCCGATCGAGAACCAGACATTCGCGGCCAGATCAATGGATTGCGCCGGGTTCACCAGGCGGATCGCGTCATTGGTGATCTCGGTCAGGATGCCATCCACCGGCACGATCAGGATATTCACCAGGAAGGCCGCCGCCACCGAGGCGAAGCCCACCGCGAGCCCGGCCAGCGGATGCCGCCCGACCGAGACGAAGGCCGCCGCCGCCAGCGGAATCAGCACGAGATACCCCGCATCCGCCGCAACGGAGGAAAGGATGCCGACAAAGGTCAGGATCCAGGTCAGCGCCCAGCGCGGCGAGATGATGACCAGCTTGCGGATCAGCACCTTCACCAGCCCCGCTTCCTCGGCCACTCCCACGCCCACCATCGCGATGATGATGACGCCAACCGCGGTGAAGCTCATGAAGTTGCCAACCACGCCGGTGTACATGAAGCGGATGCCCTCGATGGTCAGAAGGCTGCGCGCGACGGTGGTCGCGGGCTCGATATCCCCCGTGGCGGGATTGTAGGCCTGGTAGCTGACTTCCGCGCCGAACACGGAAAGCAGCGTCGAGAGCACGATGATGATGCCGATCAGATAGACGAAGATCATCACCGGATGCGGCACCTGATTGCCGACGCGCTCGACCGTGTCGAGCATCTTCTGCATCCGGCTCTTGGGGGCGGTCGCTTCGCTCATCGGCAGTGGTCCTTCCTGGGCCTTGGGGGGAGTCTAGCGGGAGAGCGCGTCCAGAATCCGCGCCCAGGAGTGGATGCCCTTCTGGAAGCTGACCAGATTGTACTTCTCGTTCGGGCTGTGGATCCGGTCATCCTCCAGCCCGAAGCCCGCCAGGATCACATCCATCCCCAGCGACTGCTTCAGCTGGTGCGTGACGGGGATCGAGCCGCCGCCGCCGATGAAGACGGCGGGCTTCGGCCATTCCTGACTCAGCGCATCGCGCGCCTTCATGAAAGCGGGATCGTCGGTCGGGAAGCGGATCGCCTGGCCCGAGCCATGCTCGATGAATTCGGCGCGGCAATCAGCCGGCAGCCGGGCGGCGACATGGGCGCGGAAGGCGGCGCGGACCTTGTGCGGATCCTGGTCAAACACCAGCCGGAAAGACACTTTGGCGGAGGCCATCGCCGGGATCACCGTCTTGAAGCCCTCGCCCTGATAGCCGCCGCCCATGCCGTTGATCTCGGCGGTGGGGCGGGACCAGGTCATTTCCAAGGCGGTGCGGCCCCTCTCGCCGGCGGGGACGGAGAGGCCGACGGCACCCAGGAAGGCCTCGGCCGTGAAGCCCAGCGTGTCCCATTGCGCGCGCAGCGCGTTGGGCAGTTCAGGCACGCCATCATAGAAGCCATCCAGCGTCACGCGGCCATTCTCGTCATGCAGATCGGCCAGGATACGGGCCAGGACGCGGTTCGGATTGGCGGCGGCCGAACCGTAGAAGCCCGAATGGAGATCGCGATCCGCCGCGTGGATGATCACCTCCTCGCCGCAGAGGCCGCGCAGCATGGTTGTGATGGCGGGCGTCTGTGGGTCCCACATGTTGGTGTCACAGATCAGGCCGATATCCGCGCGCAGTTCATCGGCATTGGCGTCGAGGAAGCCCGGCAGGTTCACGCCGCCCGATTCCTCCTCGCCCTCCAGCAGGATGGAGATGGGGATGGGCAGCTTGCCAGTGACGGCCTTCCAGGCGCGGCAGGCCTCGATGAAGGTCATCAGCTGGCCCTTGTCATCGGCCGAGCCGCGCCCGGTGATGACCTTGGTGCCATCGGCCATGGTCTGGATCGTGGGCTCGAAGGGGTCGCGGTCCCAGAGCTCCAGCGGGTCCACCGGCTGCACGTCGTAATGGCCGTAGAACAGAGCGGATTTGCCAGGGGCCGAGCGATCATGCGCCACCACCATGGGGTGGCCCGGCGTGGGGCGGACAGCAGCCTCGAAGCCAATGCTCTTCAGATCCGCCACATGCCATTCGGCATTGGCCAGGCACTCCGCCTTGTAGGCCGGGTCCGTCGAGATGGATTTGATGCGGATCACGGCGAAAAGCCGCTCCAGCGCGGCATCCAGATTGGCGTCAATATTCGCGAGGACAGAGTCGAGCTGGGTCATGTTGCCTCCAAGGCCGATCTTTATGCTGGCACAGTTTGAACGAGATTACCGGCGCCACGCCAGCACCGGATGCGCCCGGCGTCCCGGCGGTTGTTCAACCGTCCCATGCCGCTTCACGGAAGAGCGGGGCCGCTTCACGAAAGAGCGGGGCCGCCTCATGGAACGGCGGGTGCGGCGAAGGTGCCCACGGCCGAGGGCTGGGTTTGCCAGGCATCGCCCAGCCGCCCGCGCTCAAACCCATAGTCGAACAAGGCCTGCATGAAGGCCGGATCGAAGGGTTCATTGCGCGGGTGCTGGAATTCGCGGCCGATATAGGCGACGCGGAAGGCAACGCCATCGCGCTGCGTGGTGAGGTAGATCCGGCTGATATCGCCGATGCCGCCGAAATGCAGCAGCGTATTAGCGGCGCGGCGGGTGATGCTGAAAATGCCGCGCGTGGTGCTCCCCGCCTCCACATCCACCCGCCCGTTGCGAATGACATAGGCGGTCCGCTGCCGCGTGATGCCACGGCCGCGCGCCGCATCGCCCAGATTGAGCGAGGGCGGATAGAGGAACACCTGCATGGCCGCGCCGCCATCCACATGCATTTCCTGGAAGACGCGCCCCTCATGCTGCACCTCCACCAGGACGGGCGGGAATGCGCCGGGAATGGAGGCCGAGGCCAGCAGGATGCGGCGAAACAGCCCGAGCGCCTCCGGATGCCCACTCGCCGCGATGGCACCGATATTCCAGACCACGGGGCGTTGCAGATCGAGGTTGGTGGTGCCGATCAGCAACAGGCGTCCCTTGGCGTATTCGGCCGCGATATCCGCCAGCATCGCTTCATTGGCGTGGCGGGCGATCAGGCGGTTGAGCGGCGAGGTATCGGCCAGCGCCTCGCCGAAGAACAGCGCGAAGACCGCGAAGGCCTGGCGTGGCAGCAACAGGATGTCGCGCGCCTGCTGCCCGGTGAAGACCTCCCGCAGTTGCTCGTCATAGGCGGGGCCCAGGAAGGCAAAGGGTGCAATCAGCGCGCCAGCCGAAATGCCGGTGACGACGTTGAAGCGCGGCCGTGTTCCGGCCGCCGTCCAGCCCAGCATCATCCCGGCCCCGAAGGCGCCATTGTCGCCGCCGCCCGAGAGCGCCAGGAAATTCTGCGGCCCGAGCGGGCCCGCGGCCGCCTCGCGCTGCGCCATCAGGCTGCCTTCCCGGATCAGCCCATCGGGCGATGCATCGAGCCAGAAGCGGGCATTCGGGATGCCGAGGACGGGTATGGCCTCGGCCGTGGCCCCGGGCGGCGCGGCAAGCCGGATGTAGCTGGCGCAGCCAGACAGCGGGAGCAAAAGCAGCCAGAGCTGGACCATACGGCTGCAAGCCCGCCGGCAGCGTGAAGCCCAATGCATCGCCAAGCGCTGATCCTCCCTCCCGACCCGGCATTTAGGGAGTATCCTCCCCGGCCCGCCAGCCGAAATCAGCATTCGTGCGTGACGATGGCGTGAAACCCTGTGATCAGAACCGTGCGATCGTGGCGAAGAGGAAGCGGTTGGCGATGCCATGGCCGACCTGGCCTGGCCCCGCCGCCGCCGCCCCGCCCGAAATATCCCGGCGGGTATAGAGATATTCCAACCCGACATCGAGCCAGCCTGAGCCGAAGACGCCGTTGCGCACCTGGCCGAAGGGGCTCCAGATGATATTGGCGAACACCTGCTGCACCTCGCGATTGAGGCCGGTGGCGCTGGCCGAGCCGGGGGTGAAACCTTGCGCGTAATCCGCGAAATCCTGGCGCGCGTAGGAGTAACTCAGATTGCTGCGGAACTGCGGCGTCCAGAAGCGGCGATATCCGGCGGTCACGCCCCAGGCCGGGACCGGGTCCAGGCTGACGCGCCCCTGGACCCCCGCCATGCCGATATTGGAGAGCGCATCCAGCCCGTTGGTGCTGCCCGGCAGATAGCGGCCAATCCCCTCCCCGACATAGGCCATGGCCAGCAGCTCATCCGCGCCGAACCATTCCGAAAGCCAGCGCATCGGGAAGCGGACATGGCCGGCGGCGCCGATCCCCGTCGCGGTCCGTGAACCGCTCAGCGGGAATTCCGCGGCCGTGCCGGCGGGGCGGATCTGCAATTGCCGGATCATGCCCCGCGCGCCGAGTTCCAGCCCATCCTTGCGATAGGTCAGGCGGGCGTGAAAATCAGGCATGGCGTTGAAGGCCGGGCTGGCGCCGCCATCCAGCCGGCTATCCGGCGTGAAGACCCCCGCGCTGGAGGTATAGGCGGTATCCGGCGCCTCGATGGAGACCTGGCCGGTGAGGCCCGTCGCCAGCCGCGCCGTGACCCGCAGCTGCGCCTGGCGGATGAAAGACTGGTTGAGGTTGGTGGCGTCGATCAGCGTCTCGTAGAGGCCCTCATTCCACAGGCTGTTCGCCTGGCCCACCAGCACTCGCAGCCGCTCATCGCCCAATTCCCCCCAGGCCTGCCGCAGGCGGAAAACGGCATTGCCGGAGGTGGCCGAACCGCCGCCGAAATCACCCTCCAGGCGGGTTTCCAGCGTGCCCCAGGCGGTCAGGGTGCGGGTGTCCACGCCAAAGCGGCTGAACCGCGCCGTCATGCCGAAATCGCCACCCTGGCGGTCCGCGGCGGAGGCGGTCAGCGGGATGCCACCGGGCAGCGGCGCATCCGTCTGGTTGCGGCCATTCGCATCGGTCCAGGCAGAGAGCTTGGCCCAGCCATAGAGGCGCACCTGGGTTTCTGTGCCCGGCACGCGGAAGGCGATCCCGGGCAGATCGGCGCGCAGCGCATCGCCGGTCGCGGTCTGGTCGCCCATGGGCTCGGGCGGCTGGAGCCCGGGCACGTCACGCTCCAGCGGCGCCGAAGTTCCGGCGGCCGGCAGTGTGGCCCGGGCGAGGTTGCGCTGGATGGCCTGGGCTTCGTCGGCCGCCGAACGTGCTTCGCGCGCGGCGGCTTGCGCGGCCTGGACATCGGCCTGGGGTGTGGGGGGTTGGGGCGCGGCGCGCTGCGCCGTGGCACGTGGGGGTGCTGCGGGGCGCGGCTGGCGGGCCACCAGGGCCTCCAGCTGTTCCATCCGCCGGCGCATTTCCTCCATCTGGCGCCGCAGCTCCAGAACGGTGGCGGCGTCATTGCCCTGGGCCTGGGCTGCAGGTGCGGCGCCGGCCATGGCCAGTGCCGCCGCCAACGCCCAGAGCGCCGGGCGGCGCTCCGGCTGCTCCGGCCGCGGCCGCATCAGCGCGATGAGCGCCCGGCGGCAACACCCTGGTCAAAGGAGCGCTGGCGCGAGCGCTGGTGCTGGTCCCAGGCGAAACCGCCCGCACCACCCGCCGCGGCGCCGATCAGCGCGCCAGTGCCGGCATTGCCGGAGATGGACCCGATCGCGAGGCCGGTGAGCGCCCCGACCGCGGCGCCACCACCGACGCGCTGCGTCGTCGGCGTCATGCGGCCGGCATCGTCACAGCCGGCAAGGCCGAGCAGGAGCGCGGCGGGGACGAGAATACGGAGCTTCATGGCGTTCCCTCTCACGTCAGTTCTGCCCGGGGCGGCGCGGCGCCGCGCAGGGATAGGTGGTGGAAGCCCAGCGCATGAGCCCGTCCACGGCCCTGTCACCCGCATATTGGGGATTGCCGTTCACCCAGGTCACGAAGGAGGCCTGCACGAATTCCATCGTGGGCGTAGGCGATGGCAGGCAGAAGGCCGGGCGAATGCCGCCGGCACGCGAAATCTCGACATGGTATTGGCCGACGCCGACAATGAAGCCTCGGCAATAGCCGGCCGCCGTCGTGGATTCCGCATCCGTCCCCGTGGCACCGCAAAGTGCGGCGAGGACGCCCGTTGTCAGGGCTGGCAAAGGCGACGGCACTGTCGCGGGTGCCTGCGCCAATCCCGGCCCGGCAGCAAGGGCGAGCAAGGCGCCCCCACCAATCCATGATCTGATGTGCCGCATCCTGCGATCTCCCCGCGTCTCTGGCCGGCGCCGTTCCAGCGCCCTACGAATCTTATGCCATGACGGTAAGACGGCGCCTTCGCAGGAACAATAGGCTTGTCATTCCGGCGCGGTGCCCGCCATCCCAAGGTCGCGGGCGCCCGATCAGGCGGCGTGCTGCCCTTCGGCGATGAGCGGCGGCGCGCCGGTCGGCGGGGGCGCCAATTCCATCACCGCAAGGTCATGCGAGACGAGTTCTTCCCGGCGCGGCATTTCGTTCAACGACTTCAGCCCGAATTGATCGAGGAAGCGCGCCGTCGTGCCCCAGAGTGTCGGCCGGCCCGGCGCTTCCTTGCGCCCGCGCGGTGCCACCAGCCCGGCATCGAGCAGCGCGTCCAGGCTGGTCTGCGCCAGGGCCGCGCCGCGAATTTCCTCGATTTCCGCCCGCGTGACCGGTTGGTGGTAAGCGATGATGGACAGCGCCTCCATCGCCGCGCGCGGCAGGCGGCGCGGAACTTCGACGATGCGCGTGATGGCGGGGGCGAGGTCGAGCGCGGTGCGGAAGGCAAAGCCGCCGCCCACCTCCACCAACTCCACCGCGCGTCCGGCGCTGCGCGCGGCCAGCGCGGTCAAGACAGTCTGCGCCTCGATCCCCGGCGGCAGGGCCAGCTGGATGCGCGCGGCCGGTACCGGGCGTTCGGAGGCAAAGATCAGCGCCTCGGCGATGCGCAGGCCATGCTGGAAATCAACATCGTTATCAGGCGACATGGTAGAGTTCCCCCTCATTGCGGCGCAGCAGAATCGGCCCGAAGGCCTCCTCCTGGCGCAGTTCGATGCCACCCCCCCGGGCAGCCTCCAGAGCAGCGATCAGGGTGCTGGCCACCGCCGCGCGGCGGTCCAGGGCGGAGAGCATCCCCTCGGGCAGGAAGCTCGCCAGCGTATTCCAGCCGGGCGTGCTGCCGATCAACCATTGCAGCCGGGCCAGCGCCTCGGCCACGGACCAGAGCTTGCGGGGCTTGGGCGTGAAAGGGCGGTCCGCTGCCCCCCGCCGGCGCGCGGTGGCATAGGCGCGCAGCAAGGTGGTCAGATCCGCCACCAGGCCCGAGCGATCCTCGACGCGCAGCGATTCCGGGGCGCCACGGGCAAACACCTCGCGCCCCAACTGCGCCCGCCCGCCGAGCCATGCGGCCGCAGCGCGCATGCGGTCCAGTTCGGCCAGGCGCTCGGTCAGGCGATGGGCGGCGAGGATCGGGTCCTCCTCATCCGCGCCGCGCTCCTCCTCGGGCAGCAGCAGGCGGGATTTCAGCCAGGCGAGCCAGGCGGCCATCACCAACCAATCGGCGGCGAGTTCCAGGCGCACGCGGCGCGCCCCCTCGACGATGGCGAGGAATTGATCCACCAGCGCCACGATCGAAATCTGGCGGATATCCACCTTCTGCGCGCGCGCCAGTTCCAGCAGCACGTCGAGCGGACCCTGGAAGCCTTCCAGGTCGAGCAGCAGGGATTCCTGCGCCCCGCTCATGGCATGCGGTGCCCGGCAGCGCGGATCACCAGGTCAAAGGCCGGGCGAACCACTTCGCGGATGAACAGCTCCATCGGCTGGAAGGCCGGAATCAAGGCCGGCAGCAGGAACAGCACGCCAAGCACGATGAAAAGTCCCGCCGGCTCCAGCCGCGCATAGGCCATGGCCGCCCGGAAGGGCAGCAACCCCACCGCGATGCGGCCGCCATCCAGCGGCGGAATGGGAATCAGGTTGAACAGGCCAAGCACCAAATTTGCGAGAATGGACAGACCCAGAAAGCGATAGACCAGCGCCATCGAGTCGGCCGAGAGCAACCCGTCCAGCAGCCCGGCCGGGTGAATCAGCAAGGCGGCGATGAAGGCCAGGGCGAAATTCATGGCCGGGCCGGCGATGGCCACCCACATCATGCCCGTGCGGGGGTTGCGCAGGTTCCGCAGGTCCACCGGCACCGGCTTGGCCCAGCCGAACATCACATCCACCCGGCCTGTGGCCAGCAATTGCGAGACCAGCAGGATGCCCGGTACCAGGATGGTTCCCACCGGGTCCACATGGCGCAGCGGATTGAGCGAAAGCCGCCCCATCAGCTTGGCCGTGGGGTCGCCCAGCCAGAGCGCCGCATAACCATGCGCCGCCTCATGCAGGGTGATGGCGATGATGCTGGCCAGCACCGCCACCGCCAGTTCCGGGAGCATGGCCATCATGGCAGCCCCAACCTCAAGAAGGGTTCCTCACGCGGCCTTCTTTTGGCTGCGCGAGGCGGCATAGCGGGCCAGCGCGCTCTCGCTCAGGCCAGGGCAGGCTTCCAGCACCGCCAGGCTTTCGGTGAAGACGCCAGAGCAATGCAGCACCGCATCGCAGCCCGCGCCAAGTGCGGCCTGCGTCAGCTCCGGCAGCGTGCCAGCCAGCGCCTTCATGCCGAGATCATCGGACAGCAGAAAACCCTCAAAGCCGATCTCGCCGCGGATCACGCCCGAGATCACACCGGGCGAAAGCGTCGCACAGAGGCTTTCATCCAGCGCGGTGTAGAGGATATGCGCCGTCATCCCCCAGAGATCGCCACTGGAGAGGGCGCGGAAGGGCTCCAGATCAGCCGAGAGCTCGCCGCGGCTGGCGGTGACGACCGGCAGCGCCTCATGGCTGTCCAGCGTGGCGCGTCCATGGCCGGGGATATGCTTGATCACGGGCTGCACGCCCGCCTGGCGCAATCCGGCGATCCAGGCGCCGCCCAGCCGCGTCACCTCGGCCGGCTCGGCCGAGAAGGCGCGGTCGCCGATCACCTTGTGCATCTCGGGCAGGCGCAGATCCAGCACGGGGGCACAGACCACATCGAGGCCCACGGCCCGGCATTCGGCGCCGATGGCCGCCGCCGCGGCCTGCGCCGCGCTGGCCGGGCCGTTCTCGAAGCTCGCGGCCGGCGGATGGGCGCGCCAATGCGGAGGGCGCAGCCGCGCGACGCGGCCGCCTTCCTGATCCACCAGGATGGGCGCCGCATGGCCCAGCGCCTCGCGGATTTCGTGGGTCAGCGCCCGCAGCTGCGCCGGATC
The DNA here is from genome assembly GCF_023243115.1 of Sediminicoccus sp. KRV36. Lineage (NCBI taxonomy): Bacteria > Pseudomonadati > Pseudomonadota > Alphaproteobacteria > Acetobacterales > Roseomonadaceae > Sediminicoccus > Sediminicoccus sp. KRV36. The sequence goes on from NZ_CP085081.1 coordinate 3,415,262, forward strand.
GGCGATGTTGCGGGCAAAAAGGATCACGCCGAGCGGCTTGTGGCGGCGCAGTAGGGCTGCCTCCTCCACCGTCAGGCGCAGGCCGGCAACCCCGATGATGGCGGCCTTCATCTCAACCGCCTGCCGGGATGCAGGCGATGTCCCGCGCGCGGAGCTGCTCGCAAAAAGCGCGCGCCGCGGCGGCATCGGCGAAGCCCCCGGCGCGCAGGCGCCAGAGTGTGGGCTGCCCATCCCGCTCCAGCCTGGTGATGATGGGCTGGCGGCCGGCGAGTTCGGGCGCGCGGCGCTGCAGCCGCTCCCAATCGGCGCGGGCACCTTCCTCGCTGCGGGTCGCGGCGAATTGCACCATGAAGCGCCCACCAGTGGCGGGGGCCGGGCGCGCGGCCTGCTGCGCGGGCGGCGGTGCGGCGGCGGGCCGGGCCGGTGTCGCTGGCGGGGCAGCGGCGGGTACGCCTGCCGCTGCGGCGGGTGCCGGCGGCGTTTGCGGCGGCACCTGGGCGCGCCATGCATCGGGGCGCGGCGCCTCGGGCGGCGGCCCAAGCCGCGCTTCGGCCGGGCGATCCTGGCGGTTGTTGCCGCGCTCGAAGATCAATTCCTGCTGGTTGGGCACCACGGTGCCGCCGGGTGTGTCCGGCCGGACCTTGAAGGGCCGCCCATCCGTCTCGATCAGGGGCACGCCACGCGGCCCCATCATCGAAATTCCCCAGATGATGCCGCCCGCCAGCAGGACAGAGCCCCCCAGCCCGGCGCCGATCATCCAGAATTTCGGCGGGATCCCCCATCCCGACGACTCCCTCTCTGGCGGGCGAACCCGCCACGAGGGCTGCATCACATCGCTCATCTCATCTCCTCGACCGGCGTGACCCCCATCACGCGCAATCCGGACCTGACAACCGCCGCTGTCGCGGCCACCAAGGCGAGCCTGGCCTGTGTGGCCGCGGGCTGGTCCGCCTGGATGAAGCGCAAGGTCGTGTCTTCCTTGCCCTTATTCCATAGTAGATGAAAGTCGCTGGCCAAGTCATTCAAAAAGAACGCCACCCGATGCGGTTCCCGCGCGGCGGCGGCGGCGTCCACCACACGCGGCCAGGCGGCCAGCCGGCGGATCAGGCCAAGCTCGGCCGGATCGGTCAGGCTATCGAGCGGGGCGGCCGCGAGGCTCTCCAGGGAAGGGTCCCCCGCGCCGCGCAGCACCGAGCGGCAGCGTGCATGGGCGTATTGCACATAAAACACTGGATTATCACGCGATTGCTGAACCACCAGGTCCAGGTCGAACTCCATCTGCGCATCGGATTTGCGGGTCAGCATGGTAAAGCGCACGGCGTCCCGGCCGACTTCCTCGATCAGGTCGCGCAGGGTGATGTAGCTGCCGGCGCGCTTGGACATGCGCACTGGTGCGCCATTCTTCACCACATGGACGATCTGCGTCAGCACCACGTCGAGCGAGACGGAACGGTTGCTGAGCGCCGCCACCGCCGCCTGCATGCGCTTCACATAACCGCCGTGATCGGCACCCCAGACATGCACGAGCTGGTCGAAACCGCGCTCGATCTTGTGCAGGTGATTGGCGATATCATTGGCGAAATAGGTGCCGGTGCCATCGGATTTGCGCAGCGGGCGGTCGGTGTCGTCGCCGAATCTCTCGGAGCGGAACAGCGTCTGCTCGCGCTCCTCCCAATCCTCGGGCAGCTTGCCCTTGGGCGGCGGCAGAGTGCCGACATAGATGAGGCCCTGGCTGTCCAGCAGGGCTTCGGCACGCTCCAGCACGCCATCTGCAACGACCTGCGCCTCGCTGATGAACACATCATGCGCGACGCCCAGCGCCGCGAGATCCTCGCGGATTTCGGCCATCATGGCGGCGACGGTGAAGTGGCGCACTTCGGCGAGCTTCCCGGGATCGGGGGGAAACAGCGTCGTCCCGCGCTCGGCCGCCAAGGCCTGGCCGACCGGGACCAGATATTCACCGCCATATTGCAGGGTGGTGTCATAGGCCGCCTCAACCGCCGCTTTGCGCCCCTCGGGGGTGGCGTCCTCGGCCCAGAGGCCGTGCACCGCCACCGGCAGCGCCTCCAGATACCGCCAATAGGCCGCCCAACCCAGCGCCTGCACCTGGGCACCCGCATCATTGATATAATATTCACGCGTCACCTGGTGGCCGGCCTTGGCCAGCAGCGCCGCCAGCGCATCGCCCACCACGGCGCCGCGGCAATGGCCGACATGCATCGGCCCCGTCGGATTGGCCGAAACATACTCCACATTCACCCGGCCGGGCTTTTCGGCGCCCTGTCCGAATGCCTCGCCCTCGCGCAGGATGATGGGCAACTGGCCGCGCAGATAATCCTCGCGCAGGCGCAGATTGACGAAGCCGGGCCCGGCGGGCGCGGCCGCTTCCACCTCGGGCAGGGCACTCAACGCCGCGGCCAGATCGGCCGCCAGCTTGGGCGGCGCCAGCTTGGCCAGCTTGCCCACCACCAGCGCCGCATTGGTTGCCATGTCGCCATGGCTCGCCTCGCGCGGCGGCTCCATGGTGACGCGGGCAAAGGCCTCCTCGGGCAATTCGGGCAGAAGAGCGCGGAGGGCGGTGACGGTGCGGTCCCGCAGATGGGCAAAGATATCGTGGCTCATGATGCGCGCTTGTGACGCCGGCCAACCGTTTCGCGCAAGAGGGGGCGTTTCGCGCAAGAGGGGGCGGGCCGCGGCGCGGACGTTATCCTCTAACATCCGCCCAACCGAAGCCTGGGAGGCCGCTGGAACCCAGAAGCGACGCCGGTGCCGTAGCGGCGCTCACGAGGGGTCCGGGGGACCGCCCCCCCTGGCTGCCAGGCTTTCCCGGAGCCAACGCCCCGCCCCATCGGCGCCGCCATGGCCAGCGCGAAGACCTGCCCTGACCCCCCTGCCCTTGATCCCCCTGCCCGCCCGCCGTAAGGCGCCTGGAGCAGGAGCCCCGTTTCATGCCCGACACCACCGTCGCCCCCAACCTCGTCGCGGCCGTCAGCGAGGCGCGCCAATGGCAGCGCCTGATGGAGATGGGGGCCCTGGGCGGCTTCACCGATGCGGACGGCCATTGGGGCGTGAACCGCGCCTGCCTGACGCAAAATGACCGCAAATCCCGCCGGTTGCTGATCTCCTGGGCAGAGGCGGCTGGCCTCTCGGTCAGCGTGGATCGCCTGGGCAACCTGTTTCTGCGCCATGAAGGCACCGACCCGACGCTGGCACCCGTGCTGACCGGCAGCCACATGGACAGCCAGCCGGCCGGCGGGCGCTTCGATGGCATCTGGGGCGTCATCGCCGGCCTCGAAGCCGTGCAGGCGCTGCGTGAGGCGGGCGTCACCACCAGGCGCCCCATCGAGGTCGTCGCCTGGACCAATGAGGAGGGCGGCCGCTACGCCCCCGGCTGCATGGGCAGCATGGCCTATGCCGGCTACCGCCCGCCCGAAACCTGGGACGCCGTGCTGGACAAGGACGGCATCCCCTTCGGCGAGGCGCTGGCCGAGCACCTGGCCAGCGAGGGCGACTTGAAGCGCCGCCCCCTCGGCGTGGTCGAGGGCGCAGCACCCTATGCCTATGTCGAAGCGCATATCGAACAGGGGCCTACGCTGGAATCCCAGGATGCCGATATCGGCATCGTCACCGGCATCCAGGGCAGCCGCTGGTTCCTGGTGGAAATCACTGGCAAGTCCGACCACGCCGGCACCACACCCGTCAGCCTGCGCCGCGATGCCGTGCAGGACATGGTCCGCGCCATCAACGCCCTGAATGTGCTGATGCAGGACCCGACGGACACGCTGCGCTTCACCGTCGCCTCCATCGAGGTGCTGCCCAACAGCTCCAACTCGGTGGCGCAGACCGCCCGCTTCACCATTGACCTGCGGCATCCGGACAACAGCACCCTGCAGCCGCGCGGCAATGCGATCGAGGGCGTGATCCAGGCGGCGCTGCGCTTTTGCACCGCCCAGGTGACCGAGCGCTTCCACGCGGCCCCCACGGTATTCGCGCCGCTGGTGCCCGATGCGGTGGAGGCAGCCGCCCGCGCCCAGGGCCTGCGCGCCCTGCGCCTGCCCTCGGGCGCCTTCCATGATGCGCAGTTCATGCATCCGCTGTGCCCCACCGGCATGATCTTCGTGCCGTGCCGGGGTGGCGTTTCACATCACCCTGCCGAATACTCGGAGCCTTCCGAACTCGCCGCTGGCGCCCGCGTGCTGGCCCAGGTCCTGACGGATCTGGCGAACAACTGAACCATGCCCTTCCAGACCGGTGGTAACCCCATGAGCGACCAACTTTCCCTGCCTAAGGACCGCATCCGCGCCCTGCTGCTGGAGAATATCTCCGACACGGCGGTCGAGCTGCTGGCCCAGGATGGCTACAACAATGTCGGGCGCGAGAAAAAGGCGCTGGAGGGTGCGGCGCTGCATGAGGCGATCCGCGGCGTCCACATGCTGGGCATCCGCAGCCGCACCACCATCACCGATGAAGTGCTGAGCCATGCCGACCGGCTGATGAGCATCGGCTGCTTCTGCATCGGCACCAACCAGGTGGACCTCGATGCCGCGCGGCATCGCGGCATCCCGGTGTTCAACGCGCCGTTCAGCAACACGCGCTCCGTCGCGGAGCTGACACTTGGCGAAATCGTCATGCTGCTGCGTGGCATTTTCCCGAAATCCAACGCCGCGCATATCGGCCAATGGGACAAGTCGGCCGACGGATATCGTGAGGTGCGCGGCCGTACGCTCGGCATCGTGGGCTATGGCAATATCGGCAGCCAGCTCTCGGTCCTGGCCGAGGCCTTTGGCATGCGCGTCATCTATTTCGACACGGCGGCCAAGCTGCCGCACGGCAATGCCAGCCGCTGCGCCACGCTGGATGAGCTGCTCCATTGGTCGGACGTCGTGACCATTCATCTGCCCGAGACGCCGGCCACGATGAACCTGCTGGATGCCGACCGGATCGCCAAGATGAAGCCGGGCGCCTTCCTGATCAACAATGCCCGCGGCACGCTGGTAGATGTGCCGGCCCTCGCCGCCGCGCTGCGCGCCGGCCATCTGGCGGGTGCCGCGCTGGATGTCTTCCCCGAGGAGCCCAAGCGCAACGGAGACCCCTTCATCTCGCCGCTGCAAGGCATCTCCAACGTGATCCTGACGCCGCATATCGGCGGCAGCACCGAGGAAGCGCAATCGCGCATCGGCGAGGAAGTGGCCCGCAAGCTGGCTGATTACTCGGATACCGGCAGCACCGAGGGAGCGGTGAACTTCCCGCAGGTGGCGCTGCCGGCGCGGCCTACCGGCACGCGCTTCATGCATGTGCACCGCAATGCGCCGGGCGTGCTGGGCAATGTGAACCAGGTCTTCGCCAAGCGCGGCGTGAACATCGCCGGCCAATACCTCCAGACGGATGGCGAGATCGGCTATGTCGTCGTGGATGCCGGCGCCACGCGCGACAGTGAGGCCATCCTGGCGGAGCTGCGCGCCCTGCCTCACACCATCCGCGCCAGGCTGCTTTACGAGCGCGAATGAAGCCCCTGGCCGCCGGCTTTACCGCCGGCGGTGCCGCCACCAATCCTGCAGCGGGCCCAGCGCCAACGAGGGTGAGGCCGCCAGCGTGAGCAACGCCAGGATCGCCGCCCAGCCGCGCGCGCCCGAGGCGAAGGCCGCGACCGTGGCGCCTGCCAGGCCGCCCACCACGATCGCCCCCAGGGCAAACAGCCCGAGGATCAGGCGGTGCCGGGCCGAAAACCACTCGGGCGGCGGTGTGGCGCGTTCCATCGGCCGGCCATCGCGTCCCACATCCTGGATCGTGTCCGGATCGAGGCCGAAGGGCCGGTCATCGCGCATGGCGGATTACTTGCCGCCCCGCAGCAGCGAATCCCAGCCAAGGCCGAGCAGGCTTTCGACCAGCCCCGCCATCTCCTCCTGGAAGGCCGCGAAGGCCGGCGCGCGCTGGATGGTCCGCTCATCCATGTAGAGCCCACGCGCGATCTCGATCTGGATCGCGTGGATATTCTCGCGCGGGCGGCCGTAATGGCGGGTGATGTAGCCGCCGGCATAGGGATCATTGCGCTGGACCTTGCGGCCGCTGGCCTGGAGCAGTGCCTCCACCGCCCGCGTCGCCCGGGGGGCGCAGGCCGAGCCATGCGCGTCGCCCAGCACGAAATCCGGCGGCTCGCCCGGCGGGCTGGCAGCGGTGGGCATGGAATGGCAATCCACCAGCAGGCAGGTGCCGAAGCGCTCCCGCGTTTCGGCCACCAAGGCCGCGAGGGCCGCGTGAAACGGCTCCCAGGAGAGGCGCACGCGCAGCTCCGCTTCCTGGAAGGAGAGGCGCCGGCGGTAGATCGCCTCCCCGCTGGCCACCACCCGCGCGATGGTGCCGAGGCCCGCCCCCACGCGCGGGCTCGCGCTATTGACCCAGTCGGGCAATGGCTCGTCGAACATCGAGGGATCCAGCTCCCAAGGCTCGCGATTGGCGTCGCACCAGGCGCGCGGGAAGCGGGCGGCCAGGAGTGGCGCGCCGAGTGCCGGGGTGGCGGCGAAAAGCTCGTCCACGAAGGCGTCCTCGCTCTTGCGCAGCGCGGTCGCGTCCAGCCGGGCGGCAGCCAGGAAATCCTCGGAATAGTCACGCCCTGAATGGGCCGAGACGAAGATCAGCGGCGCCAGGTGGCGCGCCGGGCGGGTCAGGTCGAAGGCGCGCGAATGCGATTCGGGTGGGCAGATCAGATCATGCGCCACGCACTGCCCCTCCCCTCATCCACGCTTCGCGTCCGGCGCCATGCCAGGCTGAACCTCCGGCCGATGGCCGAGGCCTCCCTCATATTTCTCCTGCGCCTCGGGCGGAAGATAGGCTTCCTCCAATTGGCGGATCTGATCGAAGCCGGAAAACTTGTGCAGGTTGCCAAGCCGGTGATTGGACAGCCGCTCGGTCATCCGGGCTTCCGCCATCGGCCCTTCACGCCGCAACTCGGCGGCGAGGTCCCCCATCGCCATGATGGAATGCCGCAGCAGCGCGCCGGGCAGGATACAGGTCGCGATGCCCAGTTCCCCCATGCGCTCGGCCGTCATGCGGGGCGAAATGCCGGTCATGTTGTAGAAGACCGGCCCCTTCACCTCGCGCGTGATGCGCTCCACCTCCGCCTCGCTGGCCGGGCCCTCCACGAAGGCCTGGTCCGCGCCGGCATCGAGGAAGGCATTGGCCCGCCAGATTGCCTCTTCCAGCGATCCGCCATGGGCGCCGCGGCTATCGGTGCGGGCGATGATCAGGAAGCTCGGGTCCAGTGCCTTTCGCGTGTCGCTCGCCGCGCGGATTTTCGCCACGGCCTCGGCCCGGCCGATCACCTCGCGCCCGGCCACATGGCCGCAGCGCTTCGGCGCCACCTGATCCTCCAGGTGAATGCCGGCCACACCGGCGCGAATGAATTCCTCGACGCAGCGGACCACGTTGATCGCGTTGCCATGGCCGGTATCCCCATCGGCAATCACCGGCACGCGCACCGCCGAAGCGATCAGCCTCGCATTCAGCGCCATTTCCGTCAGCGTCGCCAGCCCCGCATCCGGCAGGCCAAGCAGGCTGAGCGAGGTGCCATAGCCTGACATGTAGACCGCCTCGAACCCCGCCTCCTCCAGGATCAGGGCCGAAAGCGCGTTGTAGCAGCCGGGCACCACCAGCGGCTTGTGCGCGGCCAAAAGCGCCCTGAGGCGCTCTCCCGGACGTCCTGTTTCGGCCTGACCCAGACGCATGGCATTCTCCTGCAGCGAGACTTTCGCCGGGCATCGCCCCGTGCGAACCTGAAACATGATCCGTGGGGCCGGCATCACCGAAGCGGTGAATCCGCCTCCCGGCAAGGGGCTGGACCGAAATCACGATCCGGCAACAATAACAGGAGAGAAACGCCATGCCAGATGCATTGCCCGAGGCCGGGCCAGCCAATGCCGCCGCCCTCGCTGAACTCGCCAATGCCCTCTCGGACCTCTTGCGCCTGCGCACGCTGCCCATCGGCATGAAGCTGTTCCGCGATGCCGAGAGCATGGAGCAAGTCCAGGGCCTGCGCCGCCCGACGCCCGGCAAGCGCTTCTCGACCTGCCAATTGGTGACGCAGGCGCGTCTTGCTGGTTTCACGCTCGGCATCACGCATGACAATGTGCCGGAATTCAGCAATTGCGGCGGTGTCATCGGCCTGAACGCCCCATCCGAGCTCTATCTCTCCGGCCGCAAGATGGAGGGGGTCTGGTTCGAGAACCTCGAAGCTTCCGCGGCCCACCAGGCGCAGATGCCGCGCGTGGCGCCGGAATATCATGGCCTGGTCGTCTCGCCGCTGCGCTCGGCGCGGCTGGACCCGCCGGATATCTGCCTGTTCTACGCCAATCCGGCGCAGATGATCCTGTTCATCAACGGGCTGCAATGGCGCAATTATCAGCGCTACGACTTCTCCATCACGGGTGAGAGCGCCTGCGCCGATAGCTGGGGCCGCGCCCTGCGGGACCGCACCGTCTGCCTCTCCCTCCCCTGCTATGCCGAGCGCCGCTATGGCGGTGTGGCCGATGACGAGATGCTGATGGCCTGCCCACCGGCTGATCTGCAACGCGCCGTCACGGGACTGCGCGGCCTGTCCAAGGCCGGGCTGCGCTATCCGATCATGCCCTATGGGCCGCAGGCGGACCCGGCCGAGGGGATGGGCAAGAGCTACGCGGGAAAAAGCTAGGCCGCCGTGAAGGCCTGCGTCCGCACCAACCGGGCGTAAAGCCCGTCCAGCGCCATGAGCTCGGCATGCGTGCCCTGCTCGATGGCGCGCCCCTCCTCCATCACGACGATGCGGTCCGCTTTCTGCACGGTGGCCAGGCGATGCGCGATGACCAGCGTGGTGCGGCCGGCCCGCAGTGTTTCCAGCGCGGCCTGCACGGCCGCCTCATTCTCGGCATCCAGCGCGCTGGTGGCTTCATCCAGCAGCAGCACGCGCGGATTGCGCAGCAGCGCGCGCGCCAGGCTCACGCGCTGGCGCTGCCCGCCCGAAAGACGGCCGCCGGAAGGGCCGAGCGGCGTGTCATATCCCTCAGGCAGGCTCGCGATGAAGCCATGCGCCTGGGCAGCGCGGGAAGCGGCCTCCACCTCCTCGCGCGTCGCATCGGGGCGGCCGCAGGCGATATTGGCGAAGGCCGTGTCATCGAACAGCACCGCCTCCTGCCCGACATAGGCAATCGCGTCCCGCAGCGAGGCGATGCGCACCGCGCGCAGATCAGCGCCATCCAGCGTGATGCGCCCCGCGGTCGCGTCGAACAGGCGCGGCAGCAGGGTGATGGCGGTGGATTTGCCGGCACCCGAGGGCCCGACGAGGGCGACCGTCTCCCCGGGCTTGGCCGTGAAGCTGAGCTCCGCAATGGCGCTGGCGGCGCTGCCGGCGTAGCGGAAGGCCACGCGCTCGAACACCACCTCGCCACGCCCGGCGGGCAGGCTTGCGGCATCGGGCGCATCGGTGATCAGGCGCTGCGTGTCCATGATGCCAAAGACGCGGCTGAGGCCGGCCAGCCCCTCCTGCAAGGCCGCATTCAGCGAACCCAGGGAACGGACCGGCCGGGCCGCGATCAGCACGGCCGCGACAAAGCCCGTGAATTCACCAATCGTCCCCATGCCGCTGGACACCCGCCAGCCGACAAAGCCCAGCACCAGCGCCACGGTCAGCCCGCCCAGCACTTCCAGGATGGGGTCCACCCGCGCGCGCGCGCTGGTGATGCGAAACAGGCTCCGGCGCAGATCGGCGAAGGCGGCGGCGGCGCGCTGCTCCTCCTGCGCTTCCAGCCGGTAGCTGCGCACCACCCGCGCGGCGGCGAAGCTTTCGTTCAGCAGGGCATTGGTCTCGCCCATCCGATCCTGCATGCCCGAAGATGCACGCCGGATGCGCTTGCCGATGGTGATGATCGGCCAGGCCGCGATGGGGTAGAGCAGCGCTGCCATCAGCGCCAATTGCCAGTCGAGCCAGAGCATGGAGGCAACGAGGCCGATGATGGTCAGCACATCACCCATGCCGTTCACGCTGCGCGTCAGCGCCTCGCGAATCTGCGTGGCGTCGGTGGTGAAGCGGCTGGCGTGGCGGGCTGGCGCCTCGGCGCTCACAGTCGCGTAATCGGCGCGGGTGAGCGCGGTGAACAGCCCGTTCTGCAGATGCTCGATGCTGCGCAGCACGGCACCCTGCATGGTGATCTGCTGCAGATACATGAAGCCGCCACGCGCCGCCGTGACGCCGATGATCAGGGGCGGCAGCAGCCACATCACGCTCATGTCGCCGCGCCCGAACATGTCGAAGCTCTGCTGGATGATGATGGGGTAGAGCGCGGTGATGCCGGCCAGGCCCAGGGTGAACAGCACGGCGAGCGCAAAGCGCTTGCGCTGATGGAACAGGTGCTGGCGCCAGAAACGGCGGATCAGGTGGATCGAGGGGTCGGGCTTTGTCATCTGTGCCCCCGCTATCAGGAAGTCTCCGCTTCGGCCAGTTCGCGCAGTTTTTCGAGGCAGGCGGCGTGGTCGGCCCGCGCGCCACCCGCCAGCCACCAATCCCGCGCGGCGCCGAGCAACGCGCCGATGCGCGGGCCATGCGGCAGGCCGAGGGCCAGGACATCCCGCCCCTGCAACGGAAAGGCCGGGCCCAGCCCGGGCGGCATGATGTCCAGCAGCCGCGTATCCTGGCCTCCTGGGCGGTTGGCGGCGGCGACCAGCAGGATTTCAGCCGGTTGCGCGGCTTCGCTGCGCAAGCGCGCCAGGGCGGCGAAGCGGCGCAGCGCATCGGCATCGCGCTCGCCGGGTGCTGGGGCATCGGCGATGGCGTGCAGGGCGCGCAGCCGGCCAGCCTCCTCGCCCGAGAGGCGCAGGCGGCTGGCCAGCGCGGCAATGTCCGTGCCCACCGGCAACAGGATGGCGATGCGCAACAGCACATCCCCGACACCCCGGGCCAGGGCGAGGTCCAGCCGCGCGGCCTCCCCCGCCTCGGGCAGGACCGCACCGAGCACGCCGGTTGCCGCCATCAGGCGCAGCGCGGCGCGCGGGTCGGGGGCGGCCATCAGCCGCTTGATTTCGCTCCAGACCCGTTCGGCGGAGAGCCGGGCCAGGCCGGGCACGGCCGCGTGGACGGCGCGCACCGCCTCGGCATCCGGCGCATCGCCGCCATAGCGCGCCTGGAAGCGGAAGAAGCGCAGCGCGCGCAGGTAATCCTCGCGCAGGCGTTGATCGGCATCGCCAACGAAGCGAACGCGCCGCGCCGCCAGGTCCGCCTGGCCGCCAAAGGGGTCATGCAGCGCGCCATCCGCCCCCATGGACATGGCGTTGATGGTGAAATCCCGCCTGGCCGAGTCTTCCTGCCAGTCGGTGGTCCATTCCACCTCGGCGTGGCGGCCATCCGTCGTGATGTCGCGGCGCAGGGAGGTGACCTCGATCGGTTGGCCCTCCAGCAGGGCGGTCACCGTCCCGTGCTTCAGGCCGGTTTCGAAGACGCGGAATCCGGCCGCCGCCAGGCGCTCGGCGATGACTTCGGGCGCGAAGGGCGCGGCCATGTCCAGGTCATGCACGGGCAGCCCCGCCAGATGATCGCGCACGCAGCCGCCCACGGCGCGCGAATCCGGCAGGGCCGCAAAGACGCGCTGCGGCCCCGGGGCCAGCAGATAGCCGGGCAGGCTCACCGCGAAACGCCTTCCCCGCGCGTGATCGCCCCGCCCTCGATCCGGGCCGGGACGTATTTCTCACCGCGCTCAAAGCTGCGGGAGAGGCCGTAATACACCGCCCCCGCCAGGGCGCAGGCGACGCCGATGGCGGCCAGCATGACGATGCGCTGCGAAGGCTCATGCCCCGGCTTGCGCCCGGCCAGCCGCCACCAGAGCAGGTAGGCGAGGAAAGGCAGCGCGAAAAGCGAGAATTCCAGCAGAGCGGCCATCAAGCCTCCCGCAGGCCACGGGCGAGATTGACCAGGATGGTGGCGGTGGCGCCCCAGATGAAGTGCTCGCCATGCGGCCAGACCCAATACTCGCGCATCCGGCCCTTCCACTCCTTGCGTTCACGGCGCGGTGCATCCGGGTCGAGCAGGATGGCCAGCGGAAATTCGAAGGCCAGCGCCACTTCGGCGGGGTCGGGCGTCAGGGTGAAGCCGGGCTCGATCATCCCCAGGATGGGCGTGATCTCATAGCCCGTGCCGGTGCGGTGGCTTGGCATGCGGCCCGCGAGGCGCGCCAGCCGCGGGTCCAGCCCGATCTCCTCCTCGCTTTCGCGCAGCGCGGCTTGCTCGGGCGTCTCGCCAGGCTCGATGCGGCCGCCGGGGAAGCTCACCTGGCCCGCATGGTTGTTGAGATGCGCGGCACGGCGCGTCAGCAGGACCGCTGGCGCCTCGCTGTAGAGGATCAGCGGCACGAGGACGGCGGCCGGCTTGATGGCGCCCTGATGCGGGGCCACCCCGTCATCGCTGCTGGTGGGCGGCAGGGAAGCGAGAAAACCGGGATGGCTGAGCCGCGCGCGCAGTTCGGCGGCCGTCACTCCGCCGCCAGGAGGGGGTCTGCCACCGCCTCGTCAATCGGGAAGAAGACGCCCTCGCTCCAGACGCCCATGAGGTCCCGGCCATCCACCGTCTCGGTCACGGCGAGGGCGACCATTTCGTAGAACACCGCGCGGTTGATCTTCGCCTCCAGCCCGGGGCGGATCATGATGTAGGGGCGGGGCTCGCGGGTGCGGGGGTCGAGCTGGACGCGAATCGGGTGCTCGGCATTGGCGGGCACCACCTCGTCGCAGTTGGTGCGAAAACTGAGACACTGGCGGATCGCGCCGCCACCACCGCAATCACAGTCCCGCCAGACCATCTCGACCGCGATGAAGGGCGCGTCCTCCACCTCGATCCGGCCGCGCTCAACCGGGGTTTCCAGCATGTAGCTGCCATCCGCCTCGCGCTTGAGAACGCTGGCAAACAGGCAGACCAGTTCCTTCCGGCCGATCGGGCTGCCCTTGTAGTACCAGGTGCCGTCGCGGGCGATGCGCATGTCGAGGTCGCCGCATTCATGCCTGGCGCGCGGCTTGGCGCAGCCGGAGGCAGGCGGGGGGCCGCATTGGGCGGCAGGGGCCGGCGCATTGCCCATGGAATCATCACCCGCACGGACCCAGGGGGGGGCGGGGGTCACATTCGATGCTTTGATCCGGCGTTGGGGCAGCATACTCTTCCCTGGCAATCCACCGTGTGGTTTGGCGATGACACCCAGCGCAGCATCGCCACCCGCACCTCGTCAATATGGGAACCGGAACCACATGGGTGAAGTGGCAGACAGCAATTCGTTGATGATGGACATCGAAGCCCTCGGCGCGCGGTTGCAAAAGGCCCGGGCATCCATAGGCCGCGTGATTTTCGGCCAGGAGGAGGTGGTGGACCAGGTGCTCATCACCCTGCTCTCGGGCGGGCATGTGCTGCTGGTGGGCGTGCCGGGGCTGGGCAAGACCAAGCTGGTGCAGACGCTGGGCACCGTCATGGGCCTCGATGAGCGCCGCGTGCAATTCACCCCGGACCTGATGCCGGCCGATATCCTGGGCAGCGAGGTTCTGGAGGAAGGGGCCGACGGCAAACGCGCCTTCCGCTTCCTGCAGGGGCCGGTCTTCTGCCAATTGCTGATGGCCGACGAGATCAACCGCGCCTCGCCCCGCACCCAATCCGCCCTGCTCCAGGCCATGCAGGAGCATAAGGTGGCCATCGGCGGCGAAATCATGCCCCTGCCCGAGCCGTTTCACGTCCTGGCCACGCAAAACCCCATCGAGCAGGAGGGCACCTACCCCCTGCCCGAGGCGCAGCTCGACCGCTTCCTGCTGGAAATCGAGGTGGATTACCCGAGTGCGGAGGCCGAGCGCGCCATGCTGCTGGCCACCACCGGCGCCAGCGAGGCCCAGGCCACGCCCGCCATGACGGCGCGCGAGCTCATCGCGGCGCAGCAGCTGATCCGCCGCATTCCGGTGGGTGAGCAGGTGGTGGATGCCATCATGAAGCTCGTGCGCGGCGCCCGGCCGAGCGAGGATGGCCTGCCCAGCGTGCGCAACAACCTGGCCTGGGGCCCCGGCCCCCGCGCCGCCCAGGCGCTGATGCTGGCCACGCGCGCCCGCGCCGTGCTGGATGGCCGCCTCTCGCCCAGCCTGGATGACGTGCTGGCCCTGGCCGAGCCGGTGCTGCGGCACCGCATGGCGCTCTCCTTCGCCGCCCGGGCCGATGGCGTGAAGCTCAGCGACGTGATCGCCGAGCTGAAGGCCAGCCTTGGCTGAGGCGCAACTCAGTCCCGCCATCGCTGAAAGCGCGGCATCACGCCTGCCGCCACTCATCGTGGCCGCCGAGCGCATCGCCGCCACCGTGATGCAGGGCGTGCATGGCAGGCGGCGCTCCGGCCATGGCGATGCCTTCTGGCAATTCCGCCCCTACACGGCGGGCGATGCGGCCTCCAGCGTGGATTGGCGGCAAAGTGCCAAGGCCGACCGGCTTTTCGTGCGCGAAACCGAGTGGGAGGCGGCGCAGACCGTGCTGTTGTGGCGGGACCCCTCGCCCTCGATGCAATGGCGCTCCAGGCCCAATCTCGAACCGAAATCCCGCCGTGCCGATCTGCTGCTCCTCGCACTCGCCTCGCTGCTGTTGCGCGGTGGCGAGCGGGTGCGGCTGATCCCCGGCGATCGCCGCGCCTTCATGGGGCGCGCCGCCCTGCCCGCCCTGGCCGCCGCCCTGATGCGCCCGGTGCCCGAAGGCTCCCCGGAGCTTGATCTTTCCATGCCGCGCCATGCGCGCCTGGTCATGTTCGGCGATTTCCTGCAGCCGATGCCGGAGATTCAATCCGCCCTGGCCAGCTTCGCCGCCCGGCCGGTCCGCGGCCAGATGCTCCAGGTGATGGACCCGGCGGAGGAAACCCTCCCCTACTCCGGCCGTATCCGCTTCGACGGGCTGGAAGGCGAGGCACCCTTGCTCGTTCCCCGCGTGGAAACCATCCGGGCACTCTATGCCGAGCGGCTATCCGCGCATCGGGACGGCATCTCCACCATGGCGCGGGCGGCGGGCTGGGGGTTTGCCACGCACCGGACCGACCAGCCGCCGCATGCCGCACTTCTGGCGCTTTGGCAGGCCCTGGCGCCGTCATGAAGGGGCGCGCGACCCGCCTGGGGCTTAGTCCCTCTCGCCCCCCGGCAGGCAAGCTGTCCCCTGCGGCTTATCCGGCTGCGTGCGCATGATCTCCTTCGCCGCCCCCTGGCTGCTCTTGGTCCTGCCGGCACTCCCCCTGCTGTGGTGGCTGCTGCGCGTCACCCCGCCGCAGCCCCGCCGGATGGATTTTCCGGCCGCCATGCTGCTGCGCGACCTGCCGCTGGCCGAGGAAACGCCGGCCCGCACACCCTGGTGGGTGCTGCTGATGCGCATCGCCGCCGCCGCCCTGCTGATCCTGGGCCTGGCCCGGCCGGTCCTGGGCCCCGGCGGCGAGGGCACGAATGCCGGCACGCTGCTCCTGGTCATGGATGATGGCTGGGCTTCCGGGCCGGACTGGCCGCTGCGCATGGCCATCGCCCAGTCCGAACTGGACCGCGCCGGGCGGGAAGGCCGGCCCGTCGCCCTGCTCGGCACCGCGCCCGGCGAGGGCGCCACCCCGCCCCGCATCATCGGCCCCATGCCCGCGGGCGACCTGGCGCCGCGGCTCGCTGCCCTGCGCCCCCGCCCCTGGCCGCCGGACCGCGCCGCTGCCCTTGCGGCACTCGAAGCCTGGAACCGCACGGAGGCCGGCCGCTTCACCGCGATCTATCTCTCGGACGCGCTGGCCCACCAGGATGGCGCGGCGGCCGAGGCGCTGATGGCGCGGCTTGGCCCCGGCCTTACCCTGGCCCGCGCGGAGGAGCGCCCGGTGCGTCTGCTCAGCCCGCCCCGCGCCGAGGGGGACCGCCTGCTGGTCACGCTCCGGCAATCGCCGGTGCTGATACCCGGCGAGGCCAGCCTCATCGCCCGCGCCCAGGATGGCCGCGCCCTGGCCCGCGCCAGCTTCGCGCTCGGCTCCGGCGCCACCGAAGCGCAAGCGGTGCTGGAATTGCCCACCGAGATTCGCAACCGCGTGCACCGCCTCGACCTCGCGGAGGAGAATGGCGCCGGCGCCGTCGTGCTGCTGGATGAGCGTTTCCGCCGCCGCCCCGTGGGCCTGCTGCCCGGCGCCGAAGACGCCGCCGATGCCCCCCTGATCGGGGATCTGTTCTATCTGGAGCGCGCCCTCAACCCCTTCGCGGAGTTGCGGCGCGGCGATGTGGACCGGCTGCTGGCGCGCCCGATCTCGGTGCTGATCCTGGCCGATCGCCCGGTGGCGGAGGGGCCGGAACTCGCTGCTCTCACGCGCTTCGTGCAGCAGGGGGGCACGCTGATCCGCTTCGCCGGCGCCAGGCTGGCCGAGCGGCCGGACCCGTTGCTGCCCGTGCAACTGCGCGCCGAGCGGCAATTGGGCGGCTCCCTCTCCTGGGAGCAACCGCAGCGCCTGGCCCCCTTCGCCGAGGGCTCCCCCTTCGCTGGCCTGACCGTGCCGGCCGAAATCAGCGTGGAGCGCCAGGTGCTGGCCGAACCCTCGCCGCGCCTCGCGGAGCGCGTCTGGGCCAGGCTGACCGATGGCACGCCGCTGGTCACGGCGGAAACGCGGGGTGCCGGGCGCATCATCCTGTTCCACGTGACCGCGACCGCGGAATGGTCCGACCTGCCGCTCTCTGGGCTTTTCGTGCAGATGCTGCGCCGGCTGGTGGCGCTTTCAGCCGGTGTCTCGGGCCAGGAGGGCGAGGCCATGCTGGCGCCGCTGGAAGCGCTGGATGGCTTCGGCCGCGCCGTGCCGCCGCCGCCCGGCGCCCAGGCCCTGCCCGCGGCGGGCGAGGTGGTGATTTCGGCCCGCCATCCGCCCGGTTGGTATGGCACGGTGGGCGGCGAGGGCTTCCGCCGCGCCATCAACCTGGGCGAAAGCCTGCCCGCCCCCACGCTGCATGCGCAGCCACCGGCCGGCACCGCGCAGCGCAGCATCGCCAGCATCCCCGCCGAGCGGGACCTGGGCCCCTGGCTGATGGCGCTGGCCTTGCTGATCCTGGCCGCGGATCTTCTCGCCTCGCTCCGGCTGCGCGGTTTGCTGACGCCGGCGCGGATCGCGGGCCTCGCGCTGATGCTCCTCGCCGCACCTGCCATGGCGCAGGAGAATGCGGGGCAATCCGCGCTGGTCACGCGCCTCGCCTATGTCGTCACCGGCGATTCCAGCCTCGATGAAACCATGCGCCAGGGCCTCGCGGGCCTCTCGGATTTCGTCAATCGCCGCACGGCCGCCACGCTGGCCGAGCCCGCGGCGGTCACGCCCGGGCGGGATGATCTGAGCCTCTATCCCCTGCTCTATTTCACCGTGCGGCCCGATGCGCCGGTGCTCGACCCCGCCGCCGTCACAGCCCTCAATACCTTCATGCGCAATGGCGGGATCATCCTGTTCGACACGCGCGATGAGGGCTCGGGCGAGGGGTTTGCGCCGGGTGCGCGCGCGGCCCTGCGGCGCGTCACCCAGGGGCTGGCCATCCCGCCCCTGATGCCGGTGCCGGAGGAGCACGTGCTGCGCCGCGCCTTCTATCTGCTGGCCGAATTGCCCGGCCGCTTCGCCGGCGGCACGGTCTGGGTCAGCCGCGAGCAGGATCGCGCCAATGACAGCGTCTCTCCCGTGGTGATCGGCGGGCATGACTGGGCCGGTGCCTGGGCCGTGGATGCGCGCGGGCAGAATCTGCACGCGGCGGTGCCGGGCGGTGCGCGCCAGCGCATCCTCGCCTACCGGTTCGGCGCCAATCTCGTGATGTACGCGCTGACCGGCAACTACAAGGGCGACCAGGTGCATGTGCCGGCCATCCTGGAAAGGCTGGGCAATTGATTCATTCCCCAGAAAATCGCTGCGCGCTTTTGCGGGGGCCACGGGTCGCGCTCCCCGCGAACCCGCCTGCGGCGTCTGTCTGGGGGTCCCGGATTTGCGCGTTGTTCCGGGCGGTCTGTGCGGGGCTTGCCGCGAAGCCGCATGTCTTGCAGCGGAGCGGCACCTGGGGCGAGGGGCATGATCCCCTGCGGGCATCACTCACCGTGAGGGCTGCCCGTTGAATACATCCCTCGCCTTTGATTTCGCGCCGATCCTGCCGCTCTGGCTGCTGGGCGCGCTCGCGGCGGTTTGCGCACTGGCCCTGCTGCCCGCGGCACTCCGGCGGGCACGCGGCGTCTGGTGGCGCGCCGCCGCCTTCGCGCTGATCCTGGGCGCCCTGGCCCAGCCGCGCCTTGTCGAGCAGACGCGTGAAACCCGGCCCGACATCGCCCTCCTGCTGGTGGATCGCAGTGACAGCACGCGCGTCTCCTCCACCCACGCCGCCGCGATCGAGGCCGCACGCCGCAACATCGAGGCGAGGCTCGGCCGGATGCGGGATGTGGAATTGCGCGTGGTGGACATCCCCGAGGGCGGCAACCAGGGAACCCGCGCCTTCGCCGCGCTGGAGCGTGCGCTGGCCGATATTCCCGCGGCACGCCTCGCCGGCGTCATGCTGCTGTCGGACGGCCAGGTGCATGATGTGCCGCCCGACGGCACGTGGCCCCCGGGCGAGGGCGTGCCCCTGCATCTGCTGATGCCCGGCCGCGCCGGCGAGACGGATCGCCGCATCCGGCTGATCGAGGCGCCGGGCTTCGGCATTGTCGGCCGCAGCGTGGAACTGCGCCTGATCATCGAGGATCTGGGCGTGGCCCGGCCCGAGGGCATGGCGCAGCTGACCCTGCGCCGCGATGGCGCCGCCCCCATCACCGAGGCCGTGCCCATCGGGCGCGAGCACCGCATCACCTTGCCGATCGAGCGCGCCGGGCCTTCGGTGATTGACCTGGTTGCCGAAACCCGGCCGGGCGAGGTTTCGGATGTGAACAACCGCGTCGTCGTCACGCTCAACGGCGTGCGGGACCGGCTGCGCGTGCTGCTGGTCAGCGGCGAGCCGCATGCCGGGGAGCGCACCTGGCGCCGCCTCCTGAAGGCTGATCCGGGCGTGGACCTGGTGCATTTCACCATCCTGCGCCCACCCGAGAAGGATGACCTGACGCCGCTGAACGAGCTGGCGCTGATCGCCTTTCCGGTGCGCGAATTGTTCCAGGTGAAGCTGCGCGAATTTGATCTCGTGGTGTTTGACCGCTTCGCCAATCGCGGGATTTTGCCGCCCACCTATATGCGCAACATCGCGGAATATGTGCGGGCGGGCGGCGCCTTGCTCGTTTCGGTCGGGCCGGAATTCGTGGGGCCGACCAGCCTCGCCGCAACACCGCTCGGCGCCGTGCTCCCGGCCCGGCCGCTCAATCCGCAGCAGGCGATCATCGAGCAGGCCTATCGGCCGCGAATCAGCATGGCAGGCGCCCGCCACCCGGTCACCGAGGGCATGCCCGGCGGCAATACCGAGACGGCGGAACCCTCCTGGGGGCGCTGGTACCGCACCATCCGCACCGAACCGCGCTCCGGCACCACGCTGATGGAGGGGGCCGGCTCGGCGCCGCTCCTGGTGCTGGATCGTGTGGGCCAGGGGCGCGTGGCCCTCATGCTGTCCGACCATATCTGGCTCTGGTCGCGCGGGCATGATGGCGGCGGACCACAGCAGGAATTGCTCCGCCGCACCGCGCATTGGCTGATGCGCGAACCCGAATTGGAGGAAGAAGACCTCACGGCACGGATCGAGGCGGGCCGCCTCTTCATCGCGCGCCGCAGCCTGGATGCGGGCGCCCCGCCCGAGGTGACCATCACCGCGCCCGATGGCTCCACCCGCCGCGCACCGCTCAGCGCCGGCGCGGGCGGGCGGGCCACGGGCGAAGCGCCGGCCGAGGCGCCGGGGCTTTGGCAGATCAGTGATGGCCGCCGGCAGGCCTTCGCCGCCAGCATGCCGGCCAACCCACCCGAATTCAGTGACCTCCGCGCGGAACCCTCGCGCTTGCTCCCGCTGGTGAATGCGACGGGAGGTGCCGCGCGCTGGATCGGCGAAGGGGCGGGCGTGCCGGATATCCGCCCGGTTGCGGCCGGGCGGGATGCCCAGGGCTCAGGCTGGATTGGCCTGCGCAAGCGGGAGGATCACACCGTGACGGGCATCGCCGCCCTGCCGCTGCTGCCGCCCTGGCTGATGCTGCCCTTGCTGCTGGGCGTCGCAATTCTTGCCTGGCGCCGGGAAGCGCGCTGAAGCGGGCGCCAATTCTTGGCGGGAAGGACAAAATCGCCGTTGCATGATCGGCCCGGGCGTTCAAGTCTGGGTGGGCGAGCCGGATCAACCGCGCCGCCCCACGCTCAATCCCCCAAGGAAGCCCATCATGCTCGCACGCGCCTTGGCCATTTCGGCCGCCACCCTCGCCCTCACGGCGGGCTCCGTCCTGGCCCAGGATTTCAACCGCCGCCCCTCCTTCGGGACGTTGAACCTGAATTATAATTTCGCACCCGACCCGACCATCGTGAACGTCACCGCCGGCGGCTCCATCCCGGCCGAGCGGATCGGCGGCCCGGGCTGCGTCGGCTCGATCGCAACGCCGCCTGATGTGCGGCTGAATTATCGCGCGGGCGGCGGGCTGCCGCTGTTCATTTCGGCCACGGCGCGCACCGATGTGACGCTGGTGATCAACCTGCCGAACGGGCGCTGGATCTGCAATGATGACTTCAAGGGCACTGACCCCGGGATCATCTTCAACCAGCCGCAATCCGGCCAGTACGACATCTGGATCGGCCATTATGGCCGTGGCGCGGGGGTGCCGGCGCAGCTGGTGATTTCCGAAATCGTGCCACGCTGATACAGGCCAGATGCGGGGGCCGTCCCCCCGCATCACCTGGAGATTCCACATGACCGAATTTTTCACCGATGTGACGCTGGGCACGGGCGAAGCCGCGACCGCCGGGCGCCCCGTTGCGGTGCATTACACGGGCTGGCTGTTCGACGCCGCCGCCCCCGAGAACAAGGGCCGCAAATTCGACAGCTCCCGCGACCGGGGAGACGCGTTCCGCTTTCATCTGGGCCAAGGCCAGGTCATCCAGGGCTGGGATCAGGGGGTGGTCGGCATGAAGATCGGCGGCCATCGCCGCCTCGTCCTGCCGCCGGAGCTGGGGTACGGCGCGCGCGGCGCGGGCGGCGTGATCCCGCCCAACGCGACGCTGGTGTTTGACGTGGAACTGCTTGAAGTCGGCTGACGCCCGGTTTGAGAGGGCCCTGCCCTCTCAATCTCTCCCGGCCGGGTGAGCAGCCGCGTGGTCTTCCCACATGCCCCGCGCCTTCCGAAGCGGAGAGGGTCCTGACAGCCGCCTTTGCTTGACGGCTGGCCCTCGGCGCGCTCGGCTGGCGCCATCAGGGGAGACGCGGCAATGAACGCCATGGACCACAGCGCCACAGCCACGGCCTGGCTGGGCCACTTCGAAGCGGCGCTGGCGGCGGGCGATGCCAGCGCGCTGTTTCAGCCGGACGGCCATTGGCGCGATGTGCTGGCCTTCACCTGGGAGTTGCGTACCATCAGCGGCGCCGCCGCCATTGCCGCCGCCCTGCGCGGCGCCCGCGCGCGCAACTTCCGGCTCGACCCCGAGCGCTCCCCGCCGCGCCGCGTGCAGCGTGCGGGCGTGGATTGCCTGGAGGTGATCTTTGCCTTCGATGCGGAGCATGGCGAAGGCCATGGCGTGGCGCGTCTCGTGGAGGGCCGCGCCTGGACGCTGCTGACGGCGCTCGGCGAATTGGCAGGTGCGGCGCAGGTGGAGCTGCCCGATTATTCGCGCGAATTCGGCGGCGAAAACTGGCTGGACAAGCGCAACCGCGCCCGCGCCTATGCGGATCACGACCCCGCGGTGCTGGTGGTGGGCGGCGGCCAGGCTGGGCTTTCCATCGCGGCGCGCCTCGGCCAGATGGGGGTGGATACGCTGATCGTGGATCGCGCGGCGCGCATCGGCGACAACTGGCGCAAGCGCTACCACGCGCTGACGCTGCACAATGAGACGCAGGTCAACCACCTGCCATATCTGCCCTTCCCCAAGACCTGGCCGGTCTTCATCCCCAAGGACAAGCTGGCCAACTGGTTCGAATTCTACGTCGAGGCGATGGAGCTGAATTTCTGGACCGGAACGGAGCTCATCTCAGGCCAGCATGACGGCACGGCCTGGGAGGTGACGCTGAAGCGCGCCGACGGCAGCGGCCGCGTGATGCGACCGCGGCATCTGGTCTTTGCCACAGGCGTCAGCAGCATTCCCATCCGGCCCAGGCTTCCCGGCCTCGACGATTTCGCCGGCACGGTGCTGCATTCGGGCGCCTATACCGAGGGGCATGCCTGGAAGGGCAAGCGCGCCATCGTGCTGGGCACCGGCAATTCCGGCCATGACGTAGCGCAGGACCTGCACGCCAGCGGCGCCGAAGTGACGCTGATCCAGCGCAGCCCCACTCACATCGTGAGCCTGGTCGAGGCACAGCGCGTCTATTCCATCTACACCGAGGGGCTGCCGGTGGAGGATTGCGACCTGCTGGCAACCTCCATGCCCTATCCCGCGCTGTGCGATTCCTACCGCAGGGCGACGACGCATTCGCGCCTGGTGGATCAGCCCCTGCTGGATTCCCTGGCCGCCGTCGGCTTCCGGCTGGACAATGACGAAGGCTCGATGGGGTTTCAGATGAAATACCTGGAGCGCGGCGGCGGCTATTACTTCAATGTCGGCTGCTCGGACCTCATCGCCGAGCGCCGCATCGGCCTGCTGCAATATGCCGATGTGGACCGCTTCGTGGCCGAGGGCGTGCGGTTGCGCGATGGCAGCCTGGCCCCGGCGGAACTGCTGGTGCTGGCCACCGGCTACAAGAACCAGCAGGAGACGGCGCGCGCCTATCTGGGCGATGCGGTGGCCGAGCGGATCGGCCCCGTCTGGGGCTTTGATGCGGGGGGCGAATTGCGGAACATGTGGCGGCCGACGGCGCAGAAGGGCCTGTGGTTCACCGCCGGGAGCCTCGCGCAATGCCGGATCTATTCGAAATTCCTGGCGATGCAGATCAAGGCGCGCGAGGCGGGGCTGGTGCCTCAGTAGTCCCGGCGCAAATTCAGCACGATCTCGTTGGTGCCCTCGACCAGGCTGTGGGTCACGCGCTCCACGACGTAGCTGCCATTATGCTGCGGATCGATCGTGCGGGAATTGGCGACGGACATGCTCTTGTGGTCCAGGATTTCCACATGTTCGCCCACGCGCGGGATCGTGAGGAATTGCAGCTGCCCCTCCGAGAACTTGCCGCCGCCTTCCATCCGCGTTGCGTAATTATGGCCTGAAAAGCGGTAGAGCACCTTGAACACGTGACATTCCTCCTGGTCGGATCCGGCCTCGCCCGGCCTGTCCTGCACATGCCTAACGCGGATTCGCGCCACCGGTTGGCATGGCATCGAAATGGCGGCGATTGCCAGGAGTGGCAAGCGGCTTCCCAGGCCCGGGCCCGGCCGCCACACTG
The DNA here is from genome assembly GCF_023243115.1 of Sediminicoccus sp. KRV36. NCBI lineage: Bacteria > Pseudomonadati > Pseudomonadota > Alphaproteobacteria > Acetobacterales > Roseomonadaceae > Sediminicoccus > Sediminicoccus sp. KRV36. Next base: position 3,438,704 of record NZ_CP085081.1, read on the forward strand.
ACCGCTTTGGAGGGCTGCCATGTTCTATGAACCCCGTCTCGGCCACGGCCTGCCGCATGACCCCTTCAAGGCCATCATAGCCCCCCGGCCCATCGGCTGGATCTCCACGCTGGATGCGCAGGGCCGCCCGAACCTGGCACCCTACAGCTTCTTCAACGCGATCCATTCGCGCCCGCCCATGCTGGCCTTCACCAGCGAGACGATGAAGCACAGCGCGGCCAATGCCATCGCCAGCGGCGAGTTCGTGTTCAACCTCTGCACCCGGCGCCTGTTCGACGCGATGAACATCTCCTCCGCGGCGCTGGCGGCCGGTGAGAGCGAGTTCGAGGCCGCGGGGCTGGAGACGGCGCCCTGCCGCATCGTCAAGGCGCCGCGCGTGGCCGCCGCACCCGCCGCGCTGGAATGCCGGGTGGCGCAGTCCTTCCGCCTGCAGGATGCGAACGGGGCGGCGCTGGAAGGCTGGATGATCATCGGCCAGGTCGTCGGCGTGCATATCGACGAGGCGTATCTCCGGGATGGCCGCTTTGACACGGCGGCGGCCGAGCCTTTGGCCCGCTGCGGCTATCGGGACTACGCGGCGGTGACGGAGATGTTCGAGGCGTTGCGCCCCACCGATGGCGGGGCGTTCGCCGCGGGTCAGCCCGATCGGTGACAGGCCGCGTGGCTGGGGGACCTGGATTCGAACCAAGACTGTCCGAGTCAGAGTCGGAAGTTCTACCGTTAAACTATCCCCCAAGCGCGCCCGCTCGGCAGGCAGGGGTCCTAACACCGCATTTCTCGCTTGCCAAGCGCAGTTCCCGCTTGCGATGACAGCCCTGCTTCATGATCATGACAGCATCGCCCCCCGCAGGACCCGCCATCCCCCGATGAGTGCCCTCCTCCCTCGCCCGGCTCCACCGCCCGCGCTGTTTGCGGCGCTGGATCTTGGCACCAATAATTGCCGCCTGCTGATCGGCGCGCCGACGCGCCATGGCTTCCGCGTGGTGGACAGTTTTTCGCGAATCGTCCGGCTGGGTGAGGGCCTGGCCGGCAGCGGCGCGCTCTCCGATGCCGCGATGGAGCGGACCATCTCCGCCCTCTCGGCCTGCGCCGAGCGCCTGCACCGCCGCCCGGTCCGGCGTCTGGCCGCCGTCGCGACCGAGGCCTGCCGCCGTGCCGCCAATGGCCCGGCCTTCCTGGCCCGTGCCGCCCAGGAAACCGGCCTGCGCCCGCGCATCATCTCCCCGCGCGAGGAAGCCGAGCTCGCGATGGAAAGCTGTGCCCCCCTGCTGGAGCCGGGGGACCGCCGCGCCATTTTGTTCGACATCGGCGGCGGTAGCACGGAAATCGCCTGGATTCGCACCGGCCCACGGCCCGAACTGATCGGCTATATCTCGATCCCCTTTGGCGTGGTGACCCTGGCCGAGCGCGAGGGGGGCGACTGCTTCTCCACCCATGGCTTCGCCGCCGTGGTGGAGGATATCCATGCCAGGCTGGCCCAGTTTGACCGGCTCCATTGCATTGGCCAGGAGATTCGCGCGGGCGGGGTGCGGCTGATCGGCACCTCGGGCACCGTCACCACCCTGGCCGGGGTGGTCATGGCCTTGCCGAAATATCGCCGGCAATTGGTGGATGGCACACGGCTCAACGCCCAGGCGGCCGACGCCGCGCTGGAGCAACTCTTTGCCATGGGCCGCAAGGGCCTCGCCGCGCACCCTTGCGTGGGGCCGGAGCGGGCGGATTTCGTGCTGCCAGGCTGCGCCGTCTATGCCGCCATCCGCCAGCTTTGGCCGGTGGGCGAACTCACCGTGGCCGATCGTGGCCTGCGTGAGGGGATGCTGATGCGCCTCATGCGCGGCGGCCGCGCCTAGCGGTCGAGGGCGCCTGGCATCTCCGCGGGCGGCGCTCCTCCCCTGGCGGAGGCTTCGGCCGCAACCCATGGCCCGGGTATGGGCCTTTGGCCCGGGCGGCGTTCCCGCGCGGGCCGATCTGCTCTAAACGCCCAGCATGGCCAAACCGCCGATCAAGCAGGGCCCGGGTCCCCGCAGCACCCATGCCAATGTCAAAACCGCCCGCGGCCGCAGCAATGCGAGCCAGCGCTGGCTGCTGCGGCAATTGAACGACCCTTATGTGAAGATGGCCCAGGCGGCCGGCTATCGCTCCCGCGCGGCCTTCAAGCTGACCGAGCTGAATGATCGCTTCAAGCTGCTCAAACCCGGCCAGCGCGTGGTGGATCTGGGTGCGGCACCTGGCGGCTGGACGCAGGTGGTGCTGCGCCAACTGGGTGAGCGCGGGCAGGTCGTGGCGCTGGACCTGCTGCCCATGGACAACCTGGCCGGCGCCATCATCCTGCAAGGCGATTTTCAGGACGACGCGACCGAGGCCGCGGTGCTGGCGGCCCTGGGCGGCTTCGCCGACCTCGTCCTCTCCGACATGGCGCCCAACACCACGGGCCATGGCCCGACGGACCATTTGCGCATCATGGACCTCGCGGCCCTCGCCCTCGATTTCGCGGTGAAGGTGCTGGCCCCGGGCGGCGCTTTCGTGGCCAAGGTGTTCCAGGGCGGCAGCGAAAAAGCCATGCTCGAGCGCCTCAGGCTCAGCTTCACCGAGGTGCGCCACGCCAAGCCGCCCGCCAGCCGCAAGGAAAGCAGCGAGCTTTACGTGGTCGCGACCGGGTTCAAGCGCGGCTGAGGGCGAGTTGGAGCGGATGGTGGACGTGGGTGGACCGAGAATGTGACTGTGTTGCGCTGGGAGCGGCGGTGCCACTTGGGGGAAATAGTTGATGGATGGCGATCAGGAACCCGCGCAGGGGATCACATCGAGCGCTGCAGTGCTGCACGCCGCCTTCAGCAAGCTGTCGGACCCAGGCTTGCCACAGGGGCCGCTGCACGAACGTTGGCGGGCGGCCATGGGCCTGCCCTCCGAGGTGCCGATCTACTGGTCTCTTGAGCAGACTGCACGGCTCGTGACGACCGTCGGCGCGCAGGCCGAACTACTTCCAGACCGCTTCAACCGGTCGAAGAGCCAGGCGAGGGAGGTCGTCGCGAACCTGAAAGCAGCGCTGGAGCCGCACATGCTCGGCCAGCCCTGGAGTAGTGCGGCACAGTACGTGACCAGTGACCGCCTGAATCTGCTGGGGATGGTGGCCGACCTGCTCGATGCGCAGTTCCCGGAGGGCTGCCCCGGCGAGGGCGTAACCCCCGATCTGATAGAGCGCATTGACGCGGTGACCGAGGCGCTGGACGGCGTACCGTATCCTGCCCACGCCCGGGCGGCGATTGAGGGGCGGGTCGCGGCCCTGCGGTGGGCTGTGGAGAATTGGCACCTCGTGGGCGCGGCCGGCGTAACCGACCTAATGGGGGCGATGGGCAGCGCGGTCTCCGTTGCCACGGCGGGGGCGCTGCCCAAGGGTGGGCCAGCCGCTGACCGCGTGCACCAAGCGGTGGTGTCGGCCTTGGACTGGATCGGGCGGTGCATGGTGGTGAGGGAGGCCGGGTCCGGCCTCGTCGCCCTCGCTCCCTACGTGCCGCAGCTCCTGGTGACCGGCCCGCAATAGCCCGCAGATTGAGAGAAAGCCTCAAGGACAGCAGCGAGCTTTCCATGGTGGCGATGCGGTACCGGCGGTAGCGCATGCCAGACCGTCATATTGCAATGCTGGACGCAAGGCGCGCGCCCGGTTAAGGCAGCACGCCAAGGTCGTGTGACCGCCCGAAAGGCCCCGCCATGGCAGCTCTTGATTTCGCAGAACCCATCCGCATCGCAGAGGCATATGCTTTTGACGATGTCCTGATGCTGCCCGCCTACTCGACGGTGCTGCCCAGCCAGACCGATACGCGCACCCGCCTGACGCGGGAGATCTCGTTGCACATCCCGCTCATCGCGGCCGCCATGGACACCGTGACCGAGGCGCCGATGGCCATCGCCATGGCCCAGCGGGGCGGCATCGGCGTGATTCACAAGAACATGTCCCCCGACGAACAGGCCGACCAGATCCGCCAGGTGAAACGCTTCGAAAGCGGCATGGTGGTGAACCCGGTCATGGTGAACCCCGAGCAGACGCTCGCCGATGTGATGGAACTCAAGGCGCGCCATCGCATCTCGGGCTTCCCCGTGGTGGAGCCCGGTACGGGCCGCCTCGTCGGCATCATCACCAACCGGGATCTGCGCTTCGCCACCGACCCCAAGCAGCGCGTCTATGAATTGATGACGCGGGAGAACCTGGTCACCGCGCCGCAGAATGTCTCGGCCGAACAGGCCCGCACCCTGCTGCACAAGCGGCGCCTCGAAAAGCTGCTGGTGGTGGATGATGCCGGCCGCTGCGTCGGGCTCATCACCGTGAAGGACATGGACAAGTCCGAGGCACATCCCAATGCCGTGAAGGATGGCCTCGGCCGGTTGCGCGCCGCTGGCGCCACGGGCGTCGGCGAGGAGGGTATTCGCCGGGCCGAGGCCCTGGTGGCGGCCGAGGCCGATGTCATCGTCGTGGATACGGCCCATGGCCATTCCGGCGGCGTGCTGGCCGCGATCGAGCGCATCAAGCGCCTCTCCAACACGGTGCAGATCATCGCCGGCAATGTGGCCACGCCCGAAGGCGCGCTCGCCTTGATCGAGGCGGGTGCGGATGCCGTGAAGATCGGCATCGGGCCCGGCTCCATCTGCACCACGCGCATCGTGGCCGGAGTGGGCGTGCCGCAGCTTTCGGCAGTCATGGAATGCGCGGCGGCGGCGCGGGAGCGTGGTGTGCCCAGCATCGCCGATGGTGGGATCCGCAATTCCGGCGATATCGCCAAGGCGCTGGCGGGTGGCGCCGAATGCGTGATGATGGGCAGCATGTTCGCGGGCACTGATGAAGCCCCGGGCGAGGTGTTCCTCTACCAGGGCCGCTCCTACAAGTCCTATCGCGGCATGGGCAGCCTGGGCGCCATGGCCCGCGGCAGCGCCGACCGCTACTTCCAGGCCGATGTGAGCGACCAGTTGAAGCTGGTGCCCGAGGGCGTGGAAGGCCGCGTCGGCTATAAGGGCCCGGTGGGAGCCGTGATTCACCAGTTGGTCGGCGGCCTGCGCGCGGCCATGGGCTACACCGGAAGCGCCACCATCGCGGATCTGCAGAAGAATGCGCGCTTCCGCCGCATCACCAATGCGGGCCTGCGCGAAAGCCATGTGCATGACGTAGCGGTGACGCGCGAAGCCCCGAATTACCGCAACGATGGGTGAGCGCTGGGAGCCTCCGGCCGCGCCGGAGCGCGCCATCGAGGCCGTGGTGTTCGATGCCTATGGCACATTGCTGGATGTGCATTCGGCCGTGCTGCGCCACGCTGTCCGGCTGGGGCCGGAAGCGGCGGCCTTCTCCCAGGAATGGCGGGTGAAGCAGCTGGAATACTCCTGGGTCCGCAGCCTGACAGGGCCATCCCGTCACCAGGATTTCTGGGCCTGTACGGTGGAGGCGCTGCGCTTCGTCTGCGCGCGCTACAGCCTGCGCGATGCCTCCCTGATCCAGGATCTGCTTGACGCCTATCGCCGCCTCGATGCCTATCCGGAGGTGCCGGCCATGCTGCGCGCCCTCAAGGCCAAGGGGACGCGCACGGCCATCCTCTCCAACGGCACGCCGATGATGCTGGTGGAAGCCACGACCGCATCGGGCATCGCCACCCTGCTGGATGCGCTGCTCTCGGTCGAGGCGGTGGGCATCTTCAAGCCCGATCCGCGCGTCTATGCGCTGGCCGAGCACAGGCTTGGCCTGCCGGCCGCGCGCATGATGTTCGTCTCGGCCAATGCCTGGGACACCCAGGCGGCGCTCGCGGCGGGCTACCAGGCCATCCGCATCAATCGCAACAACGCGCCCGATGAATACGGGCTGGAAGCCGCCGGCGTGCCAAGCCTGACCGACCTCTCCTCCCTCCCTGATCTCGTCTCGTGACGCCCGAAGGACGGCTCTCCGCCGCGATTGACCTGCTGCATGCGGTCTTCGACCAGCCGCGCCGGCCCGCCGATGCGATCAGCGCGGATTTCTTCCGCGCACGGCGCTACATCGGCGGCAGTGACCGGCGCGCCGTGTCCGACCTGGCCTGGGGCGTGCTGCGGCAAAGGCTGCGGCTGGAATGGTGGATCGCCCAGACCGGCGCGCGGCTGACACCGCGCCTGCTGGTGCTGGCTCACCTGCTGCTGGCAGAAAAGCGCAAGCTGGTGGAGGCCGCGCGGCTGTTCGATGGCGGGCGCTTCGCCGCCGGCCCGCTCGATGCCGGTGAGATGGGCGTGGGCGAGCAACTCGTCGGCAAGCCGCTGACCGGCAAGGAAATGCCCGACGGTCCCCGCATGAACCTGCCCGACTGGGCCATGCCGGGCCTGACCGCCCGTTTCGGCGACGCGCTGGACGCCGAGTCGCTGGCCATGGAAGCGACCGCGCCGCTCGATCTGCGCGTCAATCTGCTGAAATCCACGCGTGAAGCGGCCCAGGCCGCGCTGCGCGCCGAGGGCCTCATCTCGGAAACCACCCCCTTTTCGCCCTGGGGTCTGCGACTGCCCGGGCGTACCCCCATCACCGGGACCGCCGCCTACAAGGCTGGCGTGATCGAGGTTCAGGATGAGGGCAGTCAGATCATCGCGGCCCTGGTCGGCGCGCGGGGCGGCATGCGCGTGGTGGATTACTGCGCGGGGGCGGCGGGGAAGACGCTCGCCATGGCCGCCACGATGAACAATCAGGGCCGCGTCACCGCCTGCGATGTCTCGGTACCGCGCCTGGAGGGGGCCACCAAGCGCCTGCGCCGGGCCGGCGTCCACAATGCCGAGACGCATCTGCTGGAGGCGGGAGATCGCTGGGTGAAGCGCCGTGCGGCGACCTTCGACCGCGTCCTGGTGGATGCGCCCTGCACCGGCACCGGCACCTGGCGCCGCAACCCTGATGCGCGCAGCCGCACAGGGGCCGAGGACCTGAGGGAATTGCTCGGGAAACAACATGAAATTCTCGCCACATCCGCGCATCTGGTGAAGCCTGGGGGTAGGCTCGTCTACGCGACGTGCTCGCTGTTGCCTGAGGAGGATGAAGTGCAGGTTGAGGCATTCCTGGCGAGCCACCCGGCCTTCCGCGCCATCCCCTTGAGCACGGCCTGGGCCGAGGCTGGCCTGCCCGGCACCCCCCCGACCACGGCCGAGCATCTGCTGCTCTCGCCCGGGGCGCATGGCACGGATGGCTTCTTCTGCGCCGTGCTGGAACGAACCGCCCTGGAAAAGGCGGGTTAGGCACCGGCTGCGATGGTTACCATCCGCCGCGCCCGCCCCTCCGACGCCGACGCCATGGCGCGCGTGCACCTGGCCACCTGGCGCAGCACCTATGCCGGCGTGCTCCCCGAAGCCTATCTGACCAGCCTTTCCGCCCACCAGGAGAGCCTCGGCTATGAGCGGGGCATCCTGGAACGCCGCGGCGGGCATGCGGGCTTCGTGGCCATCGCCGATGGCCAGGAAATGCCGGGCGGCGGCATCATCGGCTTCATCACCGGCGGCATGTCCCGGCGCCAGGCCATCGCCGAGGGCGAGGTGGAAACACTCTATCTGCTGGATGATTTCCGCGACCGCGGGATCGGGCGGCGGCTGATGCGGGCCATGGCCTCGCACCTCGCATCGCTCGGGGCCGAATCGGCCTTTGCCTGGGTGCTGCAGGACAATCCCGCGCGGTGGTTCTACGAGCGGCTGGGCGCCAAGCTGGCCGCGCGGGAGGACATGGTCTTCGCCGGCCAGAAGACCACGCAGCTCGCCTATGCGTGGGAGCCGATCCACACGCTGCTGACCGCGACCGCCACCACCAAGCTGCCGCGCTGAACCGATGCCAGGCCGGCGCCCCTGGCTCCTCGCGGGGCTGTCAGCAGTTTTGCCACGGCCTGCCCTGGCTGCCAGCCTCGCGCAGATCGAAGCGCGGGTAGGCGGCCGCCTGGGTGTGGTAGCGCAGGACGGGGCCACGCGCTTCGCGCATCGCGCGGCGGAACGCTTCCCCATGGCCAGCACCTTCAAGGCGCTGCTGGCGGCCGCCATCCTGGCCCGCGTGGATGCGGGCGAGGACCGCCTCGACCGGCGCCTGCCCGTCCCGCGCGAAGGGCTGATCCCCTGGTCGCCGGTGACGCAGCCCCGCGCCGGCGGCGAAATGAGCCTCGGCGAACTCTGCGCCGCCATCATGACGATCAGCGACAATACCGCCGCCAACCTCCTGCTCGGCGTGGTCGGCGGGCCGGCGGGACTGACGGCCTGGCTGCGGCGGGCAGGCGACGCAACAACCCGGCTCGACCGCACGGAACCCACGCTGAACGAGGCCACACCCGGCGATCCGCGCGATACCAGCACCCCGGAGGCGTTTGGCGCGACGCTCGGGCGGATTGCGCTGGGGGACGTGCTTTCCCAGCCATCACGCGCGCAGTTCCAGGCCTGGATGATCGGCAACGGCACGGGCGGGGCGCGGCTGCGTGCCGGCCTTCCGCCTGGCTGGCGCGTGGGGGACCGGACCGGCGGCGCCGCGCATGGCACGAGCAATGTGGTGGGCGTCCTCTGGCCGCCCGGCGATGCCCGGCCCTGGGTGGTTGCCGCCTTCCTCACTGAATGCGCGGCCGAGCCAGCCGCGCGCGATGCCGCCCTGGCCGATGTCGCGCGGCTGCTGGTGGCTCAGCACTCTTGACGTGGCGCGCGCGCCATGGTGCGCAACGCCATGAACACCACCTCGCCCCAGCAAGACCGCATCCTCATCCTCGATTTCGGCAGCCAGGTGACGCAGCTCATTGCGCGGCGGCTCCGGGAATCCGGGGTTTATTGCGAGATCTGGCCGTTCAACGCCGCCCCTGAGGCGCGAATCCGCGCCTTCGCGCCCAAGGGCATCATCTTCTCCGGCGGCCCGGCCTCGGTCACCGAGGGCGAGAGCCCCCGCGCTCCGGATTATGCCTTTGCCTCCGGCCTGCCGATCCTGGGCATCTGCTATGGCCAGCAGACGCTGGCGCATCAGCTGGGCGGCACGGTCGAGGGCGGCCATGCCCGCGAATTCGGCCGCGCCACCGTCACCGTCACGGGTGATTGCCCGATCACCCAGGGTGTCTGGGCCAAGGGTGCGCGCGAGACGGTGTGGATGTCGCATGGCGACCGGATCACCGTGTTGCCCCCCGGCTTCCGCGTGGTGGCCGAGAGCGAAGGCGCGCCCTTCGCCCTCATCGCCAATGATGAGCGCCGCTACTACGGCACCATGTTCCACCCCGAGGTGGTGCACACGCCGCATGGCGCCGCACTGCTGCGCAACTTCACCCACGGCATCTGCGGCTGCACGGGCGACTGGACCATGGCCGGCTATCGCGCCGAGACCATCGCCAAGATCCGCGCGCAGGTCGGCCAGGGCCGCGTGGTGTGCGGACTTTCGGGCGGCGTGGATTCCTCGGTGGCGGCGGTGCTGCTGCACGAGGCGATCGGCGACCAGCTGACCTGCATCTATGTGGATCACGGGCTGATGCGCGCCAATGAGAGCGAGCAGGTGGTGAAGACCTTCCGCGACCGCTTCAACATCAAGCTGATCCATCGCGACGCGAGTGACCTGTTCCTGGGCCAGCTCTCCGGCGTCCCTGATCCGGAGCAGAAGCGCAAGATCATCGGGCGGTTGTTCATCGAGGTCTTCGAGGAGGAGCAGAATAAGCTCGGCGGTGCCGATTTCCTGGCCCAGGGCACGCTGTATCCGGATGTGATCGAAAGCGTTTCCGCCACTGGCGGGCCTTCTGTGACGATCAAGAGCCACCACAATGTGGGCGGCCTGCCCGAGGGCATGCGGATGCAGCTGGTGGAACCACTGCGCGAACTCTTCAAGGACGAAGTGCGCGTGCTCGGCCGCGAGCTTGGCATCCCCGAGGAGATCGTGGGCCGCCACCCTTTCCCGGGGCCGGGCCTGGCCATCCGCATCCCGGGCGAAGTGACGCGGGAGAAGGCGGATCTGCTGCGGAAGGTGGACACGATCTACCTGGAGGAAATCCGCGCGGCAGGGCTCTATGACGCGATCTGGCAGGCCTTTGCCGTGCTGCTGCCGGTGCGGACCGTGGGCGTGATGGGCGATGGCCGGACCTATGACATGGCCTGCGCGCTGCGCGCCGTGACCAGCACGGATGGCATGACTGCGGAATTTTATCCGTTCGACATGGGCTTTTTGGGGCGGGTGGCGAACCGGATCGTGAATGAGGTTCGGGGCGTGAACCGGGTGACCTACGACATCACGAGCAAGCCGCCGGGGACGATTGAGTGGGAGTAGGCGTCCGGCAACATCAGGCCTTGAAGCGGTTGGCGCGGAGCCATGCCAGCACGCGCGGATGTGGTCTGTCTTGAAGCCGCGTCGGCGGGCTCATAAGGCCCGAGGGGATGACCATGGCCTGGATGGCGGCTGGATCATTCATGTGGCGCGAAACCTGGCTTCGCTGATCGTCGGCGACGCCAACCCTGCCTCGAGGAGCGCGGTGCGGCGAAGGCGCCGCCGAAGCTCAGGACCAGGCCGCTGCGGCTGCGTCCCGGAGCCAGCGAATAGCGACGCGTCGCGTCATCCCCCCTTCGCCGGATCCTTGCGCGGCATGGGCTGCGTCACCGGCGCCAGCCGGGCACCTTGCGGCCGCCGCTCGAAGGCGATGATGCTGTCATAGACGGACATCGAGAATGTTGACGCCGTGAAGTCGCTGATGGGCAGCGCCCCACGCGTATGCGCCGCGTTCAGGCTATCCATCAGCTCCTTGGCCAGTTCCATGAAGCTGCCGGGCCGTTTCAAGCCGCCTTCGAATTCATCCCAATAGCAGGTGTGCAGGTCCTCGAGCATGTAGACGCCATGCGGGCTCATGCGCGGGTAGAGGTGCTGAAACGTGGCGGCCAGATGCCGCATCATGTGGCTGCCATCATCGAGGACGATGTCTATCGTGGGGTTTTCGGCCAGGATGCGGTCCAGCACGGCAGGGTCATCCTGGCTGCCGATATGGATCTCGATCCCCTCGGCCTCATGCGCCTTGCAGGCCGGATTGATGTCGAGGCCGATGATGCGCGCCTGCGGGCCCAGATACTCACGCCACATGGCGAGCGACCCGCCACCAAAGACGCCGATTTCCAGCATGGTGACCGGGCGATTGCGAAATCGCTCGAAGTGCTTCTCGTAAATATCGAAATAATGCACCCATTTGTGCAGCCGCTTATGACCGTTGTTCAGGAAATACCTGTGCAGAAAGCCGTCGGATGACATGGGAACTCCCGCTTATGTCCGGCGCAGCCAAGCAGCCCAGGCGCTGTCGGGACGCGTTGAGAAACAAGCCCAGAATGGCGCGCGCGGGAAGCCGCGCCAATCCCGTCCTCCCTCGGGAGCAGTGGCGTTCAGGGCCGGCCCGCGCAGTCGAAGAGCTGCCGGAAGGCCGCGTTGGAGCGTGCCGATGGAAAGCGCAGCGTGGCCTGGCCGGCCTGGATGAACAGGGCCTGCCCATTGGCCAGCCCATCCTCCGAGCCCGGCTCGCCATCCGGCTCGCTGAACCGGGCAAAACCGGGCGGGCCGATAATGGCCTGGGCGGTTTGCGCGCCGGCCGCGTCATCCACCCAATACCGCACGGCAAAGCGGGGGCCGAGCCGGTCCAGCGCCTCATTGCCGGAGGCAAAGCCGATGACGAGGCCGCGGCCGGGCATCGCCAGCACGCGGAGGAGGCTGCCATCGGGCTGGCTGCGTTCCCAATCACACCGCGCGAGGCGGCGGGTACCGGCCACCAAATAGCGCGCAACCGTCCAGTCACCGACCCGCCGCTCCCACTCGCGGGCCACATTGTCCTGCGCGGCCGCGGGCACGGAGGACAGCAAAGGCGCGCAGAGCGCGAGCAGGGCCAGCGGGGAAAACAGGACATGCTGTGTCATGGTCAGCGCCACCCTGCCGCACGGTTCGTACAATTCTCGATGGCGATCAGCACATCCTGCACGGAGGCGCCGAGCGACCATTGGAAGCGGCTCCTGCCGGACTGGACGATCATCGGTCCCCGGAAATTCATCATGGCTTCGATGGTGGGCTGGGGAGGTGTCGTCCAGATACGCTGGCCATTCGTGGTGGCTTCCGATGCATGGGTGCCCGAGCCGGCGGCGCTGACCGCGATGGTCAGCGGCACGCCCGGGGCGGGCGTCACGGGCGGAATGCTCAGCCCGTAGCTTCGGCCGATCCCGAAGGCGATCCGCAACATGTTGCGGTTGGCGTCGAAAAAGGTGCCCGAGCGGCGATTGAAGCGATTGGCCTCGAAGATGCGCACCACAGTCCCGGAGCCGACCTGGCCGGCCTGCTCCTCGCGGTACTGGGCGGCCGCCGGGGCGGCGTGCGTCACCACAACCAGCGCCATGACGCCCGGCAGCAGAAACCGCGTGATCCGGCGCATGCCAGGGAAAAGACAAGCCTGATTCATGGCGGGATCAATCTCTAAATTCAGATGGCGGCGCTTCCATTGGAAGCTCTCGGCAAGCCCGCCATCAAGCCGCGGCGCCATGGCCTTCCACGTGCCGGCTTGCGGAACATCATGGCGCCCTCGCCGCTTGCCCCCATATCCGGAGGCGGATAACCATTCCCCTCTCTCACGGAGTCCCGCCTTGAGCCCCGCCCAAGCCAGCATGATCCACGTCAACGGGGCCGATGCCGCCACCATCGCCGCGGCCGACCGCCAGGCCCGCCATTGGGTGAGCCCCGAGCGCGGGCCGCTGAAGCCCGGCTCGCCCGCGCATAAGCGCGCGATGTGCGCGATGTTCGCCGAGACCTTCAACCCCTACAAACCCTCGGTCATCGCCTGGCCCAAGCTTGACCCCGAGACGCTGCACCGCGTCACCTCCCTGCCGATCTGGGACATCGCGGTGCAGACGGAAGGCAAGGCGATGCTGCGCATGGCGGCCTATGCCGAGACCCTGACCGACCCAGAGATGAGAAAGGCCATCGCCAGCAATGGCTGGGAGGAGAACCGCCACAAGGAGGTGCTCTCCAAGCTCGTCGAGGCCTATGGCATCCAGCTGGCACCCGAGCCCGAATACGTGAAGCCCAAGGATGCCGAATGGGCCTACATGGTCACAGGCTTCAGCGAATGCGTGGACAGCTTCTTCGCCTTCGGCCTGTTCGAAATGGCCCGCCAATCCGGCTTCTTCCCGGAAGAACTGATCGAGACCTTCGAACCCGTCATGCAGGAGGAATGCCGCCACATCCTGCTTTTTGCGAATTGGCTCGCCTGGCACCGCGCCACCATGCCGCTCTGGCGGCGGCCCTGGTTTGAGCTGCGCGTCTGGGCCGTCTGGGCCTTCCTTGGCTATGAGCGCATGGGCCTCGCCAAGCAGGTGGACGGGGATGGCAAGACGCAGGCACAGGACAACAACTTCACCGTGACCGGCGGCAAGGCGGTGGCGGCGAAGGAGTATTCCATGGCGGAAATCATGGACATCTGCCTCGCCGAAAATGACCGCCGCTTCCTGGGCTATGACGAACGCCTGCTGCGCCCCGTGACCATGCCCTGGCTGGTGCGGCTGGCGCGGCGCTTCATGCGCACCCCCAAACCGGCCTGATGGAGCCGGGGCTCGCTCCTGCCTTGCTGGAAGCGGGTGCGCTGGCCGCGCGCAGCGCCTTGCTGGGTGGGGCGGCGTTCCTGCTGACCGTCTCCAGCCCGCTGGCGCGGCGCCTGCCGGCCGGCCAGGCAGCCATGCTGATGGGCCGGACGCAGCTTTTCCTGCGCGCTGCGGCGCTGAGCACCATGACACTGGCCGCGCTGCAATTGGCCGCCGGCCAATTCGCCGGATTGGGCGTGCTGCTGGCGGCGCTGGCCGTCCTGCTGCTGGCCCCGCGCGAGGGACCCTCCCCCCGGCTTGCGCTGGTACTGCTGTTCTTCGCGAGCCTGGCCATGCTGCTGGCCGTCAGCGGCGGCCGACCCGGCCAATTCACGCCACGCAGCCTGACCACCGCAACCCTGCTGCGCGAGGCGGGGGCGGCGTTGTGGATGGGCAATCTGCCGTTGCTCTGGATGCTGCTTCGCGCGCCGGGACCGGCCAGCGGGAGCGGTTGGCCGGCTTCGGTGCCCCAGGTGGTCGGGATGCGGCATGCGGCCCTCATGCTGCTCGGGATGGGGCTGACGGCGGTGGGGCTGGCCATCGCCTGGCCGCATCGTGGCTTGCTGTTCGGTGCGGCGGCCTTTCCGCTGCTGGCCATCACGGCCGGCTTCGTGGTTCTGGCACAGCTTGCGGCAGCTTTGCGCGTGATGCTGCTGATCGAGGCCGGGCGGGCCGCGCCGGCCAGTCTTTGGCTGCCCCGGCTGCGCTGCGTGGTGGAGTGCGAGTTGCTGCTGGCCATCGTGCTCTGCGGGCCGATCGTGGCGCTGTTCGTGCTGGCGGCGCAGGGGCTTTCGCCAGCGGCCGCGCCGGACCTTGCGGCGCTGCTGCCCCGCTTCAGGCTGCACGCGTTTGGCCCGGCCGAGGTCGCTGGGCTTGTGCTGATGCTGATTGCGGTTTCGGCTTGGCTGCGTCGCGCCGAAGGCGCGCTGAATGGTCGCGCCGAAGGCGCGCTGAATGGGCCTGCCGAAGGCGCGCTGAACAAGCATGCCGAAGGTGGGCTGACCCGGCACGCCGAAACCGGGCCGGGCACCTCCCTCACCCGCTTCGGCCCGCTCCTGTTGTTGCCCCTCGGCGCCGGGCTGGCCCTGGAGGCTGAGAGCGCGCCGGCACTGAGCCTCGGCGTGCTGGTCCTCCTGTCCGGCCTGGCGGAGGCCTGGGTTCTCTGGCGGGGCGAGGCGGGCGGGCTGGGCATGGTGCTGCCCTTTGCGGTGATCCTGGGCATCGTCCTCATCCTGGCCGGCAATCCCCCGGCCGAGGCGCTGCTGCCCTGCCTGCTCGCCACCCTCGCCTTGCTGATCCGTTGGGCGGAGCTTCGCCTGCCCGCGCCGCGGGACCGGCTGGTGGCGGCCATCGCCTGGCCCTTCGCGCTGGGCGCGCTGGGCCTTGTCCTGCTGCTCGCGCATGGGCGCTGATCCGGCGGCCGGGCTGGGCCGCATCGTGGTGGCGCTGGTGCGGCTTTCCATCCGCCGAACCGGCTGGGTGCTGCTGCTGCTGGCCCTGGTCACCGGGGCGGCGGGCTGGCTCGCGGCCACGCGCTTCACCCTCGACTCCGACGTGACGAAACTGTTCCCGGCCGATCTGCCCTGGCGCATCGCCGAGCGGCAGATGGAGGCCGCCTTCCCGCAGCGGCTGGACCTCATCGTCATCGTGCTGGACGCCCCGGATGCGCGCAGCGGCGATGCGGCGGCCACGGCCCTGGCCGCCGCCCTGCAGGCGCGGCCGGCGCTGTTCCGCTCGGTCCGGCGGCCCGATGGCGGCGAATTCTGGGCGAAACACGGGCTACTCTATCTGGACCTGGCCGGCGTGCAGGCGGTGACCGAGCAGCTGATCGGCGCGCAAGGCCTGCTCGGCCCCCTGGCCAGCGATCCGAGCCTGCGCGGCCTCGCTGACCTGCTGCGGCTGATGGGCGAAGGGCTGGCGCGTGGCGAGGCCGAGCCGGCCAGGCTCGCCGCCCCCATCGCCGCCTTCGCCGGGGCCGCGCAGGCCGCGACCGAAGGGCGGGTCGTCCAGCCCGACTGGGTCCGGCTGATCACCGGCCAGGCACCGCGCCCGCTGGAGCTGCGCCGCCTGATCCTGGTGCAGCCCGCGCTGGATTACGAACAACTCTCGGCCGGTGCCGCCGCGACCGAGGTGATCCGTGCCGAGGCCGCGCGGCTTGGCATCCCCATCCGCCTCACCGGCCCGGTCCCCATGGCCGATGAGGAATTCGCCACCGTGAGCGAGGGGGCGGTGGAGAATGCCGTGCTCTCCTTTGTGCTGGTGGCGGTGCTGCTCTGGATGGCGCTGCGCTCCTGGCGGCTGATCTGGCCGCTGCTGGTGCTGGTGGTGGTGGGGCTGGTCTGGACCGCCGGCTTCGGGATTGTGTCGGTCGGCAGCTTCAACCCGCTCTCGATCGCCTTTGCCGTGTTGTTCATCGGGCTCGGGGTGGATTTCGGCATCCAATACGCGGTGCAGTATCGCGCCGAGCGCGCGCTTCTGCCCGGCCTTCGCCCCGCATTGGAGCAAGCGGCGCGCGTCGCCGGGCCGGGCATGACGCTTGCGGCCCTGGCCGTGACCTTCAGCTTTCTTTCCTTCTGGCCGACGGATTACCGGGGCGTCGCGGAATTGGGCGTGGTCGCGGCCGGCGGGATGGTGATCGGCTGGTTCCTGGCCATGACGCTGCTGCCCGCGCTGATGCTGCTCGCCCGTCCGCGTGGCGAGGCGCATGAGGTGGGCTATCCCGCGCTGCGCCCCCTGGATGGCTGGCTTTCGGTCAATGCGCTGGGCGTGGCCCTCCTGGCGCTGGCCCTGGCCGCCTGCTGCCTCGCCGCCCTGCAATGGCTGCGGTTTGACACCAACCCGATCAACCTGCGGGACCCCGCGGCGGAATCCGTCTCCACCTGGCGCGACCTGGCACGCAGCGCCGAGACCAATCCGAATACGCTCGAGGTGCTGGCGCCCGATCTGGCTGCGGCGCAGGCGCTGGCCGCACGGCTGGCCGCCCTGCCCGAAGTGGCGCGCGCCACGACCCTGGCCGATTTCATCCCCGACCGTCAGTCGGACAAGCTCGCCCTGATCGAGGATGCGGCCATGCTCCTCGGCCCCGCCCTTGCGGCCGAGCCACGCCCCGTGCCGGATGATCTGGCCAATGTCGCCGCCCTGCGCGCGGCCGCGAGCGAGCTTGTGCCCCTGGGGGGTGAGGCGGCCCTGCTGGGCCGTTCCCTGGCGCTGCTGGCGCGCGGCCCCGTGGAGAATCGCGAGGATTTCGCGGCCAGCACCCTGCCCGGCCTGATGCATCTGCTCGGGCAGATCCGGGCCATGCTCTCGGCCACGACCGTGACGCTCGAAACCCTGCCCGCCGAACTTCGCGCCGATTGGCTGACGGCGGATGGGCGAGCGCGGATCGAAATGGTGCCCAACCCGGTCAGCGCGGATGAGACGCTTCTGCTGCGCCGCTTCGCATCTTCCGTGCAGGCGCTGGCGCCGGAAGCGACGGGGCTGGCCGTATCCATGCAGGAATCCTCGGCCACCATCCAGCGCGCCTTCGTGCAATCAGGCGTGCTGGGCCTAGTGCTGGTGCTGGCCCTGCTCTGGGCCACGCTGCGCTCGCTGCGGCTTTCGCTGCTGGCCCTGGCCCCGCTGGCGTTGGCGGGGTTGATGACCATGGCGCATTGCGCACTGTTCGGGCCGGATCTGAACCTCGCGAACATCATCGCGCTGCCGCTGCTCTTTGGGCAGGGTGTTGCCTATGACATCTACTTTGTCGCGGCCTGGCAGCAGGGGCGGCGGGATCTGCTGGCAAGCCCGCTGAACCGGGCGGTGATCTATTCCGCCGTGACCAATGCGGCCGCTTTCGGCGCCTTGGCCCTCTCGCCGCATCCAGGCACGGCGAGCATGGGCATCGTGCTCTCGGTCAGCCTGGTTTATTCGCTGCTCTGCGTGATGCTGGTGCTGCCGCCCCTGTTGCAGCTGTTTGCGCCCGGGCCGGTGCGTGGCAGGCTCTCCGAAAATCACGGAGGAACACCATGACCACGCGCCGCATGATGCTGGCCGCCCCTGCCCTGCTGGCCCTGCCCGCCCACGCCCAGTCCTGGCAGCCCGAGCGCCCCATCACCATGATCGTGGCCTTCGCGCCAGGCGGCGGCACCGATGTCGCGGCGCGCACCCTGGCCCGCTTCATGGAACGCGAACTCGGCCAGTCGGTCGTCGTGCACAACCGCGCCGGTGCGGGCGGCGAGGTGGGCTGGGCGGAGCTTGCGCGCGCGCGGCCGGACGGGCTTACCATCGGCTTCGTGAATACGCCCAACCTCGTCACCATCCCGATCGAGCGTCAGGCGCGCTACCGGCTGGAGGATTTTTCGCCAATCGCGAATGTCGTGGATGATCCGGGTGGCTTCTGGGTGCTGCCCGACAGCCCTTGGCGCAACCTCACGGAACTGGCCGCCGCCGTGCGGGCCGCACCAGGCACGATCAGCTACGGCACGACGGGCGTCGGCTCGGACGACCATCTGGCCACCCTGGCCTTTGAGCGGCAGATCGGCGCTTCGCTGCTGCATGTGCCCTTCAACGGCTCCTCCCAGGTGCGCAACGCCATTCTCGGCCGCACCATTCAGCTGGCCGCGATGAACATGGGCGAGGGTGTGGGTGATTTCCGGCAGAACGTGCTGCGCCCGCTGGGCCAGATGGCCGAGACGCGCTGGGCCAATACGGCCGAGGTGCCGACCTTCCGGGAGCAGGGCTTCGATGTGGTGGATGGTTCGCTCAGGGGCATCGCGGCCCCGGCCGGCACGCCCGCACCGGTGCTGCAGCGCCTGGCTGGCGTGGTGCGCGGCGTGATGCAGCACCCGGACTTCATCGCCGCCGCCACGCAGCAGCAATTGCCGCTGCGCTTCCTGGACCCCGATCAGCATCGCGCCGTGCTGTTCGCCATGCGCGAGAATTACCAGCGCATGTGGGCACAGCACCCCTGGCGGGAGTAGCATCGCGCACGCCAACTGGCCGCGCGGAACATGTTCCGGCAAACTGCAATACGGCGCCCGATTCACTGTCCGGCGTGACCGCGTGACGCGGGCTGGAGAAGAGCATGTTGCAAGGCCTGGCAGGCAAGTTTCGGAAGCTGTGGAACCATCCGGGCTTTCGCGAGAAGCCCTTGACCGTCACAGGGCGTGGCCTGGGCCTCGGCCTGCACATCCTGCGCGGCGGCGAAACGCTGATCGAGCTGACCCCCGCGGGCGAGAAGCTGCATGTGCCGGCCGGTGGCCGCTACACCAGTGTCACGGTGTTCCTGATGCGGGACCGGGCGGAGCCTGAGCTGGCCATACTGGACCGATTGATCGGCGCGGGTGGGCAGATGCTCGATATCGGCGCGAATATCGGGATCTATACCCTGCGCGCGGCGACGCTGGTTGGCCGAACCGGCCGGGTGATCGCGGTTGAGCCGGGGCGGGAGGCGCTGCTGGCCCTGCGGGCGAACCTGGCCCTCAACGACATGCCGCAGGTGACCATCCTGCCGGTCGCGCTCGCCGCCGAGGAGGGGGTGGCGCAGCTGTATCATGTGCCGCTCGGCAATGATCCGCAGGCCTTCTCGCTGCTGCCCCAGGAGGGGAGCGTGCCGAGTGAACAGGTGGTGACGCGCACCCTGGATTCGATCCTGGAGGAGGCCGGGGTGACGCGGCTCGACCTCATCAAGATGGATGTGGAGGGGCTGGAACTCGCCGTGCTGCGGGGCGGCGCGCAGAGCATCGCGCGCCTCAAGCCCATGATCATCTTCGAAATCAATGCCGCCGCGGCGCTGGAGGCGCATGGCGCAAGCCAGGACGCCTTCGATTGGCTGGTCAGCGCCGGCTACCTCATTCATCGGCTCGCGGGTGACCGCCTCGTGCGGATCACCACACAGCCGCGCGAGCATGGCAATCTCGTCGCCGTGCACCCGGCCGGAGCCCAGCCGCGGGGGTTGTGACCGGCGGCGCGTCAGAAGGCGCCCGGGACCCTCCGCCGTGCCAGCCAGCTTTGCATGAGTGCGCCGGAGCCGATGCTGATCGCCGTCATCAACGCAGCCCCCTCGGCGCCCAGCAGCGGCACCGCCGTTGCGGCCAGCAGCGTGGCCAAGGCGAGCTGGATGAGGTTCAACCGCAACAGGTCGTCGCCATGGCCGGTCGTGGCCAGGAGCGTATCGCGGCAGGCGAACATCGCATTCACGATCTGCCCCAGGCAGAGGATGCGCAAGGCGGCGGCGCCAGGCTCAAACCCCGCCCCCAGGAGCCCGAGCAGCCAGGGCGCCAGCAGGATCATGCCAAGCAGCGGCGGGACGGCCAGCGAAGCCGAGGCCCAGCGCGCCGCGCGCTGGGTCTGGCGCAGGCGGCGCCAGTCGCGCAGGCGAAATTGCTCGGCCATGCGCGGGGAGGCGATGGTCGCGACACTCAGCAAGATCACCCAGGTCAGGACGGAAAGCCGGCTGGCCATGCTGAAATAGGCGACGGCTTCGGGCGTCGCGAAGGCCGCCAGGATCAAGGTGGGCATGGTGACCAGGGACACCTGCACAAGCTCGACCCCCAGCAGCGGCAAGGCAAGGCGCAGCAATGGCCGCGCGGCCGTTGCCGCCCCCGGGCACACCACCGCGAAGCGCATGCGCCCCGCCCAGATGATGGCAAGGCCCATGCCCACCGTCGCGAACCGAGCCAGGATGGTCAGCATGAGGACATCCCGCAGATCGGGCGCCGGCCAAAGCCACAAAGCGGTCAAGGTCAGGATGGGCCACAGCGAAGTGCCGGTGAGCTGCGCCGCGACGTTGCGATGCAGGCTTGCCAGGATGCAGCCAGCGCTGATTGCGAGCGCATCCGCCAACACAAGGCCTCCCGTGAGCAGCAATACGGGGGCAAGGGCTGGCTGGCCGAGCAGCGCGTGGGCCAAGCCGGGCCCGGCGAGGCTGGTCACGCCGCCAACGAGGCATCCCCCCAGCAGCGTGCCCCCCAGGACCCGGCGGACCACCCGCAGCGCCGCCGCGCCGTCATTCACCGCCAGCTCGGCCGGGATGCGCGCCATCGCCGCGCGTTCGAGGCCGAATCGGCCCAGGGTCCCGCCCACCCCGCTCCATGCCAGCGCGATGAAGTAGAGTCCGGCCTCAGCGAGCCCCAGGCTCTGGGCCACCAGGACATAAAGGCCAAGCTTGCCGAGGATTTCGAGCCCGCGCGTGCCCAACCCCAGGCCAAGCCGGATCAATGAGCTGATGATGGTGGGATGCTGCCCCGGGCCTTTCATGCGGATCTTTCCAGCGCCTGGGCTGCCTGAAGGTCGAGTTTCCGTTTGCCCGCCTCGCTGACCAATCGGAAGGCCTGGGCTATGGGCGTTCGGTGCCCGGCGTGCAATAGGTTGCAACGACTTTCAGCCCAGGAGGTCCTGGGCAAATTCAATTTAGCAGATGGCGAATGAGCAGCCTGTCCTTATTGGCCAAGCGAGCCGTGTTCCGACTGAGCCCCGAGCTGGCATGGCGCCTCGCGGCCTGGTGGAGCAGTGACGCCGCATTCGAGTTGCGCCTGGCGCGTGCCCTGGCTGACCCGAACCGGATCGGCATTGATATCGGCGGCTCCTGGGGGCTTTTTGCCGCGGCCCTCGGGCGGCGCGTGGGGCAATTGCACATCGTCGAGCCCAATCCGGAAAAGGTGGAATTCCTGAGGGCGACCTTCGGAACAAGGCATGTGATCCATGCCATGGCGCTCTCCGACATGGCGGGCGAAGTGGCGTTGCACATCCCCGACGCATCCTCCGCCCTCGCGACGATCGAGGCCCGCAATCCGGCCAACACCGCCAGGGGGCGGAATGTGATGGTACGGCGCGATCGCCTCGATGCGCTGAACCTGGCCCCCGTGGGCTTCATCAAGATGGATGTGGAAGGGCACGAGGCAGCGGCACTCGCCGGCGCCGAAGAACTGCTGCGACGGGATCACCCCACCCTGCTGGTCGAAATGGAGGAGCGCCACCGCCCGGGCGGTGTGCGCGTCACCATCGGCTGGCTCGAAGAGCGCGGCTATCGCGCCTTCATGCTGGATGCCGGGCAGTTGCGGGACGCGGCGGAATTCGAGCCGGAATTCGACCAGCCGGCCTTCGGGCCGAAAGACCCGCGACCCACGCATTACATCAATGATTTCCTGTTCATCCCGCGGGTGGATGAGGGCGCCCAGATGGCGCGCCTCGCGGCCTTGGGCATTTCACCTCTGGTCGCGGCATCCAGCCGGTTGAGATAGACCGCGATGGCCAGGACCGACGCCACCTGACCCGGGGTATAGACCACCGGAAGGATCGGCGAGGAGATCAGCAGGTACACCACGAAGTCATGCAGCGCGAGGCGCATCGGCTGCGGCGCGGCGCGCGTGGCCCGGCGTATTTCGCGCCAGGCGGCCACATAGAACAGCCCCACCAGCACGGCACCCACCAAGCCGTATTCGGCGACCACCCCGAGCCAACCCAGATCAGCCAGGAAGAAGTTCGGCGTCCGGAGAATGCGCTGGAGGTTGAACTGACTGAAATCCGTCGAGCTGCCAAAGCCGAACACCCAGCGCAGCGGATTTTCGGAGAGGAAATCCAGCAGCACCTCGATCGAGTTCTGCCGCACCGTCAGCGAGCCGCCCAAACTGCTGCTGACCCCGAGATCCCCAAAGAGCGGCTCGGCCAGAACCAGCAGCGCGGCCAACATCGCGCCCCCCCCGAGCGCCAGGCCCCAGAACAGGCCGGGGGCACCATGACGCAGGCGCTGGCTCATCGCCCAGAGCACCAGCAGCAACATGGCGGCGATCACCGTCCGTTGCTTGAAGATCATCAGCATCAGCGTGAGGCCGGTGAGCAGGAGGAGCACGGGCCAGAGTGCGGGCTGCGCACCAAACCGCCTGGCCAGCCAGAACATGCCGATCAAGCCAAAGGCCAGCGGGAGCGCGATGCGCGGCCCTCTCTCGATTTCGAGCAGGAAGATGCTGCCCAGATTCTGGCTTTCATAGATCTCGATCGGCAGGATGATCCACAGGACAACCAGGACGACGAAATTCACCACCGCCAATGACAGAAAAGCCTGCTTCAGCAGCGTCTCGCTGATGTTCAGGGAAAACAAAATAAACGCAAAAGCGAAGTAGAAGCCGAAGGACCAGACTTTCACGGTCGTCCCAAGCGCCTCAGGCAGATCATTCTGCAGATGCAGCATGGACATCACCGGCGTGACCAAAAGCATGTAGGACAACATGATGATCGTCAGTGAGACATAGGGCAGGCGCAGTCGAAACAAGCCAAGCAAGATCAACGGTGCCAGCAGCAAGGGCGAAGCCTTGGCGAAGGTCCATAGCAGAGGCACGTCGATCAAATACTGAAATGATTGAAAGAAGATCGGGAGAAGCAACAGCAACGCCAAAAGGCGGCGCAGCCTGCCGGGCTCCGAAACCGCGCGCGCATGGGGCACATGGGCGGCAAAGGGCATGGCTGCCTCACCCCGCATGGGGCTTCGCCTCGGTCATGCCCACAGGAGGGCCGCTGGGCCTGACCGCGCCGCGCCTTCCTCGGCCGCCGGTCATCAGGTCAGAATCCCGTACCGGCGGTGGGAATGCGGTTGATCGAGTAGCTGAAGGCGCGGCTGAACGGGATGGTCCGGTTGATGGTCTGGTCCACCCAGAGCGCCACTTCGGCCACGCGGCTGCGCGGCACGAAGATGATGTCGCCGGGCTGCAAGGCCACATCCTCCGTCTCGGAACCCGCGGCGGTGAAGCTCTGCAGATCCACGGTACGCAGCATCGGGCGGCTTTGCGGATTGCGCCGGATCAGGACCACCTCATTCATGCGGGCCTCATTCTCGAAGCCGCCGGCCAGCAGCACCGCCTCCATCACGCCGCGCCGCCCGGTCAGCGGGAAGGAGCCGGCACGCCGGACCATACCGCCCACGAAGATCTGGCTCGCCGCCGCTTCCTCGAAGCCGACGGAAACCTCGGGGTTGCGCAGCACGCGCAAGGCGGCGGTGGCAATCGCGGCCTCCGCCTCGGGACCACTCAGCCCCAGCAGTTGCACCCGCCCCGCCGCCCGCAGGACGATGGAGCCATCGGGCGCGACCAGCACGGTTTCATTCAGCTCCGGCGTCAGGCGAAAGCGGACATTCAGCTTGTCGTTCGGGCCGATGCGATAGACCGGCACACTCTCCTGCCAGGGCGCGAAGCCCTCCGGCTGGCGGTTGGAAACCTGGATCTCCTGCCCCGTACAGGCGGCCAGGATCAGCAGCAGCAGAAAGGCGAGGCGGCACCTCATGCCGGCATCCAGGAGCGTGTGGCGCCTGTGTAGAAGAAACCGAAGAAGCGGCCGCCGCTGGCCTCCACTCGCTCGATCATTTCCGCCGCCGGCTCAATCCGTGTCACATCCTGGGCGATGACCAGGATATTGCCATCCATCATCACGGCGAGGCGCCGCCGCGCATAGGTCTCGACCTCATTCGCCCCGATGATGAGCACAAGGTCAAAGGCGCGCCGCAGGCGGTCGGCCAGGAAGGTCACGTTGGTTTCCAGCGCATGCAGCCGGGCAAGGTCTGAATCCCGCGCCTGATAGGCGATCCAGAGGCGCGGCACCATCGTCTCATGCGCCAGGATGCCCTCATCCGAGGGGATGGGCGGTTGGTCAGGGTCGCCCAGTTCATCGAAGTGGCGGCGGCCGTCGCCGGCGAGGTCCACCAGCAGCACGCGCTTGGAATGGGTGCGCGCCAGCTCGATGGCCAGGCCCCGGGCCAGGCGGTCCCGCTCATCCAGATCCTCCGTGCCGAGGAATTGCAGGATCTGGATGCGGCCGCGCATGCCGGCATCCAGCAACTGCGCCGCAAGACCCGCGATGGGGGCCGCCGATGTCCCGGTATTCGCGGGCCATCTCCCGGCCGGCAGGACGCCCAGTGCCGGCAGCCCGGTGCCGCGCTCCGCTTCGGCCGGATGGAGGCAGGTGCGGCGCAGGAAGGTCAGGATGAAGGCCGCAGCCACGGCGCAGCCCATCCCGCCGACCAGCCCCGCCGCCAACAGATGCGGCGTCAGGTTCCGCCCATTGGCTGGCACGAAAGGCCGCTGCGCCAGGCTGACCGCCGCCCCACGGCCCAGCCGGGCTTCCTCGGTCAGCCGGGCCGAGGCCTCGCGCTGGCTGAACTGGCGGAAATTCGCGTCCTGGGCATCGCGCCGGCGTTCCAGGTCGCGCAGGTCGCGCTGGACGGAGAGCAGCAACAGGTTGCGCGCCTCGCCCTCGGCGCGCTGCCGGCGGACCTCGCGCTCCTGGCTCTCGACGGTTTCGGCGTCAATGCGGGCGGCCAGCATCCGGGTGGTCAGCAGCTCCACGGCGGGGTTGCGGACCTCGCGCTGGGTCTGCGTGCCGCCGCCGCGGGATTCGCGCACTTGCAGCCGCGCCCGCTGGATCTGGTTTTCCAGCTCGACGAGCATCGGTGCATTGGGCTGATACTGCGCGACCATGCGGGTGCGCTCCTGCATCAACCGCGCGAGGTTGTTGGCCGCTTCGTCATTGGGGGCCAGGTTGGTCTGGTCCACCTGGGCCACCACGCGCTGCGGCTGTGCGGCGAGCGCCGTCTGCGCGGCAAGCACGGCGGCCTGGGCTGCCTCGCGCTGCTCGCGCAGGCGGTCCAGGCGCTGGATCGTCTGATCCAGGCGCTGGCTGGCAAGCTGGATTTCCTGCGCGATGTCGAGCACCCCCGCGCGCTCTTTCAGGGTGGTGATCTCGCTTTCGAGCTGGCGCAATTCCTGGCCCTGGCGCTGCACCTCGCCCGAGAGCATGCCGGCGGCCGGATTGGCGAACACCTCGTTGCGCAGGCTCATATAGGCGGCCAGTACGGCCTCCAGCAGTTGCAGCGCGATCGTCCGGTCCCGGTGCAGCACGAAGAGGCGGACGACATTGCTGTTGTTCTGCGCATCGGTCAGCAGGGTGGTGCGGAGCCGGTCGGCGGCGCGGGCCTTGCGCTGCTCCTCGGAATGCGGCGGGAGCAGGCCGAGCAGCCGCCGCTCGCCGAGTTCGGGGTACATCCGCTCGGGCGCCATGTGATCGAAGACGCGGCGCACCACGGCTTCGCTGGTCATCAGGTCAACTTCGGACTGCACCAGCTTCTGCACATCCGCCTGCGGGAGTTGCTGGAACACGCCGGTGATCTCGTTGTTGCTGGTGTTCTCCCGGGTGGCGGAAACGACGAGCAGCGCCTCCCCCACGAAGCGCGAGGGCACGACCACGGCGGCCACGATGGATGCGAGGACGGGGATCACGAAAGCGACCAGCAGCCAGACCCAGCGATGCTGGGCCGTGGCCAGGATGCTGCGCAGCAGGGCCCAGCCCTCGAAGGACATGTCGCGCAGGCCACCGGCAATCGGCGGGGCCATGACAGGGGCCATGGCGCCGCGCCGAAACCCATCCTCCGCCGCCAGATCGTCTCGGCTCATACCCTATCCCTAATTGCGCCAAGCGTCGCGACGCGCACAAGATGCCCTTTGCGCGGCGGCAGATCAAACGTGACTTCGTGGCCATGCCCGCAGAGGCCGCGCTGGCGCCGCGATCCGGGGGCGGGATGCCGTCTCCACACGCGCGCCGCGGCGTATCAGCGGCCGGATGCGCCGCGCTGGCGCCGGAACGCCGTCCAGACGAGGCCCAGCAGCGGCATGGATTCCACAAAGACCCGCCGCGCATGCATCCGGGGATTGATCGCCAGCCGCCAGAGCCATTCGAGGCCAAGCTTGCGGAACATCAGCGGCGCCCGTCGCACCAACCCCGTCGCGAAAAGCAGCGAACTGCCGACGGAGAGCCCAAGGCCCCTGCCCCCGCCAGCGCGGCTGACCGCCAGCAGCATCGCCTCGGAGCGCGGTGCGCCGGTGCAGCTGAAGGTGAAGCGTGCCGGGTGGTCCAGAACGAACTGCACCGCCGCCGCCATGGCCTCGGGGTTTTCACCCAGGCCCATGGGCGGGCAATGCTGCACAATGGCCCGGAGCCCGTATTGCTCGGCCAGCAATCCCGGCAATTCCGGCGGGCCGCCGATCACCGTGATCGCGTCATCAGGCTGCACGACGCCGCGCAGCAAGGCCATCGTCAGGTCACTGCCCGCCGCCAGCTTGATGCGCTGGCCGAAGAACAGCCGGGCCAGGCCGCGCACCACTTGGCTGTCGTTCAGCACCAGAGTCGCGGCACGGCAGGCGTCACCATAGGCGTAGCCGCGCGCCATCTGTACCAGGTGCTGCGCATTGGGTGTCACGACATAAGCGAAGGGCGCATCGGCCGGGCGGGCTGCCAGCCAGGCGGCGGCTTCGGCAACATCCAGATCATCGAATTGCACGATCCCGATGAAGTCCTGGCGACCAAAGGGACGGTCCTCGCTGACGGATCGCAGCGTTCCGGTTCTCTCCGGCTCCGTCACTGATCGGGGCCCTGGCGGCACGGCCGCGCCACGCGGCAGGGCTGGCCGCGACACCTGCCTGGGGCACGCTCCCCGCCCGCGGCCGCCACTGGCGGAGCCGGACGGGGATGCGCCGCATGGTCAGAAGACATCGCGTCCCATCATGCCACCGGTCAGCGTCCGGTAGATGATCCGGATATCGAGCCACAGGCTCCAGCGCCGGATGTAGATCATGTCCAGCGAAACGCTGCGCGCCGCCTTCTGCATGGTCTGGATCCCGCCACGCATGCCGCTGATCTGGGCAAGCCCCGTAATCCCGGGGGCCACGCGATGGCGCGCGCCATATTCCGGAATGACCTGGCTGTAGACGCCATGCTCGACGCGGTGCGTCGGGATATGCGGCCGCGGGCCAACGATGGACATCTGACCGAGAACGACGTTGAACAGCTGCGGAAGCTCATCCAGGCTCGTCGTGCGAAGCCAGCGGCCGAGGGGGGTCACGCGCGGATCATCACGCGCCGTCCCACCGCCGCCATCATCCTGCGCGTCAGCGTGCATGGAGCGGAATTTCAGCATGGCAAAGCGCTGCCCGAGGCGGCCAATGCGGTACTGCCGGAACAAGGCGCCACCCGGGCTCCCCAGGCGGACCGCAATCGCGATGGCCAAAAGAAGCGGCGTAAGCAGCAGAAGGGCCGGCAGCGCGATCGCGAGGTCAAGCGCGCGCTTGCTCAGATACTGAAGCGGCCCAAGGGGTGCCGGGGCCACCAGCGTGAAATCCTGGCCCAGAAAGCCTTCCGTGGCAGCGGCATCGCCCCGTCCGCAGAGCAACAGAACGCGGGCGGGCACGGCTTCGACCAGATGGACCAGCCTGGGGGCCAGCACACGCTGATTTTCAGGCAACTCGATCAGGATGGTGCCCGGCCGCTTGGCATCGGATGCCGCGAGGAAGGCGCGAATGGTGTGATCATTGATATCCGGCGCATCCAGCGCGAACACCACATTCTTGCCCTGGCGCAGGGCCGCAGCTTCGCTCGCCTGCTGAAAGGCGACGGAGCCGAGGATGGCAACGCGGCTCGGCCGGCGCCACACCGGCACGCGCACCATCAGCAGGACCAGGAACAGCACCACGCCAGCCACCGTCCACTCGACGATCGGCATGCCCAGCAGGACGAAAACGCCCAGCGAGATCGCAGCCGTCCCGAGGACGAGCGAGAGGAGGATACCGTGGGCGGACCGCCCGGCTTTGGGGGTATCGCTCCGGATTCGCTCGTTTTTAGTGGGTATATGTAACGACATGTTCAGCCATGCCTCCGAGTGGATCAATAGCTGAGGATGCCTTAACAGACAACCAGTATGAATACGAGAATTTTTCTCATTTTTTGTCTATTTTTAAGTTTCGGTGGAATCCCACTCCCCACTCCAGCCCTCCTGCGCGGCGCTGCGCCTGGAAAGCGCGGATTCGAAGGAATTGGGCGCGTCCCTAAAAAGAGATCGGCTTCGTAAATTTCTCCGCGCGCCCTCATGCATCATGATGCATGGCGCCTGCGGGGGCCTCCGCAGCAACGCAGGCCCAGACCCGGGCCGCCGCTACGAACGCATCCGCCCGGCAGGGCGCTGCCGCCAGGGCACGGGGAAGCACCGCCCACGGCCATATCTTCGCGATGGGCCGGGGCGAGATGGCGGGCGAACGGCGCGCTCGTCGCCCCGGAGTTCAGTTCAGCGGCACTTCCATCCGGCTCAGGATGGGCCGCCAGACTTCCAATTGCGTGGCCAGGAACCTGCCGAACTCGGCAGGGCTGCTGCCCACGACGAATTGCCCGTCATTGGTCAGGCGCTCGCGGATCCGTGCGTCACCCAGGGCCGCCACGGCCGCGGCGTTCAGCGCCTCGATCGCGGCGGGCGGCGTGCGGGCGGGGACCAGCAGGCCGAACCAGCTCAGCGCATCCAGCCCGGGCGCGAATTCCGCGAAGGAGGGGACATCCGGCGTCGAGGGCACGCGCTGGGCGCTGGTCCAGCCCAGGATGCGGCCCTGGTTGTTGCGCAGCACCGGCAGCGCCGTGCTGCCCGCGACCACGAGAAGGTCCAGCGTACCCGCCAGGAAGTCGTTGAGCTGCGCGGCATCCCCGCGATACGTCACGTCCTGCATGGTCACGCCCAGCCGCTCCAGCACCATCAGCATGGCGACGTTGGTCAGCGTCGTCGGCCCATTCGTGCCGTAGGTGATGCGGCCAGGCCGGGCGCGGGCAGCCGCCACCAGGGCGGGGATGTCGGCCGGGCCGTCATGGCGCGCGATCACGGCAAAGGGGAAGGTGGTCGCCAGCGTGACCGGCGCGAAATCCTCCAGCTTGTATGGCAGGTTGCGCTGGATGATCGGGTTCACCGTCAGTGTGGTGCCGGCGGCCATGAGCAGCGTATGGCCATCCGGCTGGGCGCGTGCGGCGGCTTCGGCGCCCACGATGGTGTTGCCGCCGGGGCGGTTTTCCACCTGGACGGCGCGGCCCAGCGTCTGGGTCATGCGCTCGGCCAGCAGCCGCGTCAGGATATCGGTGCTGCCGCCGGGGGCGAAGGGCACGATGATGGTGATGTTGCGCTGCGGAAAGCCGCCCTGCGCAAGGGCTGGCGCCGCCAGCAGGGAAAGCGAGACGCCAAGGCTGCGGCGCGTGATGTTGGACATGGTTTTCCTCCTGTTATGGCGTGATATGCCACCCCTCGCGGCTAAGCGCGAGCGGCCCGGAGGAAACCCGCATGCCCAAGATCGCCCTGGTTGTGGAGTTCGAGGTCCGGCCGGGAGCGCATTCCGCGTTGCTGGCCCTGATGCGCGGCCATGCCGCCGCCTGCCTCGCCGAGGAACCCGGCTGCGAGCGCTTCGACGTGCTGGAGGTGCTGGACGCGGCTGGCATGCCCGACACTGGGCGCCTGATGCTGTATGAGGTCTTCGCCGATGCGCCAGCGCGGGCGGCGCATTGGGCCAATCCGCGCCATGAGGCGACGAAGGCCGCCTTCGCCCCTTTGATCCTCGGCCGCTCCTCCCGGGTATGCCACCTCGCCCCCGATTGACGGGGCGCGCCGGAGGGGCCGCAATGCGCTTCGCCAGAAACGGAGGAAGCCAAACATGTCCAGGATCGCCCTCGTCGTCGAATTCCAGCTCAAGCCGGGTGCGCATGCCGCCTTCGATGCCATCATCCGCGACCATGCGGCGGGCACCCTCGGCGATGAGCCGGGCTGCGAGCGGTTTGACGTGCTGCAGCCGAAGTCCAAGGAGGGCCCGGACCTCACCCGCGTCATGCTCTATGAGGTCTATGCCGATGACGCGGCCTTCAAGGCGCATACGCAAAACCCGCGCCTCGCCCGCACCCGTGCCGCCTATGAGCCGCTGATCGAGGGCCGGACCATCCATATCTGCGCGCTGTAAGGCGAGGCCTGCGGCGGTCACGGGCGGCGGCTGATCGCTTCCCGACCGGCGCCGCGCGTGCCAAGCTCGCGCCAGAGGAAACGAGCCATGGAACTGCCCTCGGGCGCGATTGACGCCGATCTTCACCCGATGGTGCCCGGGCTCGCCGCCCTCGCGCCCTATCTGCCGGAGCTTTGGCGGGACCAGATCAGCCTGCGCGGGATGGAGGGCTTTGACACGCAATCCTATCCGCCCAATGCGCCCAAATCCGTCCGCGCGGATTGGCGGCCGGGGGGCGAATGGCCAGCCTCGCGCATCGGGTTGCTGCGCGAGCAGGTGCTCGATCCCTGGCGGATTTCCCGCGGCATCGTGACACCACTGTATGGCGTACAACTCGTCTTCAACGAGGATATGGGCAACGCCTTCACCTCGGCGCTGAATGACTGGACGCGCGCCGAATGGCTGGATGCGGACCCGCGTCTCGCCGGCTCCATCATCCTGCCCATGTTCAACGCGGATCATGCGGTGGCGGAGATCGAGCGTTGCGCGCCAGACCCCCGCTTCGTCCAGGCCATGGTGCTCGTGATGGGCGAAACCCCGCTCGGCCGGCGGCACAATTGGCCGGTCTTCGAGGCGCTGGTGAAGCATGGCCTGCCGCTCGCGATCCATGCGGGCAGTTGCTACCGCAACCCGGTCACTTCGCTCGGCTGGCCCTCCTGGTATGCGGAGGATTACGCGGCCAATCAGCAGGCATTTCAGAGCACCCTCGCCTCCCTCATCACCGAGGGCGTCTTCGTGAAATTCCCGACGCTGAAGGTGGTGCTGCTGGAATCCGGCGTCTCCTGGCTGCCGGCCTTCCTCTGGCGCCTGGTGAAGGGCTGGAAGGGCGTGCGCTTCGAGGTGCCCTGGCTGGACCGCAATCCCTTCGACGTGGTGCGTGAGAATCTCCGCCTGTCCATCCAGCCCTTCGATGCGCCGGAGGATGCCGAAACCGTCCAGCGCGTGATGGAACATCTGGGGAGCGACGAGATGCTGCTGTGGTCGAGCGACTGGCCGCATTGGCAATTCGATGGACCGCCGCGCCTGCCGCCTGGCCTGGACGCTGGCCTCGTCCGGAAAATCTGCGTGGAGAACGCGCTTTTCACCTATACTCGGCTGTCCCTGGAGACCGTCTGATGAACGTCATCCGCCCCCAAGCCGCTCCCGGCAGGCCACTGGCCGCGACCCAGGGCATGATTGACGTGGATATCCATCCGCGCCCGCGCTCCATCCGCGACTATGAACCCTGGCTTTCGGCCGAGATGCGGGAGCGGCTCAATACCTTCGGCATCCGCCCGCGCCATGGCTTCGTGAAGGGCACGCCCTATTTCAAGTCGCAGCCGCTGGCCTGCCGCCGCGATGCCTGGCCCGAGAACGGCACGCCCGCCAGCGACCTCGCTTTCCTGCAAAGCCAGATGCTGGATTTCCACGGCATTGACGTGGGCGTGCTGAACCCGCTGCAACCCACCGCGCAGGGCGACCAGAACAACCCTTTCTCCGTCGCCATGGCGCATGCGGTGAATGAATGGCAGCTGGCTTCCTGGGTGGATCGCGATGCGCGGCTGCGCGCCAGCATCGTCGTCCCCTATGAGGACCCGGAGGCGAGTGCGCGCGAAATCCGGGCGCGCGCCGGTGATCCGCGCTTCTGCCAGGTGCTGCTGATGAGCCGCACCTCCCACCCGCTCGGCAATCCGAAATACTGGCCCGTCTTCGAGGCCGCGCAGGAGGTGGGGCTGCCCGTCGGCATCCATGCCTTCGGCTATAGCGGCTGGGCCATGACCAATGGCGGCTGGCCCAGTTTCTATATCGAGGAGGTGAGCGAGCACGCCACCTCCTGCCAGTCCCTCGTCAATTCGCTGGTGATCGAGGGCGTGCTGGAGCGTTTCCCCAGGCTGCGCATCATCCTCATCGAATGCGGCTTCGGCTGGCTGCCAAGTGTAGCGTGGCGGCTCGACAAGCATTGGTCCTCGCTGAAAAGCGAGTTGCCGACGATGCAGCGCCTGCCCTCGCAGCAGATCTGCGACCAGATCTGGGTCAGCACCCAGCCTATCGAGGAGCCGGTGCGGCCCGAGCAGCTGCTGGACTGCATGGGCTGGATCGGCTGGGAGAAGATCCTCTACGCCAGCGATTATCCGCATTGGGATTTCGACGATCCGCGCACCGCGATCCCGAGCTTCATCCCCGAGGCGAAGCGCGCCGCGATCTATGGCGGCAATGCGCGCAAGCTCTACGGGTTCCATGGCTGAACGGCGAAGCGGAGGCTGACATGCGCCATGTGGTCGGCCCCGTCGCCGAGATCCCGCCCGGCGAACGCCGCCTGGTCGAGGCCAATGGCAAGCGTGTCGTGGTCTTCAACCTGGGTGGCGAATTCTTCGCCCTCTCGGATCGCTGCCCGCACCAGGGAGGCTCCCTGGCGCTTGGGCCCGTGATGGGGTTGGTGGAAAGCCCCGGCCCTGGCGAATACAGCTACGGCCGGGCCGGCGAGATCATCCGCTGCCCCTGGCATGCCTGGGAGTTCGACATCCGCACCGGCAAGTCGCGCTTCGACCCGCGCCGCATGAAGGTGCGCGCCTTCCCCGCCTGCGTGGAGAAGGGCGAGGCGCTCCAGGCGGAGACCTTCCCCGTGCGGGTGGAGGAAGATTACGTGGTGGTCGAAGTCTAGCGCAGGCGCGGCGGCTAGAACTTCGGCAATTCCGGCGCCGGCGCGACGATGGGCGCATCATGCCCCGCGAATTGCGCCCGCATCGCGACCATGAACGCGGGCAGCCTCGCCTCCAGCCAACCCGCGATGCGGGGCGCCTGGTCGTGGCGGGCAAGCACGAATTTCGCCGCACCCGAAAGGCTCTCCCGATCCAGGACGCAGGCCACCTGCCAGTCGGGGTGGGCATCCAGGAAGCGCTGCACGGTGAGGATCAGCAGCGGATAGATCGGGTGCAGCATGTCATCGAGCACGATCAGCCCATCCGGCCGTACCACCTGCACGGCCAGGGCAAGGTCGGCGGTGAGCGCGCCATCCGTGTGATCGCCATCCACATGGATGATGCGGGCCTTGCCGCCGAGTGCCGCCAGGATTTCGGCCGGGGCCAATATCCTGGAGTCGCCGCGCCAGATGGTGTGCGCCGCCACATCAACGCCCATCGCCGCCATGTTGGCGCGCAATCGCTGCTCCACCTGGTCATCCGGCCAGTCGAAGGAATCGGCACCAAAGAGCCGTTCGCCAGGTGCCAGCGAAAGCCCCATGGCGATGAAGAAGCGCCCCTCGAAGGTGCCGATCTCGGCGGCCCCGCCGGTGATGCCCGCGGCGGCCTGGGCCGCCATGAGATGCGCCACCACCCGCGCCGCGAAGCGGGAGGACATGCCGCGGATGCGCGCATAATCCCTATCGAGATAGGATTCGAGCCTGGGCGAAAGCATCACGCACCCCCTGCGCCGTCCTGGATGATCCAGCCGGCGCGCGCCTTTCAGCCACAGCCATGCCGGAAAGGCAAAGCGACGGCGGGAAGAAGCTGCTGAAGAACCATCGCGATGGGATCGAGGGGCCAGCCCCTCGAGCCCCCGGCAGGAAACTCGTTTCCTGCACCTTCATCCGTGGATCTGACACATCGAAGATCCAGGGAACCGGGCTTCTTGGTGGGGTTGGCCGCAAAGCGGAGACAACGCGAGAGGGCAATGCCCTCTCGCTATCTGGCCATGTCCGGCCGCCGGCTAACGTGCGGGCCGAGCTTCCAGCCCCATCCGCCGCGCGATGACCTGCAGCATCACCTCATCGGCACCCCCGCCGATGGAGCCCAGGCGATAATCCCGATAGGCGCGGCTGACCCAGCTTTCCCAGGCGTAGCCCATGCCGCCCATGAATTGCATGCACCAATCCGCCACCTCGCGGGAGAGACGGCCGGCCTTGAGCTTGGCCATGCTGGCCAGTTCCGTCACATCCTGGCCGGCCACGTAAAGCTCCGTCGCGCGATAGGTGAGTGCCCGGAGCGCCTCGATCTCGGTCTTGAGCTCGGCCAGCTTGAACTGGATGAACTGGTTGTCGAGCAAGGGTTTGCCGAAAGCCTCCCGGCCCCGCAGATAGGCTGCGACATGCTCGATGAGCTGCCCCATGGCCAGGCGGCGGGCGGCGGCATTCAGCCGCTCCTCCTGGAACTGCTTCATCTGGTAGGTGAAGCCGCGCCCCTCCTCGCCGATGCGGTTGCGCGCGGGCACCCGCACCTCATCGAGAAAGAGCTGCGCCGTATCGCTGCACCACATGCCGAATTTGCGGATCTTCTGGCGCGTGACGCCGGGCACATCGCGCCCGCCGGGGCCTTCGCGCAGCGGCAGGATGATCAGGCTCTTGTTCCGATGCGGCGGACCGTCGGAGGTATTGGCCAGGAGGCAGACCCAATCCGCCTCCATCCCATTGGTGATCCACATCTTGCCGCCGGAAATCACGTAGTCATCGCCATCCCGCCGCGCCGTGGTGCGGATGCTGGCGACATCCGAGCCCGCTCCCGCCTCGGACACACCGATGGCCACCACATGCTCGCCCGCGATGGCGGGCGCCAGGTAGTCGCGGCGCAGTTCATCGCTGCCGAATTCCGCCAGCGCAGGGGTCGCCATGTCGCTCTGCACCGAAAGCGCCATGCCGACACCTTGCGCCTGCATGGTGCCCAGCGCCTCACCCGCCGCGACCGACCAGGTGAAATCAAGGCCCGAGCCACCGAAGGCCGCGGGCTTGGTGATGCCGAACAAGCCAAGCTTGCCGGCCTTGCGGAACAACTCGCGCGAGGGGAAGGCCTCGGCCGCCTCCCAGTCCTCGACATGGGGGTCAATCTCCTCGGCCACGAAGCGGCGGATGCTGTCCATCCAGGCCTCGTGCTCGGCCGAGTAGATCACGCGGAGAATTCGGCCGTGACGCGCGCGAAGGCCTGATCCAGCCAGGGCAGCAGCGCCGCCACATCGGCTTGCTCCACCGTGGCGCCACACCAGATGCGCAGTCCGGGCGGCGCGTCCCGATAGCTCGCCGCATCCAGCGCCACGCCCTCGGCTTCCAGGATGGCGCTGAGCCGTGCCGCCGCCTTGGCCTGCGCCGCATGATCCAGCGCCGTGAACCAGGGTGCCACGATCCGCAGGCAGACACTGGTGCAGGAGCGCGTGGCCGGCACCTCCGCCAGGAACCGCGCCCAATCGCTCTGCGCCACCCAGCCGGCGATGGTGGCCAGATTGCCCTCGGTGCGCGCGATCAACCCCTTCAGCCCGCCGATGCCTTCCGCCCAGCGCAACCCATCCAGCGCATCCTCGACGCAGAGCATCGAGGGCGTGTTGATCGTATCGCCCTTGAAGATGCCCTCGATCAGCTTGCCCCCCTTGGTCAGGCGGAAAATCTTGGGCAGCGGCCAGGCCGGCTTATGGGCTTCCAGCCGAGCCACGGCCCGCGGCGAGAGGGCCAGCATGCCATGCGCCGCCTCGCCCCCCAGCACCTTCTGCCAGGACCAGGTGACCACATCGAGCTTGGGCCAGGGAAGTTCCATGGCAAAGGCGGCCGAGGTCGCGTCGCAGATCGTCAGCCCCTGCCGCCCATCGCTGATCCAGTCGCCATCGGTGAGGCGCACGCCGCTGGTGGTGCCGTTCCAGACAAAGACGCAATCCCGCGCCGGGTCCACCGCCGAAAGCTCCGGCAGCTTCCCGTAATCGGCGCGCAGCAGCCGCACATCGGGCAGCTTCAGCTCGGCCTCGATGTCATGCGCCCATTCGGCGGAAAAACTCTCCCAGGCCAGCACATCCACGCCGCGCGGCCCCAGCAGGCTCCAGAGCGCCATCTCGACCGCGCCGGTATCCGAAGCGGGCACGATGCCCAGCCGGTAATCCGCCGGCATACCGAGAATCGCGCGGGAGCGCGTGATCACCTCGGCGAGGCGCGATTTCGCATCGCCAGCACGATGACTGCGGCCGAGCAGGGCCGATTCCAGGCCGGCCAGCGAGAAGCCGGGGCGCTTGGCGCAGGGGCCGGAGGAGAAGCGAGGATTGGCGGGTTTCAGCATGGCTGTTTCGTCGCATGCGGAGGCTGGCCTGTCATCCCTCTGCGCATGTGCGAGAATGGCGCCATGACAGACCTGCTGGAAACCTTCTGCCACGCCATGCCCAAGGTGGATGTGCATGTGCATCTGCTGGGCGCCGTGCGGGCCGCCACCTTCGCCGAGATGGCCGCCCGCGCCGGCATGGCCGAAGCCGAGACCGAGGCGCTCTACGCCCGGGACGCGAAGCCCAAGGGCGTGCTGCACATCCTGCGCGCGCTGGAACAACGCATCCTGCGCAATCCGCGCGACCTGCACCGCATCACCTACGAACATCTGCAGGACGCGGCCGCGCATGGCGTGCGGCACTCGGAAATCTTCTGGAACCCGACCGGAACGGCGCATCTGTTCAGCTATGCCAGGGGGGCGGATGCCATCCTGGCCGGCTTCGCGGATGCGGCGGCGGATTTTGGCGTCTCGGCCCTGCTGATCCCCGCCATTGACCGCGAAGCCCCGCCCGAAGCCGCGACCGAGCTCGCCGAATGGATGGTGGCGCATCGGCGCGATCCCATCATCGGCCTGGGCATCGACTACCGCGAGACGGACCGCCCGCCCGAACTCTTCTGGCGCGCCTGGCGCATGGCCAAGCAGGCCGGCTTCAAATTGACGGCGCACGCCGGCGAATTCGGCTGCCACCCGCGCAATGTCGCCACCGCGCTCGACCTGCTGGAGGTGGACCGAATTGACCATGGCTATACCGTGCTGGAAGACCCGGACCTGACGGCCCGCTGCGCCGAGCGCGGGATCCTGTTCACCGTGGTGCCGACCAATTCCTACTATCTCCGCACGCTGGAAAACTGGCCCGAGGGGCACCCCCTCACCCGCATGCCGGCCGCTGGATTGCTCATCCATCCCAACACCGATGACCCGCCCTTGCACCAGGTGACACCCACCCGCTGCTGGCGGATGATGGTGGAGGATTTCGGCTTTGGCCTTCCGGATCTGCGGGGCTTCATGCTGAACGGCATTCGCGGCAGCTTCCTGCCCGAGCCCGCGCGCCGCCATCTGGAGGGCGCCTTCGCGCAGGAATTCGACGCGCTGGCCGCCGAATGCTTCCCCGAAGGAGTCATCGCATGATCCCCCGCCGCGCCTTGTTGCTGGCATCCCTCGCAACACCCGCTCTCGCGCAGTCCTGGCCCACGCGGAACATCACGCTGGTGGTGCCCTTCGCCGCGGGCGGCAATGTGGACACGGTGGCGCGCCTGGCCGCAGCCGA
Organism: Sediminicoccus sp. KRV36; assembly: GCF_023243115.1. Lineage (NCBI taxonomy): Bacteria > Pseudomonadati > Pseudomonadota > Alphaproteobacteria > Acetobacterales > Roseomonadaceae > Sediminicoccus > Sediminicoccus sp. KRV36. The sequence continues at coordinate 3,476,326 of NZ_CP085081.1, forward strand.
GCTCACCCGCCGCCTCGGCCACAGCGTGGTGGTGGAGAATGCGCCGGGTGCCGGCGGCACCATCGGCACCGAGCGCGCGGCCCGCGCCGCCCCCGATGGCCACGCACTGCTGGTGGGCGTGGAGAGCCCCTTCACCATCTCGCCCTTCGTGACGCCCAATGCCGTGCGCTACGACCCGCTGCGGGATTTCGCGCCCATCGGCATGCTGGCCTCGCTGCCGCTCACGCTGGTCGGCCGGCCCGATTTGCCAGCAAATGATCTGGGGGGCTTGCTGGCTTTGGCCCGCTCACGCCCCGATGGCCTCACCTTCGCCACCTCCGGCACCGGCACCTCGCTGCATCTCTGGGGCGAGATCATCGCCCGCCGCGCCGGCGTGAAGCTGGAACACGTGCCCTATCGCATCGCCGCGCAAATCCCGACGGACCTGATGGCCGGGCGGCTGGACCTGGCCGTGCTGACCATCACCAGCACGGCGGCGCTGCTGCGCGATGGGAGGATCAAGGGCTTCGCCAATTCCTCCCTGGTCCCGCTCGTCGGCCTGCCGCCCCTGGCGAGCCTGCCCGCCTTCGCCGGCTTCGAAATGCTCGCCTGGCAAGGGCTTTTCGCCCCCGCCCGCACCGATGGCGCCATTATCCGCCGCCTCGCCACGGAACTCGACGCCATGCAGGCCGATCCGGATTTCCGTCAGCGGCTGGAGAATGTCGGCATGACGCCCTGGCGCCGGACGCCGGAGGACATGACCACCCTGCTGCGCGCCGAACTCGCCCGCTAAGAGGAAGTGGTGCGGCTGGGCAATATCCGCGCGGATTAGGCGGCCAGCAGCCCCACGCCGGTCTCCCGCGCCACGGCTTCGGCCGCGCTCCAGGCGCAATCATGGTCGGGGCTGTCACCCCGCGGCACGATGATCACGCCGCAATCGCGCGACCACATCAGGAAGATCAGCGCCGCAACGAGCTTGGCATGCAGCGCCGTGCCTGGCCGCGGCGTGCGGCCCTGCATCAACCCCAGGAGGAAGACGCGATGCTCCGGCACGCCCAGGCGCCGTGCCGCGCTGCGCGTCGCCGCCGCCCGGGCCTCCGCGAGAGCCTGGTCTCCATGCGGGCCACTGCCATCGCTCAGCACCACCAGCAGCGGCGTGCGGGCGCGGCGGCAGGCTTCGGCGATCAGCGCCTCGCAGCGCGTCACCTCCTCGCCCGGATGGGTGACGAGGATGAGCAAGTTTTCGGTGGCGGCCAGCTCGGCGGGTTCAGGCGTCATCCGAGGATCATCAGGCAGCTGGCACGCGGGGGGAAGCGGTGACGGGTCTGGCAGCCCGTCGCAGCCTTCGCCTATGCTGCGCCGCGACAGAGCAGGAGCACCCCGATGGACGCCCATTCCCCCGCCGGCCTGGATTTCCCGCGCAGCGACGGCTCCCGCGTGCCTTATGGCGTCTTCAACTCGCCCGAAATCTACGCGCTGGAGCAGGAGAGGATTTTCCGTGGGCCGACCTGGAGCTTCCTCGGCCTGGAAGCCGAAATCCCCAAGCCCGGCGATTTCAAGCGCACCTATGTGGGCGAGACGCCGGTGGTGCTGACGCGCGACCAGGATGGCAACCTCGCCGCCTGGGTGAATCGCTGCGCGCATCGGGGGGCGACCATCTGCCGCGTCAATCGCGGCAATGCGCTGAACCATACCTGTGTCTATCACCAGTGGAATTACAGCGCGAAAGGCGATCTCCAGGGCGTGCCCTTCCGGCGCGGCCAGAAGGACATGACCGGCATGCCGGCCGACTTCAACCCGAAGGATCACGGCCTGCGCAAGCTGCGCGTGACGGGCTATCGCGGCCTGGTCTTCGCCACCTTCAGCGAGAGTGTGGGCACGCTGGAGGAATATATCGGCCCCGCGATGCTGAAATATGTGGACCGCATCTTCAACCGGCCCATCGAGTATCTCGGCTGCACGCGGCAATACTCCAAATCCAACTGGAAGCTCTATCTGGAAAATGTGAAGGACCCCTACCACGCGAGCCTGCTGCACCTCTTCCACACCACCTTCAACATCCTGCGCGTCGGCATGCAGGCGCGCTCCGAGACGGATGCGACGGGGCTGCACAATGTGGTTCTGGTGGTGAAGAACGCCGAGGAGAACAGCGACGCCTACAAGGCGCAGAATATCCGCTCCTACCAGGATGGCTTCCGGCTGGAGGACCCCTCGGTGCTCGACATGGTGCCCGAATATGACGAGCTTTCGACCAACCATATCCAGCCGGTGTTTCCGCAGCTGGTGATCCAGCAGATCCACAACACGCTGGTGGCGCGCCAGCTCATCGCCAAGGCGCATGACGAGTTCGAGCTGGTGTTCCACTTCTTCGGCTATGCGGATGACACGCCCGAGCTGCGCGCCATGCGGATCAAGCAGGCTAATCTGGTCGGTGCGGCCGGCTATATCTCGATGGAGGACACCGAAGCCACGGAGCTCGTCCAGCGCGGCATTCGCGGCGCGGACAACACGCACTCCATCCTGGAGATGTCCCGCTCCGCCCCCGATGAGACACGCACCATGATTTCCGAGGGCATGGTCCGCAAATTCTGGGTGGGCTACGAAAAGCTGATGGGCTTCTCCGCATGATCATCCAGCCCGAAACCCTCGCGGAACTGCGCTATTTCCAGGACGAGTATATCGCCGCCATTGACGATGACCGGCTGGAGGATTGGCCCGGCTTCTTCCTGGAGGACGCGCTCTACGAAATCATCCCGCGCGAAAACGAGGATCTGGGCCTGCCCGCCCCGCTGCTGCGCTGCGAGAACGCCGCGATGATGCGCGACCGCGTGGCCAGCCTGCGCCACGCGAATATCTTCGAGCAGCCGAGCTATCGCCACTTCCTCTCGGCCATGATCGTGACCGGCGCCGATGACGCCGGCATCCGCCTGCGCACCAATTACTGCGTGCTGAACACCAATATCGAAGGCTCCTCCTCGGTCTATCAGACCGGCGTCTATCGCGACCTGATCCGCCGCACCGAGGCGGGCTGGCGCTTCGCCGAGAAGCGCGTGATCTACGACACCTCGCGCGTGCAGACGCTGCTGGCCTATCCGATATGACAGGCTGGCTGGATGCGGTCCCTGCGGCGAGCCTCGCCGATGAGAGCGTCACGGGCGTCGTGCTGGAGGGCGTGCCCATCGCCATCTTCCGCCTCAGCGAGGAGTTCTTCGCCCTGCATGACCTTTGCCCCCATGGCGCGGCCCGGCTCTCGGATGGGTATGTGGATGATGTCTGTGTGGAATGCCCGCTGCATCAGGGGCTGGTGGACATCCGCACCGGCGCCGCAGCCTCGGCCCCCATCACCGAGCCCACGCGGAGCTACCCGGTGCGGATGGTGGACGGCATGGTGCAGGTCAGGCTCGCATAGAAGCGGGCGGTTGGTCCTTGCCAATCGCGCAAGCGGGCCCAATCCCTCATCTCACGCGTAACCCAGAGCAGCGCCGCGATGCTTCAGCCGACCTACGCGCTCATGGGCGTGAATTTCTTCATGGCGGATCTGCGGGATGGCTTCGGGCCATTCCTCGGCGTCTTTCTGCAGTTGAACGGCTGGACACCGGCGGGGATTGGCCTGGTCAATACCTTGGGTGGGTTGGCGGCGATGGCGGCGATGATCCCGCTTGGCCTCCTGCTGGATGAAACCCCCGCCAAGCGCGGGGTTCTGGTGCTCTCGGTCACGGGGGTGATCCTGGCTTGCGGCGCGGTCTTCCTGGCGCCGGATTCCGGCCTGGCCGCGGCATCACGCATGGGCTCCGGCATGGCCGGGGCGGCGATCGGCCCGGCCATCGCGGCCATCACGCTCGGCATCATGGGCCAGGGCGGTTACCCCCGGCAGGTGGGACGAAACCAGGCCAGCAATCATGCGGGCAATGTGGCGGCAGCACTGCTGGCCGGTCTGCTGGGCTATCTCTATGGGCTGCCCGGCGTCTTTGGGCTCCTGGTGCTGAATGGGGCCTTGGGCCTGCTGGCCCTGCTGCTGATCCGCGCACGTGACATTGATCACGCCGTGGCGCGCGGCCTGGCTTCGGATGGCGGGGCGCCGGCCTCCACCCTGCGGGCGCTGGTGGCGTCGCCGGCGCTGCTGGTGCTGGCCAGCACCGTGTTTCTCTTTCACCTCGGCAATGCGGCGATGACACCACTGCTCGGCCAGATGATCGTGGCGCGCGGCACCGCGGGTGACCCGATGGCCTATACCGCCGCCACGGTGATCATCTCGCAGGGGACGATGATCCTCACGGCGCTGCTCGCGGCCTGGCTTGCGGTCCGGCGCGGCTACAACATCGTCTTTCTCATCGCGCTCACCGCCCTGCCGTTGCGCGGCCTGACCTCGGGGCTGATCGAAAGCCCCTGGGTCGTCGTTCCGGCGCAAATCCTGGACGGCTTCGGCAATGGCATGATGGGTGTGGCGGTCCCAGGTCTCGTCGTGCGGATCATGCAGGGCAGCGGCCATGTCGCGGCCGGCATGGGCGCCGTGCTGACCACCTGGGCGGTGGGCTCGGCGCTGAGCGCGTTGCTGGGTGGCATCGTCGCGGGGCAGGCGGGCTACAGCGCCGCCTATTTCACCCTGGCCGGGATCGCGAGCCTGGCCCTCTTGCTCTGGGTCCTGGCCTGGCCCCTCATCGGGCAGGCGGCGCAGCGTCAGGGCTGACGCTGCGCCGCCTGAAACATCCCTGAGGCCGCCTCGGCGTCGCCGCCGCTGGTCAGGCTCAGTTCCCGATGCGCACCGAGCGCAGCGGGAAGCCGTTATCGGCCTGCTGCACCAGCGTCACATTGTTCCGCGCCGCCCAGACCACCTGCTGCTGATGCAGCGGGATATAGGCCACATCGGATTGCAGCAGGCGTGTGGCTTGCGTGATCAGCTCCTGCCGGCGGGCGGGCACCGTCTCGGTCTCGATCTGCGCGACCAGCGCATCGAAGGCCGGGTTGGAATAGCCGCCATTGTTGAAGACCCCCCGCGTACCGTCCCGCGTGCCCGCCAGGTTGAACAGCGCATTGTGCGCGTCATAGGTGTTGGGCGTCCAGCCCAGCAGGTAGAAGCTGGTGTTGTAGCGCGGCGCATTCACCTCGGCGAAGAAGCGCGCGCGGGTTTGCGCCGCCAGCGTCACCCGCACATTGATGCGCGCCAGCATGGCGACGACGGCGGTGCAGATCGCCTCGTCATTCACATAGCGGTCATTCGGGCAATCCAGCGTGACGCCGAAGCCGTTGGGATAGCCGGCTTCCGTGAGCAGGCGACGGGCGCCATCAAGATCGAGCGGCAGGCGCGTGTCATTTGCTTCCAGGAAGCCATTCACGCCGGGGCCGAAAATCTGGCCGGTGGCGCGGGCCTGGCCGCGCATCACGCGCGTGGTGATCGCCTGGATGTCAATCGCCTGGTAGATGGCGCGGCGCACCCGCACATCCTGGAAGGGATTGCGGCCGCGCACATCGCTTTTCAGCAGCTCCGCCCGGTTCTGGTCCATGCCGAGATAGATGGTGCGCAGCTCCGGCCCCTGGATCACGCGCAGATTGGCCGTGCGGCCGATGCGGTCCATGTCCTGCGGCGGCACGGTATAGACCATGTCCACCTCGCCGCTCAGCAAAGCCGCCACGCGCGTCGCGTCATTGGCGATGACGTTGAATTCCACGCGCGTCAGGTTATGCGTGGGCGTATCCCACCAGAGCGGGTTGGGCGCCAGCACCGTGCGGCGATCCGGCTCGCGGCTCACCAGCACGAAGGGGCCGGTGCCCATGGCGTTGCGGGTCGCGAAATTCTCCTCGCGCGAAGTGAGGTCGGCCACGCGGGTCGCGTTGTTCCGCTCCAGCCAGGCCTTGCTCATGATGCCGAAGCTGGTGAGTTCCTCGGGCAGGATGGGGCTGGGGACGCGCGTCACGAGGTCCACGGTGAAGTCATCCACCTTGCGGACTTCCGCCACGGCGGCGAAGTAGGCGCTGACATTGGAGCCCGGCCCACGGCCGCGGGCGATGGAAAACACCACGTCATCGGCGGTGAAAGGCGAGCCGTCGGAGAAGCGGACATTGCGCCGCAGATGGAAGCGCCAGGTGAGCGGATCGGCCTGCTCCCAGCGCTCGGCAAGAGCTGCTTCGAGGCGCAGATTGCGGTCCCGCCGGATCAGAGGCTCATAGATATTGGCGTTGAAGGTGAGCAGAAAGGTCTCGGACCGCGAATAGGGGTCCATCGAGTTGACGTCGCCGTCATTGGCCCAGCGGAAGAGATTGGCCTGACCGGAAACAGGAACAAGGCCAAGGCCGAGGCTGGCCGCCAGGGCCGCCACGGCGAGGAAGGGGCGGAACATGAAATTCTCCCGAAAACGCATGATGCCGGTCAAGGGTAATCCCCTGCCGGCATCATGACGAGTGGGCGAATGCGCGAAATCAGGCGGCGCGGAAGGCCGTCGGCAGGCTCAATACGGCGGCGTCAATCAGGCTCGCATCCGCGGCGGCATCATGCCGCGCGATGATGACTTCGCGCACGGCGGCAGTCGCGATTTCGGCGGCGGCGTGGCGAACCTCATTGACGGCACTCGCCTCGGCGGCGGCGATGCGGTCCATCGCCATGCGCTCGCGGCGGCGGGCGGCGGCCTCGGCCTCGACGCCGGCGGCAGTGGCCAGACGCTGGGCTTCGGCCTGGGCGCGGGCGATCATGGCGGCGGCCTCGGCGATGGCGGCCTCACGCTCGGCCGTGGCACTGGCCAGCATGGCCTCGGCCTCGGCGCGCAGGCGGCGGGCTTCGTCGAGTTCGAAGCGGATGCGCTCGCCCCGGCCATCGAGCATCGCGGTTGCGCGGCTCCATGCCATCTTGCCGACCAGCAGCACGAAGATGACAAAGCTGGCGGCAACCCAGAATTTCGGATCCTGCAACATCAGCGGGCTCCCTCGCTTGCGGCGCGGTCCACGGCGGCGGCCACGTCATTGGCCGGTGCGGAGATCGAAAGCCGGCTCAGCATGGCGGTCGCGGTCTCACCGGCGACTTCGCGCAGGGCGCCCATCGCCTGGTCACGTGCGGCGCGGACCTGCTGCTCGGCCTGGGCCACCTGGGCGGCCAGCCGGGCATTGATTTCGGCAGCCTGTTGCGCGGCCTTGGTCTGCGCCTCGACCATGGCGGCCGTGATGGCGGCCTGCGCCTCGGCCCGGGCGGCCACGGTGGCAGCCCGGATTTCAGCCAGCGCGGCCTCACCAGCCGCCTGGGCGTCACGCGCGGCGTTGAGATCCGCCGCGATGCGCGCAGCGCGTTCGTCCAGAACCGACGCCACCTGCGGCAGCGCGTAGTTCTTCAGGACGAAAAACAGAAAGCCAAAGATGATCAGCAGCCAGACCAGCTTGCTCATCATCAATGGATTGGCGAAATCGAGCTGCGGCATGACGGCTTCCTGATGCTGAAAGGCAGAAAGGCGGGGCGTTACGCCCCGCCAGACGCACTCAGGCGAACAGGATGAGGAACGCGATCAGCAGCGCGAAGAGCGCCACGGCTTCCGTGAGCGCGAAGCCCAGAATGCCGATCGGGAAGACCACGTCACGCGCGGAGGGGTTGCGGGCCACGCTGGAGATCAGCGAGGAGAAGATGTTCCCGATGCCCAGGCCCACGCCGAACAGCGCGATGACGGCAATGCCAGCCCCGAGGGCCTTGGCGGCAGCAACTTCCATATTCTCAATCCTTCTGTTTGCTGAGAAGCGGGTGTGAACGACGCGTGGTTAGTGCAGATGCACCGCGTCGTGGAGGTAGATGCAGGTGAGGATCGCGAACACATAAGCCTGCAGGAACGCGACCAGCACTTCGAAGCCGACCAGCGCGACATTGATCGCGAGCGGCATGACGGCAATGAACGGCCCGACCGCCCCAAGCCCCGCCAGCATCACCACGAAGGTGGCGAAGACCTTCAGCATCACGTGCCCCGCCACCATATTGGCGAAGAGACGGATGGAGAGGCTGATCGGGCGTGAGAGGTACGAGACGATCTCGACCGGGATGATGATGGGCGCCAACCAGAGCGGCGCGCCTTCCGGAAAGAAGTAGCCCAGGAACTTCTTGCCATGCAGCGAGATGGCAACCGCCGTGATCAGGATGAAGACGATCAGCGCCATCATGAAGGTCATGGTGATGTGGCTGGTGTAGGTGAAGGCGTAAGGGAACAGGCCCAGCATGTTCCCGAACAGGATGAACATGAACAGCGTGAAGACGAAGGGGAAAAAGCGACGGCCTTCCTCACCGATCTGCGCCAGCACCATGTCGTCGATGAAGCCGTAGGCACTCTCGGCCAGGCTCTGCATGCGGCCCGGCACGATGGCGCGGGCGCGCATGCCCCACATCATCAATGCGACAATGAGGGCACCCGAAATGAGCATGTAGAGGTTGGACTGCGTGAAGCCCACGGAAGCGCCGACAGGGCCGAGCGCCGTGTGCAGCTCAAACTGCCCGAGCGCGTCAATCGCTTTCCCCTCAACGGCCACCGCGCATCTCCAACAAAAAACCGATCAATCCTTGCGGGCACCGGTTCGGGGCGTGAACAGCCGATAGATGTTCAGCACGCCGGCGGCGGCCCCCAGAACGAAAAACACCAGGAAGAGCCAAGGCCAGGTGCCAAGCCACCGGTCCAGCGCGAAGCCAAGCCCCACACCGACCACCAGGGCGGAGAAAACCTCCACACCGGCCCGGAGACCAAACCCCCAGGCGGAAGTGGGAAGCGCACCTTGGCCTGCCTGGGGCTTGTCGAGACCTTGGCGGTCCCGTGCAGCCTTCAGGCGCCTGTTCAGCGAATCCCGGTCGTCCACCATGGCTCCTTCCTTGCAGTTTCCGCCGGAAGGCGAGGCTGCCTCTATGGCGGCGCAGCATGACTGTCAAGCGCAGGAAGGGCTGGAAAACTCAACCTTCGGCCATCGCCACGGCTTCGCCGAGATCCACCGAGAGCAGGCGCGAAACGCCGCGTTCCTGCATGGTCACGCCAAACAGCCGATGCATGCGCGCCATGGTCAGCGCGTGGTGCGTCACGATGAGGAAACGCGTGCCGGTTTCCGCCATGCTGTCCAGCAGGTCACAGAGGCGTTCCACATTGGCGTCATCCAATGGCGCATCCACCTCATCCAGCACGCAAACCGGCGCGGGATGGCAGCGAAACACCGCAAAAATCAGCGAGAGTGCCGTCAGCGCCTGCTCCCCGCCCGAGAGCAGAGACAGCGCCGAGAGCTTCTTGCCCGGCGGCTCGGCGTAGATTTCCAGCCCCGCCTCCAGCGGGTCCTCGCTGCCGACCAGGGCCAGATGCGCCCGCCCGCCGCCAAAGAGCTTGCCGAACAGCGCGCGGAATTCGCGGTCCACCTGCTCGAAGATGGCGCGCAGCCGCTCCCGCGCTTCGCGGTTCAGATGCCCGATGGAGCCACGCAGCTTGGCAATGGCCGAAGCCACCTCCTCGCGGTCGCGCGTGATGCCGGCGATGCGGGCTTCCAGCTCCGCCAGCTCCGTCTCGGCGCGCAGATTGACCGGGCCCATCTCCTCCCGCTCACGCGCCAGGCGCTCGGCGCGGCGGCGTGCGCGTTCCTCGGCCGCGTCGGAAACATCATCCGGGCGCCCGGGCAATTCGGCCGCCTCGCCGAGCCGCTCCAGAATGCGGTCGGTCAGCGCCTGGCCCGCCTGGAGGGCGGAATCCTGGGCGGCTTCGGCCCGCAGGGCCGCCTCGCGCGCCTGGACCAGCCCCGATTCGGTGCCACGGCGAACTTCCTCGCGCTCCCGCGCGCGCGTCTCGGCCGCGTCCAGCGCGGCGCGGGCGCTGGCATGGGCGGCTTCGGCCGCTTCCAGGCGGCGGGTGGCCTCGGCGGCCGCATCTGCCACGCGCTCGGGCAGATGGGCGGCCGCCTCGCGCCGGGCCAGGGCATCGGCGCGGCGGGCTTCAAGCCCGGCCAGCCGCGTCGCCGCATCGGCCAGGCGTTGGCCCCAGGCCGTACGCTCCGCCAGCGCGGCCTCACGCCGGGCGGCGAGGCCCTCGCGCTCGGCCCGCAGCGCCATGGCCCGGCCACGCATTTCGGCAGCACGGCCCCGAATGCCGGCCAGGGCGAGCCGGGCCTGATCCACCGCCGCCCGTGCCTCCGCCAGATCGGGCAGGGCTTGCCGTGCGGCGCGCGCGGCGGCCAGGGCGGAATCGGCCTCTGCCGATTCGGCGGCAAGGCGCTCCTGCTGCGGCGCCAGGGCGGCCAGTTGTGCCTGGGCCGCATTGTGGCGGCTGCGCAGGGCGGCCTGTTCGGCCCGCTTGCGCGCCAGGGATGCCTCGGCCTCGCGGCGGGCTTCGCGCGCGGCGGTTTCGGCCGACTGGGCGCGCTGCGCTTCCTGTGCCTCGGCCTGAAAGCCGACCAGGGCGGGCGTGGCGGCGAGCAGCGCTTCCGCTTCCGTCAGCGCGGCCTGGGCTTCGCTGGCTTCCTCGGCGAGGCGCTGCGTCTGGGCGTTATGTTCGGCCAGCCGGCGCTCGGCCGCGTCCAGCCTTGTGGCGAGTTCGGCGGCGCGCGCGGTGGCGCGGGAATGGGCGGGCTCGGCCGCGTTGCGGGCGGCGCGGGCCTGCTCCTCGGCGGCCTGGGCGCGGTTCTCGGCAGCGCTGGCGGCAGCGCGGGCCTGTTCGGCGGCGCGGGCGGCGGGCGTGGCTTCGGCCAGCCGTGCCTCGGCCTGGCGCAATCGCGCGAGGTTTTGCAGGCGTGCCGCACCGGCTTTGGCGGCGCCCGGCGCCAAAACATAGCCATCCCAGCGCCACAGCGCGCCGGAACGCGCCACCAGCGCCTGGCCCGGCCGCAGCTCCACCTGCAGCGCGGCGCCCTCCTCCACCAGGCCGATCTGCGACAGGGCGCGGGCCAATTCGGCTGGCGCGCCGACCAGGCCGGCCAGGGGAGCGGCTCCTGCCGGCAAGGGCGGGGCCGATTCCAGCGGCGGCAGGGCGCGCCAGAAGCGGCTGGCGCCGGAGCCACGCCCACCTTCCAGCCCTTCGCCCAGCGCGGCCCCCAGAGCGGCTTCCAGCCCTTCCGGGATGGTCAGCGTGCGAGCGATCGGCTCAGCCTCACCGGCGGCATCCCCAGTGGCCGCGCGCAGCCCCTGCAACTCGGCCTTGAGGCGGGATTCGGCGGATTGGGCGGCGGCCTCGGCAGCCCGGGCGGCGGCGGCTTCGCGGGCAGCTGCCTCACGCAGGGCGCGGGCGGCGGTCAGGTTGGCTTCGGCCTCGCGCAGGGCCGCCTCGGTCGCGATGGCGACGGCACGCGCTTCGGGCAGCAGGGCGGCATCAGGCGATGGGGGGGCCGCGCGGCGCGCGGCTTCCTCCCGGGAACGGACCGATTGCAGGCGCTGGCCCGCGGCGTTGCGGGCGCGCTCGGCGGCGCTGCGCTCGATTTCGGCGGCGCGGGCGGCGTCACGCGCGGCATTGGCGCGGCGCTCCGCCTCGGCGCGGGCACGCTCGGCCGTCTCGAAGCCCACACGGGCGGCTTCAAGCGCCGATTCAGCCTCCGAAAGAGCCGAATCCGCCGCATCCAGCGCCGCGATGGGCACGGATTGAGCCTCCGCCGCCACCCGCTGCGCGAGGATTTGCGCCACCTGCTGCGCCAGGCGCCGGGCGCGCTGGTCACTGAAAGCGAGTTCAGCTGCCAATTGATTGGCGCGGGCCGCCAGCGAAGCCGCGGCCTCGGTCGCCGCCTCGTTGGCTGCCTCGGCGGCGGCGAGTTCACCTTCCAGCCCGGCGGCCTCGGCCTCCGCCGCCTCGATCCGGGCGGGCAATTGCGCCTCGGCCGAGGCGAGGCCGGCGGCTTCCCGCTGGGCGCGGGTCTCGGCGGCGCGGGCGTCGCGCTCCACGCCGGCGGCATCCTCCAGATCGGCCATCAGCTGGGCGTAGCTTGCCTCCGCCTCGGCCAGGGCTTCCGCGGCGCGGCCCGCTTCGGCGGCGATATTCTCGGCCTCGACGCGGCGGCGTTCCAGCAGCGTGCGGGCCACACCCTCCTCGGCGCGCGGCGCCTCGATGGCGGCTTGCGCCGCCTCGGCCAGGCGGCGCGCTTCCTCAGCGGCGGCTTCCGCGAGGCGCAGCGCCTGGGCGCGGCCTGCCTGGTTCTCCCGCGCCGCCTCGATCGCCGCCTCGGCGCGGGCGACGAGGATGGCGAACCATTCGCCCTCGGCATCGCGCACGAGGCCCGAGAGATTGCGGTAGCGCGCCGCCTGCCGGGCCTGCTTGCGCAAGGCCTCCTGCTGGGTGGTCAGCTGCGCGAGAAGATCCTCGCTGCGGGCGAGGTTGGTCTCGGCCTGCCGTAGCTTCAGCTCGGCCTCATGCCGGCGGGCGCGCAGGCCGGCGATGCCCGCGGCCTCCTCCAGCACCGAGCGGCGTTCCTCGGGCTTGGCGCCGATCAGCGTCGCCACGCGGCCCTGGCTGACCATGCCGGAGGCGCGCGGCCCGCTGGCGAGGTCGGCGAACATGGTCTGCACGTCGCGCGCGCGCACCTCGCGCCCATTGATGCGGTAATGGCTGCCGGAGCCGCGCTCGATCCGGCGGATCACTTCCAGTTCCGCCGCCTGGTCCATCGGCGCGGGGGCGACGCCCGTCGCATCCTCCAGGCTCAGCACCACCTCGGCCAGATTGCGGGCGGGGCGGGTCGCAGTGCCGGCGAAGATGATGTCATCCATCTCGCCGCCGCGCAGGCTGCGGGCCGAGCTTTCGCCCATGGCCCAGCGCAGCGCCTCCACCACATTGGATTTGCCGCAGCCATTGGGGCCGACAATGCCGGTGAGCCCGGGCAGGACGGGCACCTGCACGGGCTCGGCAAAGCTCTTGAAGCCGGCCACGCGCAGGCCGATCAGCGTGGCGGAAAGGCGGCGCGGGGTTGGAAGTTCGCCGGGAAGCTCCGGCGCGGCTTCACTCACGGCCCCTGCGCGCTCCGCGCTCAAGTCCCCGTCTCAAGTTCGGGGCGCATCCTGCACCAGACGGGCGAATTGCTCGAAGGGCAGGTTGCCGCTGTGCATGCGCCCGTTGAAGGCGAAAGAGGGGGTGGCGCGGATCTGGAATTCGCGCTCGGCCGCCACGCGCAGCTCCAGGATGCCGCGCCGCAGCGCCTCATCGCCCATCACGGTGTCGAAGCTGGCGCGGTCCATGCCGGCCAGGGCGGCGATGCGGGCCAGTTCGTCAATCTGGCGGCCCTGGGCGAAGGCCCAGCGATCCTGCGTCTGGAACAGCGTGCCGATGAAGGCCTCGTAGCGTTCCTCGGGCAGGGCGCGGGCCACGGCGGCGGCGGCGAGGGCCACGCCATCCAGCGGGAAATCGCGCCAGACCATGCGGATGCGGCCGGTGTTCACCAGCTCCAGCTTCACCCGGGGCCAGACCTGGTTGTGAAACGCCGCGCAATGGCCGCAAGTGAGCGAAAAGAATTCGGTGACGGTGACCGGCGCGGTGGCCTGGCCCGTGCTGCGGACACCCAGGCGCGGGTCGGCGGCCTGCGCGAGCGCCAGGCCGGGCGCGCCGGCGGCGATGATACCAAGACTGCGACGGCTGATCTGCATGGCCAGGCTCCGGCTGTGTTCCATGCCCCTACAGATGGCGCAGGGGGGGCGGGATGTCCATCTTTGGGGCATGGGTGGGGTTTGCCCCCTCACTCGCCCCCCGGCAGGAGACACTGCCCCTGCTCTCTTCGCGACGGGACTGCGGGAAACCGGGCGGCCGGCGGATATCGAGGGGCAAGGCGCCTTGCGTCAGGGTTTCCCCGCAAACACGCCCTTGGCCAGGCGCTCCAGTGCCAGCCGCAACTCCTCGCCGGGCACGGAATCGAGGCTTTGCGCCACGCGCGGCGGCAACGGACCCGGCGCGGGCCGCTTCGGCCGCATCTCGACGGCGCGCGGCAGCCGCTGGATGAAGGCCAGCTTGCGCACCACGATTCGCCCCAGATGGCTGTTGATGCGCTGCATCAGCGCGGGCGCGCCCATGCCCAATTCCATCGCCGCCGGCCCTGAGCAGGCCAGCGTCAAGGTGCCCGCCGAAAGCCGCACGGGCTCCGCCATGCGGGCGATCTCGGGGCCGATGATCTGCGGCCAATCGGCCAGGATCTGCGCCGCATCCGGGCTTCGCTTGCGAAAGGCCGGGCGTGTCGCGCGCGGAATCAGCGCGCCCAGCTCCTGCGGGCCCGCGAAGACGGATCTGGACAGGAACGGGGCGGGCGTCTCTGGTTTGGCCAATGCAACACCCCTCCGCTACCGAATTGCTCGCCTGGTATGATCGCTCGGGCCGCCGCCTCGCCTGGCGCGCCCCCCCGAGCGGGACATATGACCCTTACCGCATCTGGGTCAGTGAGGTCATGCTCCAACAAACGACGGTCGCGGCTGTCGGGCCCCGTTACGCCCGGTTCCTGGCGCGCTTCCCCGATGTGGCGGCGCTGGCCGCCGCCGACTGGTCCGAACTGGCCGAGGAATGGGCCGGCCTTGGCTATTACGCCCGCGCGCGGAACCTGCATGCGGCGGCGCGGGCGATTGCGGCGGCGGGCGACTTTCCGGCGGATTCCGCGGGGTGGCGCGCCCTGCCCGGCATCGGCCCCTACACGGCCTCGGCCATCGGGGCCATTGCCCTGGGTGAGGCGCTGGTGCCGCTGGATGGCAATGTGGAGCGCGTGGTGTCGCGGCTTTTCGCCATCGAGACCCCCCTGCCCCAGGCCAAGCCCGAACTGGGCCGCCTGGCGGACGGCTTCACCGCGCAGCCCGCCATGCGCGCCCGCCCCGGCGATTTCGCCCAGGCGCTGTTTGACCTCGGCGCCACCATTTGCACGCCGCGCAGCCCTGCCTGCGCCATCTGCCCCTGGCGCGAGGGCTGTCGGGCCGCGGCACTGGGCGTTGCCGCCGCCTTGCCACGCAAATCGCCCAAGGCAGCGCGAACGCCGCTGCATGGCGTGCATTTCGCGCTGCTGGACGCCGCGGGGCGCATCCTGCTGGAGCGCCGGCCGGAGAGCGGGTTGCTCGGCGGCATGCTGGCCCTGCCCGGCACGCCCTGGCGCGCGGAGCCCTGGGCGGATGCGGAGGCGTTGCAACACGCACCACGCCCCGGCCTCAGCTGGCAGGCACGGCCGGGCCTGGCGCAGCATGGCTTCACCCACCGCGACCTCACCATGCGGCTGATGGCCGCGCAGGTGCCGGAACTGCCGGAAGGCACGCCACTCGACCAGGCCGCGCGCAGCCTGCCGAGTGCCATGCGAAAACTGCTCCCGCTGCTGTGACCGCGGCGGCTATTCCGTAGCGCGGCGGGTCAGCCGGGCCAGGAAGGCCTCGGTCGCCGCCTGGGCCGGCGCGTCCTGCCCGATCCCGTGCCGCGCGAAGATGCGGCTGGCGATATCCTCGCCGCTGCTGCGCGTGACGAAAACCCGGCCCGCATCATCCTCCCAGACCAGGGCACGCATCGGCAGGTCGAGGGCCAGGGTGGGCTGGGCGCGCATGGCGGGCGTGCCGGCGCCAGGATTGCCGAAGAAGATCACCACGCGGGGACGCAGGGGCATTTGCAAGGCCGCCGCAACTGCGGCGTGGTCAATTTCGGTGAAGACGACCCAACCGGCCTCACGCACCGCCAGGGCGAAGCGGTCCAGCGTCTGGCGCAGGGTATGCGCGCTGGCCTGCGTGACCAGCCCGCTGGCTTCCCCCTGGGCGCGCACAGGCACTAGAGCCGGCATGAGCAGGGTGCAGAACAGCGCGAGCTGTGCGGCGCGAGACAGCGGATCGGTCATCCGGCGTTTTCGCACGCACTGGCGCGAAGGTTACGCGGCGGCATCCAGCGCGCCGCAAAATCTTTTCACCAGCGCCGCCCGCATGCGCCATCCCCCGCGTGCTCGATCGCCGCCTCGATGCTGGGCGGCAGTGCCCTTCGCTCATTCTGCCAATCCGGCCGGCCAACATTCTCAGGATGGAGCCGCCGCGATGAGGCGGTGCGGCGCATCCCGGCGGTCATCTGGGCGCTGGCCCGGTCCCTGAGATGACCATCTGGTTGGACGTCTCATGCACCGCGCGCGCCGCTCACGGGGCAGGAAGCAACAGGTTCCGGCAAGTGCCAGGCCAGGGGATCAATCGGCCGGCCGAGGAGCCTGTCCGAAACATCTCTGGCCGGGGCGGTGTTGTTCCGACTCACGGCCTGGCTTGAGCAAGACCTTGCGCCCCTGGGACGTGGATTGGAGGTGGCTTCTGCCGCCCTCAGTGCCTGAGTTCGTGCCGCCCGGCCACCCGACGGTGAAGACCACTGAAATGTATGCCGACTGGCTGGTCAGCGCCCCGGAATGAGGCTGCGCCTCTTGCGTGCCGTCCTGCGGGCGGGCATGTAGGCGCGTAACGGACGCCATTTTCCAGATCCGGCACTAAAGCCGGCACAAGCCCACGAGTGACGAGGCGGGAAATGGCGATAAACCGCCGCTGGAGAGGTGGCAGAGTGGTCGATCGCGCCGGTCTCGAAAACCGGAGTAGTGTAACAGCTACCGTGGGTTCGAATCCCACCCTCTCCGCCAGTTCCCATACGAGCCGTGCTCTCCGCCAGATCGAGCGCCGCGCTGAGTGGCAGGTTTCCTGGGGTTTTCGGCGCAGACCTGTTGACTGGCTGGACGCGGAGACGGCGGAAAATCGCTCTCCGACGGCCAATTCTCTCCGGACCTCCTGACTTGGGCGTTTTAGTACGGACGAAAATATCCAGGAATAACAAGCCATTGAGAGCATGCTGCAACCAGGGAATTCGATCTACACTCGACACCCAGGTGATGCTGGCACTGCAATCGGTTCGGATTTTTTGCCTGGCCGCTCAGTCAGTTCACCAGACCGATGACTCGGTTGCCGGTGCTATCCACCCGCATTTCGAGCGCTCGAGACATCGACAGGACGTATGAGGTCGAGCTGCCAAGCGCGAACGGGTAAATGATCGGAGCGGAGTCGATATTGGCGACGTTCATCGCATGGCCGGCATTTCTCAGGCACGCCTCGACAAGCCACGCAGCAACCGCCGATCCGTGCAGATCAATCTCATTGCTGCGAACAATCCGCTTGCCCTGGTTCATTCTCTCGATCGCGCCCCAGTGCGCCTGAGACTGGAGAACCATGTTCGTCATACGACGAGTTCCTTCACGCTCACCGTAGATTTCGGCCATCCGCCTGTGAACCTCTGCAGATGTGCAATCGCCCTGCAGCGCTGTCAGCCGACCCACGATCTCAGCCACTTTCCCGAAAAAGGGATACGTGGCGATGGCCATGCCCCATGTAAGAGCGGTAATGGAAGTGCCGGGTTCCTGTCGATAGATTTGTACACCTCGATCTGCGAACTGAACCAAGTCCTGGCGTGGTTCTAGCCACAACCGATTCAGCACCGTTCGGGTCTTTTTCTTGGCAGCGAGACCTACATGCGACGCATCTAGAAGCCCGGTAAGGTCATCAAGTGCCGCAATGCCAGCCCTCACGCGAAGTGCACCTGCGGCCCAGTCCAATTGAATGAAACGGTCGAATCCAATTTGACTTACAGACGAACTCATGAAGCATCTCGCATGAAATTTATTTTTACGAACGGGACGACCAGTTCCTCCAGCGAAAGTCCGCCGTGCGCAACAATCTGATCATCCTTTGGAACAAATGCCTCCCCGGTCCGGGCGTATAGCGGCAAGAAGTCGGGAGGTAGTCCAGGGATATCAAATCGAAGGGCACCAAATTCTGCTGGCACCGATGCCGCGAGGGCTTCGCTGCGATACGTTCGTACTCGCTCGCCCCTGATCTCTGATACGACTCCCTGGCTAAGCCGGCCGATCCCTTTCGCCTCGACGTTGCCGTGATCCGCGGTGAGATAGATCTGATAATCGTGCTCAGCGAGCAGGAGGAGTAGCGTCTCGACGAAGCCGGTGTCGCACCACGCGCCAATCTGACCGGTGATGCCTCGCTTGCCCAACATCGCCCCGTGGACGATTTCATCGATCATGTCGATGACTATGCCGGCGACTTTCGTGGTCGGCCTGGAAATGGCGGCCTCCAGCTCAGGCAACTGCTCAGTTCGCTTAAGGCTTTTCTGATAAAAGACTTCCGATTTACGCAGGCCGTTGTCTTGCCAAAAGCGCGCCCACAGTGATGCCTCCTGCGAGGTGGTATCGATGGAACTTGCGAATTCGCGCGGCTTAAGGCCGGAGAATAATGCCTGCCGCGAGACCGATGTGAGTGTAGGCAACCACGCAAAGCACGCCCCCTCATCCACTGTAAATCCAGGAACGCGTTCTGCCAGGTACTCGCGGATCTGGATCCACTGGTCCATCGCGAGGCCGTCGAACACGAGGAGCGCGATGCGCTCCTCCCCGGCGTTGCGGCGCAACGAAAGAAACCGAGGCACGTGATGAACCATGACCGGCCCCTTCGCGGCTGGGAGAGACGGCAGGTCGGCAAAATGAGCGAAAAGCCAGCCCTTCAAACGCTCGTCGGCGTCGCGCTGCAGCTGCCGGAGCTGCTGTAGAAGTGGCGCTGCGATGGCTGCGTTCAGACCGTGGAACCTTGAACTTCCCAGCGATCGCAGCGGCAGCCTCCGCGACCCGGGGGTGCCGGATCATCGAGACATAGGCAGCATCCTCTGCAACAAGCGAAAGCACCGACATAAGGTGCGACTTACCGGTGCCATAGTTGCCAACGATGAGAACACCTTTGTGGTCTACCGCTTCATCGAATGAGAGTTGGGGGATCATGAGTTTTGCGATCCGCTCGGCCATGTCATCGGAAATGACGTAGGTCGAAACCAGCTTCTTCGCTTCGGCTGGGCGGTTGGCGTCGAGCAGCTGAATGACCGATTCGATCGGCTCGAACTGAATCAGATCCCCATAGCGCATCGGCATCCAGTCTTTCCCTTTATTGAATTTTGAACGGGACCAGGCCTTCGACGCCGTAGTCCTGATGTTCTGGATGGCCCGCACTGGCGTAGGAAAGTCGCCCGTCCCGGAGCTCTCCGGGCCAAACTGCAGCGACACGACGCGCATGCGCATATCGCCTCAATAGGTCCAAAGGACTGAGCCGCAGGGCGCCATCGAACAGCAGTTCGATGTTGTCCAAAAGCAGGAGCCCGCGGCTCGCAGCCTCGTCAGCCAACTGCTTGAGTAGATCCGGAGCAAGCAAGTGCCGCTGCGTGCTGGGTATTGCGAGTAACTGGCGGCCTAGCGTCGCGCCAACACGCAAAACCGGCACGTTCCTGCGCTCCGATAGCTGAGCAAGTAGATCGGTCTTGCCGGATCTTGGCGGACCTACCAAGAGCACGAGCTTGCTGTTTAGGCTGGCAATGTCATCGACGAGGCGGTCAAGCATGTCGATCACGCTTCCGCCCCCGCGCTCGCCGAGACACTGTCAGCAAAGACATGTGCACTATCGACAGTACTAGAGTCTGTTGGAAGAACGACATGCGCCAGGCACACCGGATCAAGGCCTCTGGACCAAGCCATCGTCAGGCTTTGGGGGAAGGTCGTGAGGGGTGGTCCGCTGGCGACTTACCGTCGTCAATCGCCTTCAGTCGGCCAAACTCTTCGATGGCCATCACGACGACAACCGGGCGCCCATGCTTCGCAACGATGACCGGTTCGGCACGCGCCAGATCGATCAGCCGGCCAAATCCGTACTTCGCTTCCTTCGCGGTAAGCGTCAGCATTTCCAATCCCCGGAGACAGCCCGAGGATTGGCCATTTTGGCCGGAACCACAACCCGGTTTTGTCGGACAGGTTGAAATTTACATTGCCAATAGGCCCTTTCATGCTGTCGGCTGCTGCCACCACTCCACCGGAAACGGCTCCATCAGCCCAGGCAGCGTCATCCCATCCGGCTGCCGCCCGTCCAGGATCGCCTCCACGATGGCGGGGGACAGCAGCGTGAGGCGCAGCAGGCGCGAGACGTAAGACGAGTTGATCTTCTCGGCGGCCGCCAGTTCGTCGATCGTGCCGTAGCGACCCGCCTCCATCATCCGCCGCCACCGAAACGCCCGGGCCACAGCCTTCACCAGCGTGGTGTCCGCAGCCGAGGGGCCTTGGTTCGTGGCGGTGGCATGCGTCACGCCTCCTGCTTCGGTGTGGTGGTCAGGGTCCAGGGGGATCCACGCGGCGTGCGGCACTGCCGGCGGCGAGGCCCATGCGCATGGCTAGCAGCAGTTCGGCGGCGGCCCAGCCGGAGGCGCCCATCTCGCGGGCGGTGGTCAGCGCCGCCGGCATGTCGAGATCAAGGCCGGCCATGGTCGCCGTGGCGCAGGTGGTGCCGGCGGCCCAGGCTGCGGCGCCCTCGACACTGGCTTGCGCGCCGACCTCCAGCCTGGGCGGCTTTGACTTCGGCTCCATCTTTTCCGGCATCGGCTCGGCGCTGGGCGGGCTGTTCCGCGCCGAGGGCGGGCCGGTCGCGGGCGGCCAGCCCTACATCGTGGGCGAGCGCGGCCCCGAATGGTTCGTGCCGAACCGCAGCGGCACGGTGCTGCCCAACGGCATGGCGCCGGGCGGGCCGGTGATCAACCAGAGCATCACCATCGATGCGCGCGGCGCCGACGCCGGTGTCGAGGCGCGGCTGTCCGCCATCGTCGAGGGCGCCGACACCATCATGGATCCGCGTACCGGCGCCACCGGCTGGTCCGACAATCCGGCGCTGTGCCTGGCCTGGTACCTGACCTCGCCCTTTGGCTGGCGCGCCGCCTGGGCCGACATCGACCTGCCAGCGTTGATGGCCGCGGCCAACATCTGCGACGAGATCATGGGCCGCCGCGATGGCACCGCCGAGCGCCGCTACACCGTCAACGGCGCCGTCACCCTGGGCGAGGGCAAGATCGCCATCACCCGCAAGCTCGTCGCTGCCATGGCGGGCGCGCTGGTGGTCTCGGGCGGGCGCTTCTACATCCACGCGGGGGCGCCGGCGTTGCCGGCGGCGACCCTCACCTCGGACGATCTGCGTGGCGACGTGACCATCGTCGGCTCCCGCCCGCGACGGGATCTCTTCAACGGGGTGCGCGCCGTCTATGTCGAGCCGGCCGCGGCCTGGCAGCCGACCGACGCGCCGCCGCTGCTCGCCAGCAACTACGTCACCGAGGATGGCGGCGAGGCGATCTACCGCGACATGGAGTTCCCGCTCACCACCTCGGCCGCCACCGTCCAGCGCCTGATGAAAATCGAGCTGGAGCGCAACCGCCGCCAGCGCGAGGTGGCGATGCAGGCCAACCTCTCGGCGCTGCGCCTGCGGCCCTGGGATGGGGTGACGGTGGCGCTGGAACGGCTCACGCCCTTTCCGGCCCGCGTGACCGGCTGGGCGCTGGCGCCAGATGGCGGGGTGAACCTGCAATTGGCGGAGGAGGATCCCGCGGTCTGGGCCTGGAACCCGGCGACGGATGAGCGGGCGACGGGGCAGAACCCCTCGGTGGTGCTGCCGAACCCGGGCGTGATCGCCGCGCCTGCCGCGATCGTGGTGGAGACGCCGCTCGGGACATCATTCACCGCGATCGCCGTCTCCTGGACCGCCGTGGGCTCCGCCTATCTCGCGGGCTACGAGATCGAGTTCCGGCCGGCCTCGATTGCGATCTGGCAGGGCTATGCGGGCGGCTTCGGCGCGACCGCCGTCGCCATCACCACCGCGGAGCCCACGGCATTCCGCGTGCGGGCGCAGGCGCGCAGCGGCGCGGTGTCGGGCTGGCGCGAGGCGCTGGTCCCGGCCGCCGTCTCGGCACCCACCGCGACCGGCATCGCTGGCGGGGTTCGACTGTCCGGCGGCTTTCCCGCGGACGGGGTGCGGCTGCAGGTGTTCGAGGCCAGCAGCGCCAGCCTTGCCGCCGCAACCAAGCTGGCCGCCGAGCCGACAGCACTCCCTTGGGATCGCACCGGCCTCACCACCGGCCAGACCCGCTGGTACTGGCTGCGCAGCGTTTCGGCCGAGGGCAACGTCTCCGCCTTCGCCGGCCCGGTCACCGCCACAGCCCTCTGATCGGAGAACGCCATGCCGGCCCGCATCGATGACCTGCTGGTCCTCAACGCCAACCTCAACAAGAGCGACTTCGCGAAGTACCTCCGCGACCGCGAGGCTGTGCTTCCCACCGACTTCGGGGGCTTGGGCGATGGCGTAGCGAACGATCGCGCCGCCATCCAGTCCTGCTTTGACCGGGCGTCGGCCGACCAGAAGTTCGCGGTGATCCCGCCAGGCACCTGGAACGTGGGCAGCGGCGTGACCCTCGGCGGTGGCGCACGCGGGCTGATCATGCGCGGCGTCATCCGCTACACCGGCGCCGCCAATGCGCCGGCCACGGTGCTGACGCTCGGCGATGGCGGCACGACCCGCAACGGCGAGAAGTTCTATGCCGGGCTGCAGGTGGTGAGGCAGACGCAATCCGACTGGGCCTCCGAGGCCGATATCGGCATCCTGGTCCGCAACATCGACGCCTCGGTGGTGGAGCTTCGCCTGGTCTCTGGCTTCACGATCGGGATGCGCACGTTGGGCGACGGGCGCGGCGTCGAGGACAGCACCTTCCACCTGCTGCGCATCCTGAACAACCGCTACGGCCTCGACATCCGCGCCGAGACGGCGACGGCGTGGAACACCTCCATCCGATACTACGGCGGGCACTTCGCCCTCGCCACCGGCATCAACCCCACCATCGACCGCTACGGCATCCGCTTCTCGCGCGGCGCCGGCGGCTACAACAACCACAACCGGCACGTCTTCGATGGGCCGAACTTTGAGTTGCGGCAACTCGATCCGAATGTGGCGATCCCGTTCCTGAACGAGACGGATGGCACGGCCATCATCGGCCGCGCGCTGCGCATGGAGGCGTGCTCGCCGATCGTGGCGCGGCACACCGGCAGTGCCACCGACTGCGAGTACGAGGTGGCGTGGGCCAACACCTATGCCGTGCGGATCGACTACGCCACGACCGCGGATCGGGCCGGCAATGCGGTGATCAACCGCCATCGCGCGCCGGCCTCGCGGCTGCTGCGGGTACTGGAGGCGGTGCCGAATCTCCGCGCTGCGGCCTTCCGCCAGAGCGGCACCGAGATCGGCGTTGAGAAGCTGGCGACGCTGGCGACCTCCACCACCGCGGCGACGACACTGGCGGGGCTGTGCTTCAACGGGCTGGACGGGATCGCGGCGACGGCGCGTGGGCTGCTGCTGGACGCCAACCGCGGCATGGCCTTCGTGGTGGACACCTCCTCGGCGAAGGAGTTCGCGCTGGCGCATTGGCTGGTGGGCGGCGTCGATGGCGGGCGGCTCTTTGTGCGGGTGTTCGATGGCGCGGCGAATGTGCGGGAGAACATCGCCGGCGACGTGCTGGCCTCCGGCACCACCGTGCAGTGGAACGCGCCGGCGAAGGGCTGGAACGCCGGCGCGGTGATGGCAGACGCATCGCTGAACCGGCGGCAGACGATCCGGGTGGGTGCGGGCGTAGCCTTCGCGCAGGTGGGCATCGTGGGCTTTGACGGGCAGATCGAGCTCGAGGCGCTGCGGCTGTTCGGGCTGCCGGAGGCGGCGCCCGCGGTGCTCTATGCCTGCCCCTCTGTGCCGATCGGGACGCGCAGCCTGGCGCTGGAAACGACCTGGGACCTGCCGAGCCTCACGGCAGGCGCGACGGCGAACATCGACGTGACCGTGCCTGGCGCGCGGCGGGGAGACTTTGCCGATGCGTCGCTCGACACGAGCAGCATCGCCTTCGTGCTCGACTGCCATGTGTGGTCGAACAACAGCGTCCGGGTCACCGCGAGGAACGTCAGCGCGTCGACGGTGGATCTCGCCGCGGCGCCGCTGTCAGTGCAGGTGATGAAGCGAAGGGTGCCGTGACCTGGCCAGCGTGCGAGGGGAGGATAAGCGTGCCCAGCGGTGCCATCATGCTGGGCACGCTCCATCCCTTTCGGCCGGCCTTATGACGGCCAGCCTGGTGGG
Organism: Sediminicoccus sp. KRV36; assembly: GCF_023243115.1. NCBI lineage: Bacteria > Pseudomonadati > Pseudomonadota > Alphaproteobacteria > Acetobacterales > Roseomonadaceae > Sediminicoccus > Sediminicoccus sp. KRV36. The sequence goes on from NZ_CP085081.1 coordinate 3,500,192, forward strand.
CACCAGCGGGTTCGCCGCCATTCCCACCACCGCTCTCGATCTGCCCCTCGTGCAGCGTCTCCGGCGGTCCCCGCGCTTCGGGTCCGGGTCCCCATCGACCGAGAGCATAAGCAAGCTGCGCCACGTTGGTCACGTTCCGCGATCCGTAGATCAGCCAAGCGTCGCCGGGTCCGCCTCGCGAGGGTGAAGCCAGAGAACCAGCAATCCGGGCTTCGATAGCGACTGCGGTGGGCGACGCCGCCGCATCGCCGATCTCGGCGCTATCCCTGTGTCGCAAGCAATGCCGGCAGCTCGGCAAGGCTACGGATTTCGTAGTCCGGTATCCCGGGCAGCCGTTCGCGCCGCTGGCTATAGCGATTGCACCACACCACGCGCATGCCGAACGCTGACGCTGCATGCGCATCCCATGCATTGGAGGATTGGAAGGCAATAGCCTCCGCCGGGACACCGAGCCGGTCGACCGCGCGTTGATAGACCCGAGGGTCCGGCTTGAAGTTGCCGACCTCATCCACCGAGATCACCGCATCGAAGGCCCCGGCGAGCCCGGCGCCCTCCACCGCGCTTGCCAGCATGTCCGGCGAGCCGTTCGATAGGATGGCGGTGGCAAAGCCTGCCTCGCGCAGCGCGCGGAGCACGCCAGGCACTTCGGGAAATGTGCCGAGCGTGCGGTACAGATTCATCAGACGCTCGCGCAGTGGCCCGTCTGCCGGGAGATCAAGTGTCTCCAGCGCGAAGTCCAGGGCGTCGCCGGTGACCTGCCAGAACGGCACGTAGCGGCCCTGCAGCCCGCGCAGCCAGGAGTATTGCAGCTGCTTGTCGCGCCAAAGCGCGGTCAGCGGACCCGCCTTGTCGCCCAGCACGTCAGCGCAGCCGGCCGCCGCCGAAGCGAAATCGAACAGCGTGCCGTAGGCATCGAAGACGCAGGCGCGGATGCCGGTCAGCATGGCGCGATCAGACCAGCGTGCCGCGGATCGGGTAGTTCATCTCCTGGATGCGCTTGGCGCCGCGGGCGATACCCGCGAGGTCCGGCCGCGCGAAGGGCGCGTTGGAAATGTCGATCAGTTGCACTTCGCCCGCCGGGTTGATCAGGAACAGACCGGGCTCGGCGAAGGGTCGGTCGGTTTCCTGGGCCGAGCGCGGGTTGGAGATATACAGGCCCAGCGCCTGCATCTGCGCGACGGTCAACCCGTAGCCCAGCGGGAAGCGCCAGCCGAACTCGGCATGGTCGGCCGCAGCCTTCTCCTCCGGATCGGCGGAGATGGCGGCGACTGAGACGCCGGCGGCCTCGAACTCCTCCAGCAGCTTATCGAGCGTGCCGAGATAGGGCTTGCAGAGAGGGCAATGCTTGCCGCGATAGACGATCAGCAGGCGCCAGCCCGCGGTCGCAGCCGGCGCGATTTCGCCGCCGCCGAGGCGCGGCACGGTGATCGCGGGAAAGGCCGCGCCGGCGGCAAGCTTCGTGGTGTGGGTCATGATCCAGGGCTCCTTGTCGCGTGATGAAACGTCACTCGGCCGCAGCCCGGTGTTCGAGCAGCCGCAATATCTCTTCGGGGTCGGTGCGCTCGCGGTAATCGGTGCGCGTATCGGCGAAGAGGATCGTCCCATCCCTGCCGATGACATAGGTCGCCGACAGCGGCAGCGACCAGTCGTCCGGTGTGCCGTTCTTGCCGGGGATGTCGAGCTTGAAGCCGTCGTAGACGGTGCGGACCTCGGCGGTGAAGGCGTAATGGACGCCGAAGGCCTTGGCGACCGTGTGGCCGATGTCGCTGAGCACGGGAAAGCTCAGTTCGTTCTTCGTCGCGGTATCAGCCACGTCATCCGGCTTCTCCGGGCTGATGGCGACCAGGCTGGCGCCGGCCGCGGCGAGGCGCGGCAACACCGCCTGGTAGGCCTTCAACTCCATGTTGCAGAACGGGCACCAGCCGCCGCGATAGAAGGTGACGACGACGGCTCCCTTGGTGAGCAGGCTTGCCACGTCGAATTCGGCGCCATGCTGGTCGCTCAGCTGGATGGCGGGGGCGCGGTCACCGACCTGCTTTGCGGTCTTTGCGATGCCGCTGGCGGCGAGGTGCGCGACATGCCCGTCCATCACCGCCTGGCGGTCGGTAGGAACGCGGGCGCGCCAGCCAGCCCCATAGGATTCAAGCTGCTCGGAGAGTGTCTCGGTCATAGGGTAGGTCCTTCTTGGTTAGACAGAGCGGAGGTGGCGGCGCTGGGCGGCGCTCACGTCGGCGCATCCGCGATCTTGTCCTGCGTGCTGGTCTCGAAATCCCTGGCGTCATGGCGTTCGAGCAACTGCTCATGCGGTTCGCCGCGCACCCGGTTCACCATGCGTCCGCGCTGCACCGCCGGCCGCGCGAGAATGGTTTCTGCCCAACGTTGGACATGCGTGTAGTCCTGCACGCTCAGGAACTCCGCCGCGCCATAGGACCAGCCCTTCACCAGGCCGCCATACCAAGGGAAAACCGCGATATCGGCGATCGTGTAGTCGTCTCCGGCGAGGTACGGGCTTTCGGCCAGCCGCCGGTCGAGCACATCAAGCTGCCGCTTCACCTCCATCGCGAAGCGGTCGATCGCATACTCGATCTTGATCGGCGCGTAGGCGTAGAAATGGCCGAAGCCGCCCCCCAGATAAGGCGCGCTACCCATCTGCCAGAATAGCCAGTTCAGCGCCTCGGTGCGGGTAGCGATGTCCGTCGGCAGGAACCCGCCGAACTTCTCCGCTAGATAGAGCAGAATCGAGCCTGATTCGAACACCCGGATCGCCTTCGGTCCGCTTTGGTCCAGCAGAGCGGGGATCTTGGAGTTCGGATTGACCGCCACGAACCCCGAGCCGAACTGGTCGCCATCGGCGATCTTGATCAGCCAGGCGTCATACTCGGCACCGGTGTGGCCAAGCGCCAGCAACTCCTCCAGCAGGATCGTGACCTTCACCCCGTTCGGCGTGCCCAGCGAGTAAAGCTGAAGCGGGTGTCGCCCGACCGGCAGTTCCTTGTCATGCGTCGGGCCTGCAATCGGCCGGTTGATGCTCGCGAAGGCGCCACCATTGGGCTTGGCCCAGGTCCAGACCTTCGGTGGCGTATATGCTGGGGTATCTGCCATGTTCGCCTCCAAACGCGCTCGGGGTGGATCTACGCAGCTGGTGGATAGTTGGACGGGAACAGGTGCCGACGGGCTTCCTCGTCCTGCACCTTCTTGAACTCATGGTCCTGCCCGACCGCCCTCGCGCGCGCCACGGCGGGGCGGCTGTCGATAGCGGCGAACCAGCGCTTGATGTTCGGATAGGCCGCGAGCGGATCGCCATCGCCTTTCAGCACGCGCGACGCCCGGTCGATCCAGCCCCAGGCGGAGATGTCGGCGATGGTGAAGCTGTCGCCGACGATGACGTCGCGCCCGGCCAGATGATCTTCCAGCACTTGGTAGTGGCGTTCCGCCTCGCGCCGGTAGCGGTTGCGCGCATAGTCCAACCCCTCGGGCGCGGCGAACTGGAAATGCACCGCCTGGCCGGAAAAGGGACCAAGGCCGGTGCCGAGGAAAGCGAGCCAGGAGAGCAGCTCCGGCCTATCCTCCGACGTGCCGAGCAGATTGCCGGTCTTCTCCGCGAGGTACAGCAGGATCGCCGTGGAGTCGAAGACGCGCGCTTCCCTGCCGCCCGGCCCCTCCGTATCGACGATGGCCGGCAGCTTGCCGTTGGGATTGACGGCGCGGAAGGCGGCCAGATGCTGCTCGCCCTTGCTGGTATCGACCGGAACGACCTCATAGGGCAGCCCGGTTTCCTCAAGGAACAGCGAGACCTTGGCGGGGTTGGGGGTTGGGTGGAAATAGAAGCGGATCATGGCGGCGTCTCCTGTGTCAGTTTGCGCAGGCTGGTGGATCGAGCAGCGTCAGCGCCTGGCGCGCGGCGCCACGCAGCAGGGCAGGCTCCGGCCTGGCGCGTGACAGCACGCGCAGGCCCATCACCGTGGTCAGCAGGAGCCGCGCGAGGTCGCGCGCCGAGGGCGCTGCGGTGATGCTGCCATCGCGCTGCCCGGCGATGACGCAGCGATGGAAGAAGGCTTCCAGCTCCGCCAACCTTGCCGCGATGACGGCGCCGATCTCCGCATCATGCGGGGCGACTTCCAGCGCCGAATTGACGAGCAGGCAGCCGCGCGGATCGGCGAGCGAACGCGCCACGATCTCGTTCAGGAAGGTCTCGATGGCCACACGCGGTGGTTGCCTCGCTTCCAGGCGCTCGATCCGTTCGCGCATGTTCCGGTCGAGGTAGCGGTCGAGACACAACGCGAAAAGCGCGTGCTTGCTGCCGAAGGCGTTGTAGAGGCTCGCCGGCACAAGCCCCATTGCCTCACCGAGGTCGCGCACCGAGGTCGCGGCGTAGCCCTGCCGCCAAAAGCGGTCGGTTGCGGCGTCGAGGACCGCGTTGTCGTCGAACTCACGGGCGCGTGCCATCAGGAAGCGATATTCCTAATTCTAGAGCGATCGTTTTAGAACATCTGCGATTGCCGGCAAGATCCAAATTTCTGCTCGGCCCGCGTAACCTTCGATCGAAGTTCAGCGAAGCCGACGCGAGCGGGTGCGCCCGTGTCACTGAGGAGACAGACCGCCATGCCGAACCTGCCCCGCCGCCCCCTGCTGGCGGCTCTCGCCTTCAGCTGGGTCGCTGCCGCTGCTTCGACCGCCCGCGCCGCCGAGCGCGCGCCCTGGTCCGACGCCGCCTTCGCCGCGGCGCAGGCCGCCGGTCGGCCGTTGATTGTCGAAGTCACGGCACCCTGGTGCCCGACCTGCCGCGCCCAGGCGCCGCATGTGGCCGCCACCCTGGCGGAGCCGGCGCTGGCAGCAGCGCTGCTGCTCACGGTCGATTTCGACACACAGAAGGACGCGCTTCGCCGCCTCGGCGTGCGGCAGCAATCCACGATCATCGCCTTCAACGGCACGCAGGAACGCGGCCGCATCATCGGCGTAACCGACGCGACGCAGATCCGCGACCTGATCCGCCGCGCCGTCTGAGGCCGCGGCCATGGGATCGTTGTTGCTGGCGGGGCTAGCGGGGATCCTCGCCAGCCTGTCGCCCTGTGTGCTGCCCTTGCTGCCGATCGTGCTCGGTGCCGCGACCGCCGAGCATCGCTTGGCACCGTTGGCTTTGGCGGGTGGCCTGGTGATCGGCTTCGCCGGGCTGGGCGTCGTGCTTGGCCTGCTGGCGACCTCGATCGGCTTCGACCCAGAGGTGCTGCGGATCGGGTCCGCGGTGATGCTGCTGCTGGCGGGCCTCGCCTTGTTGGTCGCGGGCCTCGCCACACGCCTGACCATGGCGGGCGAAGCGATCATGGCACCGATCTCCGCCCTGGCGCAGCGCATGCCGGCGCAGGGGCTGGGCGGTCAGTTCGGGCTCGGCGTGGTGCTGGGCGTGGCCTGGGCGCCCTGCACGGGGCCCGCGCTCGGCGCGGCCCTGGGCCTCGCCGCCCAGGCCGGGACAGCGGCGCAGGCGACTCTGGTGATGGCGGCCTTCGCGCTGGGTGCGGCCCTGCCGCTTCTGGCGCTTGGCACAGTGGCGCGCAGTGCCATGCCGGCGTTGCGTCGGCATCTGGCCAAGGCGGGGGGCTGGGGCCGGCCGGCGCTGGGCGGCGTGCTGGCACTGGTTGGGGTGGCCATGCTGAGCGGCCTGGATCGCCGGGTAGAGGCGGTGCTGACGGCGGCGCTGCCGGATGGGTGGGTAGAGTTGATCACTCGATTCTGAGAGGCGTCGAGAAGCAGCAGTGCAATATGAACAGGGATGAGTCTTCGACCATGAACCTTACCAGCACCCGATGAGGCGCCGCACCATCTTCCTCGGCGCGGCGCTCACGATCTTCGCATCCAGCCTTTCCGCGGATGCGCAGCAAGCCGGTCTCGTGACCACGCCAAGCGCGCATGGGACCCGCGCAACGCTCGATCGCTTCGCGGCCGCGGTGCGCGAAGCCGGCTGGGTTGTCTTCACCGAGGTGGACCACGCCGCGGCAGCCCGCGATGTCGGCATGACGTTGCGTGCGCGCACGGTGGTGCTGTTCGGCAATCCGCGCGCCGGCACGCCGGGCATGGCCGCCCACCCGACGCTCGCCATCGATCTGCCGATGCGTGTCCTGGTGTGGGAGGACGATCAAGGCCGGACCTTCATCACCCGCAGCACCGGGGCGGATATCGCGGAGCGGGTCTTTGCCCGTCACGGCGTCACCGTCCCGCCCGAGGGCCAGCGCAGCACCGAGGCCTTCATCGAGACCCTGGTTCGCAAGGCCGCCGAATAGCGTGGCGGGCGCGCTCTCGGCCGAGCCGTGGCGCGTCCAAGTGACGGGCCTCCTGCTCGGGGTGGCCGGCACTGTTCTGGCCGTTGCGGGCGTCTCCGGCATCGGCGATGCGGCGCTTCTGCCGGTCCTGGCCGTGGCGATGCTGCTTGGCGCCATGTTCGTCTGGCTCGATTACGGCTTCGCTGGCGGTTTCCGCGCGCTGCTCTCGGAGGGTAATGGCCGCACGCTCGGCGCAGCCTTCGTCGTGCCCGCGGTGGCGGCGTTGGTCGTGCTGCCCGTCGGCATGCTCGTGGAGGGCTATGGGCGGTTCGTCGCGCCGATCGGGCCACCTTTGCTGGTAGGCGCCGCGATCTTTGGCGTCGGCATGCAGATCACCAATGGCTGCGGGTCCGGCACCCTGGTCGCAGCCGGCCAGGGGTCGCGCAGGATGTGGGTCGCACTGCCGTTTTTCTGCTTCGGCGGGGTGCTGGGCAGCCTGATGCTCCCCGCGGCGCTACGGCTGCCCAGCCTTGGCGAGATCGATCTGCCGGCCCTGCTCGGCCCCTGGGGAGGGCTTGTGGTGACCGAGGCGCTGCTCTGCCTCGGCGCGCTTGTGGTTCTGCGTGGGGCGCGCCCATCGCGCGAGCGATTGCTCGCAGGCGCGGCGATTGGGGCAGGCGCCGCGGCGCTGTTCCTCGTCTCGGGCACGCCCTGGGGCATCACGATGGGCCTGACGCTTTGGGGCGCACAAGCCGTCCAGGCCCTGGGATGGGACCTTTCTGGCTTCGAGTTCTGGTCGTCCGGCTGGACGCGGGAAGCGCTCGATGGCCCGATGCTGGCGATGCACGGTTCGCTGTCCGATGTAGGGCTGCTGCTCGGTGCGCTTCTCGCTGCGGCGGGGCAAGGCCGGTTGCGGCACGGCGCGCCGATCGGCTGGCGTGGTGCCACCGGGGCGGCGCTGGGTGGGTTGCTGATGGGCGTCGGCGCTCGGCTGTCCTTCGGCTGCAATGTCGGCGCCTTCCTCGGCGGCGCATCATCGGGCAGCCTGCATGGCTTCGTGTGGCTCGCCGCTGCGATGCCGGGCTGCTGGATCGGGATCAGGATGCGGCCGATGTTCGGCTTCACGGCACGCTGACGTCTCATTGCAACGCCGTCACATCGGACCGCCGATAATGGCCACCAGGTTGTTCCGTTTCTCGACTGGCTGCACAAGTCAGCATGTTGGAAATCCTTTTCACTTACGGCGGCTGGACCCTGCTTGCCTTCGTCCTGGCTGGCGCGGCCATCGGCGTGGTCGGCGGATTGCTCGGAATTGGCGGTGGCGTCATCGCCGTGCCGGTGCTGCTTGAGGTCTTCGCAGCAGGAGGCATGTCAGACACCGATCGCGCCGCGCTGGCCATCGGCACCGCGCAAGCGGCGATCCTGCTGTCCTCACTGGCGGCGGCGGCAGCCCACGCTGCCGCCGGGACCATCGATCAGCCGATCCTGAGGGCCTGGATGCCCGCACTCCTGGCGGGCGCACTGCTCGGGTTGGGGCTGGCACCCCTGATCCCGGCCCCGCTGTCGGTCGGCGCCTTCGCTGCCGTCGCCACTCTGCTCGGCATCCAGATGATGGCGGGTGCTCGCGGCGTGCTGGCTTCCGGCCTGCCGGCCCCGCCGCTGGGATGGCTGCCGCCGGCAGCCATCGGCGGGTTGTCCGCCGCCCTTGGGATAGGTGCGGGCACGTTGAGCGGCCCGGCTCTCGGGCTCTTCAACACGCCGATCAATCGCGCCGTCGGTGCCGGCGCCGTCTTCAATATCGCGGTCGCGCTGCCAGCGACGCTCGGCTTTGCCGCCCTGGGCTACGGGAGGCCCGGCCTGCCTCCCGACTCCCTCGGCTACGTCAGCCTGAGCGCGGCGATCCTGCTGGCCCTCCCAGCCACCGTTGTGGCGCCGTTTGCCGCACGCCTCTCATCGCGGCTTCCGGTGCCGCTCCTGCGCCGCGTCTTTGCCGCTTGCCTTTTCGCCATCGCCCTGCGTGTTCTTTGGCGCGCGGCGGCCGGGCAATGAACGCTGACCTGCCTCGGTCGCCCGGATTATACCAACCTCAATTGTCTACATCGGATGGCGGTCGTGTGGGGCCTAAGAGGTGCATGTGAAATTCCCGCCGAAGGCACGTCGCTTCGCCGAAGTCCTCAGGTCTGCGATGGACGACGATGTCCGCTGGTCTGCTCTCCAAGGCTCCAGCCTTGAGACCGTTCGCATCCGGTCGCACCTCCTCCGCCAGTTCCCATACGAGCCGTGCTCTCCGCCAAGCCGACCGCCGCGCTGAGTGGCAGGTTTCCTGGGGTTTTCAGGCCAGACCTGTTGACTGGCCTGGCGCGGAGACGGCCGAAAATCGCTCTCCGGAGGCCAATTCTCTCCGGACCTCCTGACTTGGCCAATTTAGTACGGAACTCAAAAACCTAGGTAAAAGGCCGGTTTTAGCGCGGTCGGCACTTGCTCCGGTTCGAACCCCACTTGCCCGAAATCCGTACTTCGAGAGCGAACACTTTGGTACGGTGCGAGAGTCGAATCTGGCCTAATCGGCTATATCTGACCCTGGCAGAAGCTCGTCGATGATGCGTTTCAGGGCGGTGTCGCAGCCTGCTGCCAGCTGCGTGAAATGCGCACGGAAACTGCCAAACTCGGTTCTCGCTTCTGCGGCAAGCGCTTTCCGATCGCTGAGCGCGCCGTGGCCCTTCAGGGGGGTGCGAAGCGCATGGAGCCGCTTTAACGGCTCGACCACGCCCTTCGCGTCAGCGGGCGGCATTCCGCCGGCAACGAACATTTCTTCGAGCAAGCGGAGAGATCCCCACGGCTGCTCGAATGTTCCACCTTTAGCGGTGACAAGCTCGCGCAGGGGCCTGGGCTGAAATCCCTCGACCAGCATTTGGTCAAGCTTGTGAATCTCGTCAGCCCATTCTGCCGCGGAATCAGTCGCAGGCAGATGTACGACGCTAGTCAGGCCGTCTCTGCGAGGATTCCACCATGCCGGTGCCAAGTCATCTAAAGCCCGTACACGGCGCTTGAGATTTTCCAGAGGATCGTAGTCGGTGGACCATGTCCCCTCAAAATCGGTTTGGATGGCTCGGGCCGAGATAGGTCCCTTTGGCGGCTCATTAAATGATTTCCAATAAAGTTGCTCCTCGTAGGGTAGCCGCGAGAGGTAAATGATGTAGGAATGTACCTGTCCTTCGGCATTAATGTCGTAGGTCTCTAGGTGCCAAGCACCGCGGCAACTGATTGATCTATTTTCGATTTTGTATTTTTCTGGATCAGCCTTGTACTTATGTAATACCTCTGGTCTAAAAAATGCTGGGGAGACCTCATACGGCAACCCTTCGGTTTTCGTGAAGTAGTTGGTCAAATTTCCTGGCGCGCCGGATGTCTCGAAAATGCGCTTGTTTCGCCAGTCATGAATAACGAACGATGCGTATTTCTTTCCTACGCCCTCTCTCTCATTCATATGCTTCAGCAAAACGTCTTCGTAAGTAAGAGGTGGAACGATAACCTGGACGCCATTGCAGAAACTAGCCGCAGGTCCCTTGCCACAGTGATATGACAGGCCGGTACCTTCCTTTTTTGATCGGTTATCGTTTGACCAAGATGAGAAGTTTTTACCTGTTCGCGTGAAGTCAAATTTACGGATAAGCGTTGTTTTGGAAAGAATCATGTATTCATAGAATTCTTCTGCTCGAATTGTGATGGCGGTTCCATCTCTATCTCCCCACCCGTTAGGAATCTTAACTATATTTATGACGTCTTCTAAGTCGCCTTGGTCATTCAATTTGCAATAAGCGTGGCGTTCCGCGATGAAGTGTAGGCGAAGACTGTGCACAAGCTTCTGACTGATCTCGATCGGGGGCACGTAGTCGTTCATGCCTTCGAAGCCACGCTTAAAGATCAGCTTCTCACCGCCGACCAGAGATTTGCAGCCAGGGCTGTCCAGTGGGGGCGTAAGGTAGACACGGTCTGGCTCGCCCCCGCCTGAGACGTGTTCAATGCCCCAACTCGCATCTGGAAAAACCATCATGCGCCGCAAATCATCGAAGTCAGGCGGTGTCGTCTTTTCCGTCGGTGCCAACACGCCATGGATCAAGATATGAGACGCCGAAGCCCAAATAACGATGTTGTCTGCGAGTGCGTCCTTTTTCATAAACTCCACAGCGTCAGCGGCACCCAATAACCATGCCGCTGAATCCTCGGAGGGCATCTTATTAAGTACTTCGATTTGTTTAACTAAATTTGTCCGGTTCATGTATTCGTTCTCCCTTATCGTCCGATCCGTGACCGGGGGTGCCTCTCAAGTGAGATGGATGGATCGGTGGAGGTTTTCCGGCTCCTCCCGCTAGCGTTTCGGCCGCGGTAGGTGAATCGACTGGGTTGATACAGATGGCCGGCTCCGTGCCATCAGCTTGCGGCCACACCGTGCTTATCGAGCGCCGCAGCTAGCTTTGCCGCTACATCTGGGGTCGCGACCTCACCGTCAGCGAACTCCACTGCCAGCCGGAACCGCAGCGTCAGATTGCCTGCCGCTGCCAGAACGTCGCCCATGCCCTCGACCAGTTCATTCAGCTGGCTGCTATCCAGCACGGCTTCACGGAATGCTGCCTTTGGCTTGGGCCCAGGCGCCTGGTCTTCCGCGAACTCCTTGGCCCTGGTCTCGCCCTTGGCTTTCGGCGCTTCCGGCAAGGCGATCTCGACAGCTGCGGCTTCGTGCGGTTGGCAGGGCCATGCGACGCCGCCAGGAACCACGCGAATGAAGCCGTAGTTCACCGCACCTGTGATCGCGGCTTCCACCAGCTTCCACGGCAGTGAGACGACCCCTCGCTGTCCGGCAACAGCCTGCTCGATCGAATGCACTGACGCCTTGCCATCGGTCCAGGCATCCGGGAGCGCCTCGGGCGTCAGCGATGAGACGTTGATCGGCTCGGGCGGTGCGCGCAGGGTTGCCGACTTGGATACGATGCCGGCAGGTGGCGTGTCGCCCCAAACGGATGCCGCGCCGCTGGTGATCCAGATGTTGCCGGCCTTCACAGAGGCACTCACTGCCTCCAGCACCTTCGCTTCCGGACAACGAGGGATCGGCTTCTCTTCGGTCCACCCCTCCTCCGGATGGTCGATCGTCAGAGTGTGGCCGTCGAAGTAGGCGACGAGATCGGCGACCTTCAGGCCACTCTTCCAATCGAGGCCTTCGAGCTTTCCCGGGGTCAGCAAAGCGGGGTCGAGCGTATCCAGCATCGCGGCGCTGTTCTGTACGGCCTCGAGCCCATCATAGACGACCGTGCGGCAGGCGCTCATGCGACGCTGTGTCTCGGGGACAGTGAGCAGCGCGGCAGGCGCAGACACTTCGAGAGTGGTGGAGATTTCCTTCTTGACCATAATAGCGACCTCCATAAGCCCGAAGGAGCCGGCTGTGCCGGCCCCTTCGTGAGTTACGGATCGGGCGCCATCGCCTATGGCACCCTGCTTCCACGGAGCGGCCGCATGCGGCTGCCGGGTGGCCTCGCATTACTTCCACCCCGTTCGCACGTAGTCTGCACGGCCGGGTAGCGCGGGTGCGCCGAAGCAATCCGAGGGAAAGATGCACGCGGGCGTGCGCCGCCGCAAGCGGGAAAACACGGACCCCTCGCCGCCGACCTCCCCGCAACCCATTGAAATCGCTGCAACATGTCAAGGTGTCAAGACGCACGTGCCCGGGGCCGGGGGCGCCGCGTGGCGCGCAGCATCCGGCGCGAAGCTAGGACAGAGGCCGGTTACGGCGTGAGGCGCTTGGCATTGGAAGCGGGGGCAAAGCCTCTCCACCCGCGCCCATCGCACGCCAAGCCATGCGAATTACGCATAATCCTATGCGCTAAGCGCTACGCTCAAAGGCACCACGACGCCGCCCGCCCGGCCTGCGGTGAAGCTCGCCCAGGCTTCCATCATCGCCCGGCGTTCTTCGAGCAGATCACCGCGCGCATAGGCCGCGCGGACCGCGTTGGGGTCGGTGTGGGCCAGCGCGCTTTCCGAAAGGTGGTCCTGCCAGCCCTGGGCCAGCGACCATGCCTTGAAGGTAGAGCGGAAGCCGTGCGGCACCACGGCCCGGCCTTCCTGATCCCGCCAGCGCGGCAATGCGTCGGGCGGCAGCCCATCCAGGCTCATGCCGCGCAGCAGCATAGAGAGGGCCATGTCTGACACGGGGCGCCGCAGGCCCTTTTCCCCGCGCGAAGGGAAGATCAGGGCGTCGCGTTGCAGGGCGTCGGCGCCATGCTCGACCTGGGCGGCCAAACGGCGGGCGCGAAGCATCTCCAGCACGGGCTCGGCGAGCGGCACCCGATGCGCCTTTTTCGCCTTCATGCGCGCCGCTGGGACCGTCCAGACGCCGGCCTCCGGGTCAATCTCGCCCCAGGTAGCCCCGCGCGCCTCGCCGGACCGGGAGGCGGTCAGGATCAGGAACCGGAGTAACGCCGCGCTCATGCCGGCCTTGCCGTCCAGCACCGCGAGGAAGGCGGGCACCCGCTGCCAAGGAAGCGAAGGGTGATGAGCCACAGCCTGCACCCTGCGCGGTGGCGGGAGTAGCTGCGCCAGGTGTCCCTTCCATCGGGCGGGGTTCTCGCCCTGGCGATGCCCCAGGGCCTTCGCTGCATCCAGCACGGCCTCAATGCGCTGGCGCAGGCGGGAGCCTGTCTCGGGCGTGGTGGTCCAGACCGGGCGCAGCGCGGCCAGGACGTGCTCCGTCGTGATGCTGTCCACCGGAAGGGCACCGATGGCCGGGAAGGCGTGGCGGCGCAGCGTGCTCGTCCATTGGGCGCCGTGTTTGGCGTTGGTCCAGCCGGCTTCGCGCGTGGCGATGAAGTCCTCGGCCGCGCGGCGGAAGGTGGGGGTGGTGCTGGGCGCCTCGGCCTTGGCCTGGGCGCTGGCGTCGGCCCGGCGCTGGCGTTTGGCTTGCAGGGGGTCTCTCCCGGCCCGCTTGGCCTGGCTGTGCTGATCCACGAGGCGGCGAGCTTCGGCCAGCGACACGCCGCCGGTCGAGCCGGGCAGCGCCACGGAGCCGAGCCCCATGTCGGCGCGCTTCCCCTCTGGGGTGGTGTAGCGCAGCACCCAGGACGCGCGGCCCTTGTCGGATACCTTGAGGGTGAGGCCGGGGCAGCCGCCATCCGCAGCCTTCGTGGGGGTGCCTTCGCGTACGAGTTGGGCAACGCGGGCGGCGGTCAGGGCGGGGACAAGACGAGGCATCGGCGGCTCCTGCTGCGCGCAGTCTTTGGGGACTGGCGTCGGGTGCTCCGCTCGGTTTTCGGGGACTGGCGACGGGGATGGGGACCGGCGCTCTGCGGCCTTGGGCTTGGGGCGGGCCGCGAAAAGCGGAATGCCAGTCCCCGAAAACCGCCCCAGGCGACCGCTTCGTCCCTTCTGTCCCCTACCAGTCCCCATAGATCGGCGGATAAGGAAGGACATTAGCGGACTATGGCGGACAGTTTCAAGAGGGAGATTGGCGGCTAAGCGGGCTTTTCTGGGTCTGTCGTTGGGGACTGGCGGGGGTGTCTGGCGGATGAGGTGGGATTCGAACCCACGATAGGCTTTTGACCTATACGCACTTTCCAGGCGCGCGCCATCGACCACTCGGCCACCCATCCAGCGCGCTTCTCCTTAAGGCTCCCTGCCCGAGCGGGCAAGCGGGGTTGGCCTGTCAAAAATCGCTGACACGGCCCTTGCGCTCCCAGTCATTGTAGCGCGTGGGCTCGGGGCCAGCGGGGCCGCCATGCTCGCCCTCTGCGGCGGCGGGCGGATGAAGGGGCCGGTTGAGCTTCGTCAGAGGCGGCGCGGTGCGGGGCTTGCCAGCAGGCAGGGGGGGCTTTTCTTCTTCGCTCATCATCCCGATGTGGGGAGCGCAGGGGATTCGCGAAAGATGTTCAAGACCTTCATTTTGCTCGCGAGCCTCACAGCACTCTTTGCTGTGATCGGCTACGCGCTGGGCGGGCCGACGGGCGCCACGGTGGCGCTGGTCATGGCCGCGGGCATGAATCTGTTCGCCTGGTGGGGCAGCGACGGCATGGTGCTGCGCATGCACAACGCCCAACCCGTCACCGCGGCCGAGGCACCGCAGCTCTACCGCATGACGCAGGATCTGGCCGAGCGCGCGGGCATTCCCATGCCGGCACTCTACATCATCCACGAAGACCAGCCCAATGCCTTCGCCACCGGCCGCAGCCCGGAGCGCGGGGCCGTTGCCGTCAACACCGGCCTGCTGGATCTCATGACGCAGGAGGAAGTGGCAGGCGTCGTCGCCCATGAGCTGGCGCATATCAAGAACCGCGACACGCTGATCATGGCCATCACCGCCACCCTGGCCGGGGCGATCGGGTTTCTGGCGCAATTCGGCATGATGCTGGGACGCGGCCGGGAAAACCGGCCGAACCCGATCGCGATGATCCTGATGATGATCCTGGCCCCCCTCGCCGCCATGCTGGTGCAGATGGCCATCAGCCGGGCACGCGAATTCGAGGCCGATGCCGAGGGCGCTCGAATCTGCGGCGATGCGAGCTGGCTGGCCAATGGCCTGGCCAAGCTCGAACGCGGCAAGATCGGCCACGTGAACCAAACGGCCGAGGCCAATCCGGCAAGCGCGCACATGTTCATCATCAACCCGCTCTCCGGGCTCAGGATGGATCGCCTCTTTGCGACGCATCCGCCGACGGAGGAGCGCATCGCCCGGCTCATGGCCATGGGTGGACCGCGGCGGCCTGCCCCGGCCAACCCGGCCAGCCCCTGGTCAACGCCGGCGCAGCGCAACCCTTGGGGGTAGGCGCGTCACCCAATCCAACGGACCACCATAGTGACAAATCAATCGGCTGGATCTTGTGCGGTGACGCCTTGCGGGCGGCGCCGGCTCTAAATCAGCCGCGCCTCGAAGGGGGGCAGGTAGTCCGGCGCCTCGAATTCCAGCACCCACAGATCCGGGTCCCGCTTCACCTGGCGCTCGATGTAGGCATCCGCCAGATCGGGCGTCACGGGCGCCTCGCCAGTACCACGCACCCAGGCGGGGCGGCTTTCGGCATCGCGCGCCTGGGCCAGCACCACCTGCCCGCCGCGGCCATTGAGCACGCAGAGCAAGCCGCCCGAATCCGCATCGCCGCGCCGCAGCACCGCCGCCGGGCGCCCTGCCATGTCCGACATCCGGATCGCCATGGCCACCCAGATATGCGCCTTCACCTTTGCATCCATGCCCGATGCGTTACGCGCAGCCGGTGGCTTGCCGCAAGCCCCGGCGGTGGGCACATAGAAGCCTGACACGTGTTTCGGAGCGGATCATGGACGCGAAAAAGCTGACCGAGGGCCAGCGGGCCTATGAGGCGAAGCGGGCCGCCAAGGCAGGCATGAGCCTGGACGCCTGGCTGCGCGACAAGGAAAAGCGCGCCAAGGCCGAAGCGGCCGAGGCGGCAAAGGTGACCCTGGCCGAAGCACCCAAGAAACCGGGCTTCTTCTCGCGCCTGCTGGAACGCGCCCAGAAGCCGCTCTGACCCGAGGGGCCTGGATGCCGGGGTGGCTTCAGGCGTCCACGGCTTCCGCGTCCAGGCTCGCGGCATTGTCCTGGATGAATTTGAAGCGCAACTCCGGCCGCCGGCCCATCAGCGCCTCCATCAGATCGGCCGTCTTCGCGCGATCCTCCGGCGGCAGCACCACCTTCAGCAGCACGCGATTCTTGGCGCCCATGGTGGTGTCCTTCAGCACGGCGGCCGGCATTTCGCCCAGGCCCTTGAAGCGGCTGACCTCGACCTTCTGGTTCGCCTTGAAGTGCTTCTTGAGCTGGCGCTCGCGGTCCTTGTCGTCCATCGCATAGACGCTCTTGCCCCCGGCCTGCA
Source organism: Sediminicoccus sp. KRV36 (assembly GCF_023243115.1). NCBI lineage: Bacteria > Pseudomonadati > Pseudomonadota > Alphaproteobacteria > Acetobacterales > Roseomonadaceae > Sediminicoccus > Sediminicoccus sp. KRV36. Next base: position 3,516,309 of record NZ_CP085081.1, read on the forward strand.
GGCGGAACAGCGGCGGCTGCGCCAGGTAAAGCCGGCCCTGGCGCACCAGTTCCGGCGTTTCCTTGTAGAAGAAGGTCATCAGCAGGGCGGCGATATGCGCGCCGTCCACATCGGCGTCCGTCATGATGACGACGCGGCCGTAGCGCAGCTTGGCCAAGTCGAATTTCTCGCCCACGCCGCAGCCCAAGGCCTCGATCAGATCCTTCAATTCCTGGTTGCCGCGCAGCTTTTCGGCGCTGGCGCTGGCCACGTTCAGGATCTTCCCGCGCAGCGGCAGCACCGCCTGGGTCTCCCGGTCGCGCGCCTGCTTGGCCGAGCCGCCGGCGCTGTCGCCCTCGACCAGGAAAATCTCCGTCCCCTCGCTGCTCTCGCGCGAGCAATCGGTGAGCTTGCCCGGCAGGCGCAGCTTGCGCGTCGCGGTCTTGCGGGGCGTTTCCTTCTCGGCGCGGCGGCGCAGCCGTTCCTCGGCGCGCTCGATGGCGAAGGCGAGGAGGTTGTCCGCACTGGCGGGGTCGGCCGCCAGCCAATGGTCGAAGCGGTCGCGAAGGGCGTTTTCCGTCAGCCGCTGCGCGTCCGCATTGGTCAGCTTGTCCTTGGTCTGGCCCTGGAAATGCGGCTCCCGGATGAAGACGCTAAGCATGCCGGCCAGCCCTGTCAGCAAATCCTCGGCGGTGACGGTGGCGGCGCGCTTTTCCTTCTTCATCTCGCCATAGGCGCGCAGGCCCTTGAGCAGGGCCGCGCGCAGGCCGGCCTCATGTGTGCCGCCCTGCGGTGTCGGGATGGTGTTGGCGTAGGTGGAGAGGAAGCCATCGCCCTGCTCCAGCCAGGTGATGGCGTATTCGCAGCGGCCCGCGCCATCGGGGAATTCGGCGGTATCGGCGAAGGGGGTCGGCACCACGCCGGGGCGGCCGGCGATGGCCGTGGTCAGGAAGTCCGACAGCCCGCCCGGGAAATGCAGTACCGCCTCGGCCGGTGTGTCGCTGCCGGCCACCAGGGCCGGGTCGCATTTCCAGCGGATTTCGACGCCGCGATAGAGATACGCCTTGGAACGGCACAGCTTGAACAGCCGCTCGGCGCGGAAGGCCAAGGCGCCGAAGATTTCGGGGTCCGGCTTGAAGCGCAGCAGCGTGCCGCGCCGGTTGCGCACCTCGCCCTCGCGCTTCAGCTTGCTGGTGGGTTTGCCGCGCGCATAGGTCTGGCGGAACAGCTCGCCGCCGCGCGCGACCTCGACCTCCAGCGCCTCGGAGAGCGCATTCACGACGCTGCTGCCCACGCCATGCAGCCCGCCCGAGGTTTCGTAGGATTTGCCGGAGAATTTGCCGCCCGAATGCAGCGTGGTGAGGATCACCTCCAGCGCCGACAGTTTCGGGAATTTCGGGTGCGGGTCCACCGGGATGCCGCGCCCATTGTCCCGCACGGAGAACCAGTTGCCGGCCTCCAGCACCACATCGATGCGATCGGCATGGCCGGCCACGGCCTCATCCATGGAATTGTCCAGCACCTCGGCGGCGAGGTGGTGCAGCGCATTCTCATCCGTGCCGCCGATATACATGCCCGGCCGGCGCCGGACGGGCTCCAGCCCTTCCAGGACCTCGATATCGGCGGCGTTGTAGCTGGAGGCGGCGGCTTTGCCACCGCGCCCCGCAAAGAGATCGTTCATGATGTGTTCGCTATCCCTGAAGCCGGACCATACAAGGGCGGGCGAGTCGTCCGCAACCTCGGCGGCGTTCAGATCATGGCGAGCGCAAGCACCGCGAGCGCCACCGCGCGGCCCAGCCGTTCGCGCCGCCAGACCCGCAGGCCGAGCAGGGCGGGCAGCAGCAGCGTCCAGAGCGTGCCCAGCATCATGATCAGCGCGCCCTCGGGCGGCGCCAGGCCCAGCGTGGCGCTCCAGAGCAGGCTGACATTGCGCACAGCGCCCCCCAGCGCGAAGCCCCGCAGCAGCCCGGGCGCGATCATGCGGGCGGCCGTGACGCCCAGCGCCGCACCCACCACGGAGGCGAGCAGCAGCCCCAGCAGCGCCTGGCCCCAGATCGCCGCCTCCACCTCCAGCCGCGGCAGCCCCGCCGCGATGGACAGGGCGATGCCGCCCAGCGCCAGCACGCCCAGGCCCCGCATGGGGCGCGCCAGGATCAGCCGCCGCCGCTCGCCAAGTGCGCGTCGCAGCGCGTAGCCCAGGAGGGCCGGCACGCCCACCATCAGCAGCACCCGCCAGAACAGGGCCTGCGCGCCGACCACCTGGCCCTCCAGCACCAGCCCCGCAACCAGCGGTGCGGTCAGTGGCATTGCGAAGAAGCAGAGCAACTGCGTCAGCAGCAGCGGCCGAACCGGCAGGCGCAGAAGCGAGGCGACCAGTGCGGCCCCCCCCGCCGCCGGGCAGGCCGCCACCAGCACCAGCCAGCCGCCCGCCTCATCCAGCCCGGCCCACAAGGCCAGGCCATGCACCAGCACGGGGGTGGCGATCAGGTTGCAGCTGGCCAGCAGCAGCACCGGCGGCCATTCACGCACCTCGACCCGGCCGGGCTCGGCCAGGCCCACGCTCATCGCCAGCAGAATGATGACGCAGGGCACCAGCACCGCCTGGCCCAGCAGCGCCAAGGGCGGGATGGCGAGGCCAAGCAGAAAGGCCAGGGGCGGTGCGAAAAGCCCGAAATCCCCGATGCGGCTGAGGCCGGCGGCCAGGCCGCCCCTCACGGAAGCTGGCCCAGCAGGCTGGCCGCGAAGAAGCCGGCCACCTCGGCGGCCGAGAGCGCGGCCAATTCGGGCCAGGCCTCGGCCCGCACCCGGCCTGTGCCATCGGGCCGGGGCAGCATGGCATGGCCTTCACCAGCGAAGGCGGGCCGATCCCAGGCATAGCTGGCGCCGGCCAGGACTCGCAGCCGGACCGATGCGCCCGCCTGCCCCAGCGCCGTACCGAGGCTGTCGCAGGATGCGGCCGGGTTGGCCGGATCCGCCGCGCCATGCATCAGCAGCACTGGCTGGGCCGGCATCGCGGCGAGGGCGATGCCGTCACAGCCCGGATAGAGCAAGGCGCGGGCCGCGACCTGTTCGGGCATGGCGGCGGCCAGCCGCGCGCCGGCCCCGAAGCCCAGCAGGCCCAGCCTCTGGCCGGCCACGCGCGGATGCCGGGCCAGGCCAGCCAGCACCGCCTCCAGGCTGTCACCCGGCCATTGGGTCATCTCCAGCACGGCAAAGCCGGCACCGAGCAACTGGTCCATGTAGAGGCTGGCGCGGCCATCCGGCTCCTCACCATCCTGGAGGATCACGATGGCCGGCGTCTGGCGGCCCGGCGCGCCGAGAGGGAGGATCAGCGTGCCGATCGCGCCGGCGGCGGTGAAGGCCTCGGCTTCCTCGACAGGTTCAGGTGGAGCCTCGCCTGCGACCAGGGGTTGCTGTGGGCCTAGAAGAAGCATCAGATTCAGCAGGCCGAATTGCAACCAGGAGTTGATTTTCCGGGCGCGGAACTGGAAGCTGATTGGCATCTTCATGCTCCTGCTTGTTAAAATGGGCGATCAGGATGTGTGTGGGCCCAGGGATGGGCGCCTTATGCCCACCCCGGAGCGCTGCATGCCGTGCGCTGAGTCACATCCAGGGCAGGCAAAACACGCTAAGGTTGTGATGCTTCCTGCTGTGGAGAGGTGCCGTGCAAGCCGCCAAGCCCAACCTCTCCGCACCCGAATGGCCGAGGCGTCCGGGCCAGGCCTTGGCAGCCAACACGCTCCGCAAACCATCCCACATCCGAACCCCCTTGCCCGACGACGCGCCAACTACGCCCGGACCGACGCGGCTTGTCCTGAGGCTGGTCCGAAATCCGCTCGGGCCGCCGGTGCGTAGGCCCGAAATTTTGCCGAAACCGGCGGATCCCAGGCTGGTCTCGGGCTTGTCATGCGCGGGCGATATTGCGACTCGGCATGCATCCACCAAAATCAGCCCGCGCTGGTCCGGCACATGACAGAGGAGCTTTGCGTATGAGTGACGCGGCGACTCGCCGCCGAATGCTCGCCAAATCGCTGAGCTTCGACGGCTTCACCCTGGATACCGCGCGCGGCGCCCTCTCGACCGGCGACCGGGAGGTGGTGCTGCGCCCGAAGACCGCTGCCGTATTGGCTCATCTCCTGCTGCATGCGGGCGAAGTGGTGAGCCGCGAGGCCCTGCTGGACGCCGTCTGGCCCGATGTCGCCGTCACAGATGACAGCGTGACTCAATGCGTCTCCGAAATCCGAAGGGCGCTGGGCGAGGCCGCGCCCCGCCTGCTGCAGACCCTGCCGCGCCGGGGCTATCTGCTGGCCACGGAACTTCGGCCGGAGGCGCCGCCCGCAGCATCCGCCCCCAATATGGCGCCGCGCCGCCGCGCCGCCCTGGCGCTGGCTGCTGGCCTGCCAGTATTGGCCGCTGCCTATTGGCTGTGGCCGGCGCTGCCGCAGCCCGCACAACTTCCGGCCGCTTCCCCACGCGCGATGGCCGAAACCCTTTTGGAGCAAGGCCGCGCACGCCTGCGCGGCGGCGGTTCCTTCGAAGTCCGGCTCCGTGAAAGCCTGCCCTTCTTCCGCGAGGCCAGCGCGCTTGACCCCAGCCTCGCCCAGGCCGCCGCCGAGGCCACCTTCACCTATGCCAATCTCATCACCGCGCGCCACAGCGAGGATCCGGCGGCGGACCTGGCCGAGGCCAGGCGCTACGCGGAACTGGCCCATGCCGCGGCACCGCAGGACCCCTTCACCCTGCATGCCCGCGCCGTCGTGCTTCGCCACGAAGGGCGCTACGCCGAGGCCCTGCCGCTGTTCCGCCAAGCGGGTGAGGACCCCAGCCGCATTACCGCCCGCGCAGGGGCGGGGCTGATGCTGCTGCTGCTCGGGCAGGCGAGGGAGGCGATTGCACCGCTCGAGGCCATGCTGGTGGAAGCGCCCTTTCACCCCTTCGCCGGCACCTGGCGGACCTATCTGGGGATCGCCAAGCTCTTCGCGGGCGAGGCGGATCACGGGGCTGAGGATTTCGCGCTGCCGCCCAGCCTGCGCGCCTTCATGCCGCAGGAGGAGCGGTTGCTCTACCGCCTCGCCGCACTGGCGCAGACCGGCCGCGCGGCCGAGGCCGCTGCCCTGCACACTCACTTGAGGGCGCGCGCCCCGGATCTGCTGGCCCGGACGCTGGCGGCGCCCGCCCTTTCACACGAGACCGCCTATCTGGCCCTGCGCGAGGCGCGCTTCGTGGTCCCGCTGCTGGCAATGGGCTGGGCCATCAGGATGGAATAACGGTGGGACGCGCCGCCCGGGCCGTCTCAGTCCAGATGCGCCTCCAGCATCCACAGCGCCTTGTCCAGCATGCGCGAGGTGCCGGTCAGCAAATCCGCCGTATCGGCGTCACCCGCCTCGGCGGCCGCATCGATCGCCGCGCGGGTGGTATCGGCCAGGGCGGCATAGCGTTCGGCCAGCGCCGCCACATGCGCCAGGCCGTCCCGCAGCTTGGCGGGATAGGGTGCCAGCCGGGTGGCCGCACCCACCGCCTGGGTAGTTCCATCGGGCGTGCCGCCCAGCTGCACGATGCGCTCGGCCGTGTCATCCACGGCGGTGCCGAGCTGGTCGTAGAATTCCTCGAACTTCGCGTGCAGCGCCGCGAAATGCGGGCCGCGTACGGTCCAATGGGCCATGCGCACGCCATTGGTCAGGTCCATGAGGTCCACCAGCGCCGCATTCAGCAGCGCCACGCTGGCGAGGCGGGCATTCTCGCCCAGGGTGTTTCGGGTCTTGAACAATTTGGCCATGGAAAACTCCTTGTCGGACATGATGTGGGCAGCCTCGCGCTGCATGTCACGTGATGCTGTTCAGACCCTGACATTCACATAGCGCACGGCTTCCGGCCCGCCCTCATCCGCGTGGAAGCCGGCGGCGCGGGCCAGCGTCACGCGATCCTCATCCGAAAGCCGCCCGGCCTCGCGCAGATGCTCGGCCCAGCTTTCGATGGCCCAGAGCTCAACCCAGCGATCCGGCTTGGCAATATCCTCATAGAGCCGCCAGGTGGCCGCACCGCCGCGCAGCCGGACCAGCCGGCATTCGGCCATGACAGCCAGGAACGCAGTCCGGTCGCCCGGCGCCACGTGATAGCGCACCACTTCCAGCACACGGTTCGCATCGTCATGCAGCAGATCGTGCAATTCGGCGGCGGCCGGGGCGGGACCGGCCAGTTCCACCGCCGGTGGAGCGCTGGGGGCATCGCCCTCCAGTCGCCAATGCCGGACCAGGATGGCGCCTATGGCGGCCCCCAGCGCGAACAATGCCATGGCCCAGGTGACGCCCAGCAGGCTCGCGATCCAGCCGGAAAGTGCGGAGCCCGCCGCCAACGCGCCGAAGAAGCACATCTGGTAGATGCCGATGGCCCGCGCCCGCACCCAGGCCGGCGCCGCCATCTGCGCCGAAGCCTGCAAGGTGGAGGCAGCCGAAATCCAGGACACGCCATAGAGCAGCATCCCGATGGCGGCGAAGCTCCAGTGGTGCAGCAAGGCCAGGATCGCCATGGCCAGCGCGCCGATCAGCGAGGCCCAGAGCACCATGCCGGACCGGTCGAGCCGCCCGCGCAAGGCCGGCAGCAGGAAGCCGGCACCCACCGCACCCACCCCCATGCAGCCCAGCAACAGCCCGAAGGCCTGCGGGCCGAGCGCCAGCGTGTCCCGCACCAGCAGCGGCAAGAGCCCCCAGACGGCCGAGCCGAACAGGAAGAACACCACCGCGCGCATGATCGCCGCATGCATGGCAGGCGTGGCCGCGACAAACCGCGTCCCCGCCCGCACGGCGGAGAGGAAATGCTCCCGCGGCATGCGCGACGACGTGGCCGGCCGCTTCCAGGCAAAGAGTGCGGCCACCATGACCATCAGGCAGAGCGCATTCAGCGCGAAGGCCGCCTCCATGCCGAACCAGGCGATGGTCAGCCCGCCGATCGCCGGGCCAATCGCGCGGGTGATGTTGAAGCCGATGCCGTTCAGCGCGATGGCGCTGATCAGATCCTCACGCGGGACCAGCTCTGGCGTGGTCGCCGCCCAGGCCGGAAAGGTCATGGCGAGGCCGGCACCGAGGCCAAACGTCAAGGCCACCAAGCCCCACGCCCCCAGCGCATCAAACCCGCTGAGCAGGCAGAGCAGGCCCGCCACGGCCGCCATCCAGAGCTGGGCGGCAATCAGAAAGACGCGGCGGTCCATGATATCGGCCAGCGCACCTGCCGGCAGCGCCAGCAGGAACACCGGCAGCATGGAGGCGGCCTGCACCAGGCTCACCATCATCGGCGAGGGATCAAGGCTGGTCATCAGCCAGCCCGCCGCGGTGTTCTGGACGAAGAGCCCGATATTGGAGGCCAGATTGGCCAGCCACAGCATCCGGAAGGCCGGATGGCGGAGCGGCGCCAGCGCGGCCGGGTTCTTCATCGCGCCAAGCTTTTCATCAGCCGACCGCGAATTTCACGGCACACAGGCCGGAGAGCAGCCAGACCGCGCCATGCACCTCAGCGGCGCGCCCGGCCAGCGTCTTGATGCCGGCATAGGCCAGGAAGCCGAGCCCGATGCCGGTCGCGATGGAAAAGGTGAAAGGCATCGCGAGGACCGTGAGCATGGCAGGGAGGTACTCGGTCTCATCCGCCCAATCCACGCCTTTCAGCGCCTGCGCCATGAGGCAGGCCACAAAGACCAGCGCGGGTGCGGTGGCAAAGGCCGGAACGGAGGCCGCGAGGGGAGCGAAAAACAAGGCCAGCAGGAAAAAGCCGGCCACGGTCAGCGCCGTCAGCCCCGTCCGGCCGCCCTGCTGGATCCCGGCGGCGCTTTCGATGAAGCTGACCGTGGTGGAGGTGCCCAGCGCCGCGCCGATCATCGCCCCGCCGGAATCGGCCATCAGCGCGCGGCCGAGGCGCGGCACGCTGCCATCGGGGCGCATCAGCCCTGCGCGATGGGTGGTGGCGATGAGGGTACCGGCATTGTCGAGCAAATCCACCAGGAAGAAGGTGAAAACCACGCTGAGCAGCCCGAGTTGCAGCGCGCCCGCGATATCCATCTGCAGGAAGGTCGGCGCCAGCGAAGGGGGCGGCGCGAAGATGCCGCCGAACTGCGTCAGGCCAAGGGGAATGCCGGCCGCCGCCGTCGCGAGGATGCCGATGATGACGGCCCCCGGCACGCGGCGCGCGGCCAGCGCCGCCATCAGCACGAAGCCGCCGCAGCCCAGCAGAACCGGCGCAGAGGTGAGTGCCCCCATGCCCACCAGCGTGGCTGGATTGGCCACCACGAGGCCCAGGTTCTTCAAGCCGATCAGGCCGAGGAACAGCCCGATCCCGGCCGCGATGCCGAGCTTGAGCGAGAGCGGAATGCCGCCGATCAGCCACTCGCGCAGACGCACCGCGCTGATGGCGAAAAAGATCATGCCCGAGAGAAACACGGCGCCCAGCGCCACCTGCCAGGGAATGCCCATGGCCCCCACGACGACAAAGGCGAAATAGGCGTTCAGTCCCATGCCGGGCGCCAGCGCGATCGGGTAATTCGCCAGCAACCCCATCAGCGCCGAACCGATGGCGGCGGCCAGGCAGGTGGCGACGAAGGCGGCCCCCGGATCAATGCCGGCGGCGGCCATGATCTGCGGGTTCACGATCAGGATATAGGCCATGGTCAGGAAGGTGGCCGCACCGGCTGCCATCTCACGCCGGGCGGTGGTGCCGTGCGCGGTGAGTCCGAAGAATCTTTCCATCTGCGAATCCTGTCTGATCCTGGTGTCAGGCTAGCGCCAAACCGCGCGCGGGCCGCGCGGCCGGGGTTGGTTTCAAGCCGGGTGCAGGATTGCATCGCTTGCGGGAAGCGCAACCAGGGCGCGCCTTTGCCTGCCGTACGGGCAAAGCGGCGGTCTCGTGGTGCAACTCAAACAGCCCCCTGTGTGGCCTCCGGAGCGGCACGGAGCTTGCATGCAAAGATTGCATCGCCGCAATCCGCAATCCCTCCCGGAGACTGCCCCATGATGGATATCCGCCGCCGCTCCCTCCTTGCCACCCCGGCCATCATCACGTCCCTGGGTGCCAGCGAGGCCGAGGCGCAATCCGCCCAGCCGCTCCGCATCGCCATGTCCATCGGCGATGTGCCGCGGCTTTGGGGCGGGCCGGAGGCGGGGTTCGAGGGCGTGCGCTTCGGCTCCTACTTCGTCTATGACAGCCTGACGCTGTGGGATCTCTCGCGCGATGACGCGCCCTCCGGCCTGCGCCCGGGACTGGCCACCTCCTGGCGGGTGGATGAGGGCAATCAGCGCCGCTGGATCATCGAACTGCGCCAGGGCGTGAAGTTCCATGATGGCTCGCCCTTCGATGCCGATGCGGCCATCTGGAACCTGGAGAGCATCTTCAACAGCAACGCCCCGCAATTCGAGGGCACGCGCTCGGGCCTGGTGCGGGGCCGCGCGACCTCGGTCGGCAGCTACGAAAAGCTCGACACCCACCGCATCGCGATCACGACGCGCGAGGTGGACGCGACCTTCCCCTTCCAGATGGCGTTTCTTTGGTTTGCCTCTCCGAGCCACTGGCAGGCCATGGGCGGTGACTGGCAGCGCTTCGCCATGAACCCTTCGGGCACCGGCCCCTACAAGGTGGTCTCGATCACGCCGCGCCAGCGTGCCGATCTGGAGGCCAACCGCGACTATTGGGATGAGCGCCGCATCCCCAAGGCGCCGCGCACGGCGCTGCTGCCCATCCCGGATGGCGCGGCACGCGTCGCCGCCTTGCGCGCGGGGCAGATCGACGTGGTGGAATCCCTGCCGACCGACACCATCGCTTCATTGCGCGCGGCACGCTTCCAGATCGTGCAGAACAGCTACCCGCATATCTGGGCCTGGCGGCTGAACGTGACGGAGGGTTCGCCCTTTGCCGATCTGCGCGTGCGGCAGGCCGCCAACCTCGCCATCAATCGCGAGGAGATGGTGGCCCTGCTCTCGGGTGCCGCCCTGCCTGCGCGCGGCAAGGTGACGCCGGAGGATCCCTGGTTCGGCAATCCTGGCTTCCGCCTGCGCCATGACCTGGCCGAGGCACGGCGCCTGATGACGGCGGCCGGCTATTCGGCCACGCGCCGTTGCGCCATCAGCGTCATCATGCCGGTTTCGGGCGGCGGCCAGATGGTGCCGCAACCGATGAACGAGGCGATGCAGGCCGGCCTGCGCGAGGCCTTCTTCGATGTCAGCTTCCTGCCGGTGGATTTCGCCACCGCCATCAACCAGATGCGCGCCGGCGCGCGGGACCCCGCCTCACGCGGGGCGCATGCGATCAATGTCGCCATCCCCTCGATGGAGCCGAACACGGGCTGGCTGATCTATGACAGCCAGCTTTCAAATCCGCGCGGGATCAATTGGGGCTACTACAATTCGCCCGCGGTGGACGGCCAGCTGCGCGTGGTGCGCAACAGCTTCGAGCCGGCCGAGCAGGCGCGGCAGATGGCGCGGCTGCACAATATCCTGATCGAGGAAGCCGCCTTGCTCGCCGTGGTGCATGACCTCAACCCGCGCGCGTTGAGCCCGCGCTGCCGCGGCTTCGTGCAAGCGCGCAGCTGGTTCCAGGATTACACGCAGATCAGCGTGGGGTAGCGCCGAGCCCTTCTGGACCAGGTCCCGGGGCGGGCCCGTTACCTTTGCGGCCCGCTTGACGAAGAGGGGGACATCCCCACCCTTGGGCGTGAGACCTGCGCCAGGAGACATCCCATGCTGATCCGCCGCCGCCGAGGCTATGACATTCCCGAAAGCCAGGTGACGCCTGAGCGGTTTGTGCTGAATCGCCGTGCCCTGTTCGGCGCCGGCGCCGCCCTGCTCCCTTCCGTGGCGATGGGCCAGCAGGCGGCAGGCGCGGTGCCGCCCCTGCCCGAGCACCAGCGCAACCTGCGCTTTCGCCCGGAGCGCGACGTCACGGCCGAGCGCGAGGCGACGACCTACAACAACTTCTACGAATTCGGCACGAGCAAGAACATCGTGCGCGAAGCCAGCCGCATGGCGCTGCGCCCCTGGACCATCAAGGTGGATGGCATGGTCGCCAAGCCGGCCGAATTTGGCGTGGATGACCTGATCCGCCTGCTGCCGATCGAGGAGCGCATCTATCGGCTGCGTTGCGTGGAAGCCTGGGCGATGACTGTGCCCTGGACCGGCTTTCAGCTCTCCGAGTTGCTGAAGCTGGTCGAACCGCAGGCCGGCGCCCGGTATGTGTCCTTCCAGACGGCGAGCCTGCCTGCCGTGATGCCGGGCCTGCGGCAGAACTGGTATCCCTGGCCGCATATCGAAGGCTGTTCGATCGAGGAGGCGGCCAACGAACTCGCCTTCATGCCGGTCGGCATGTATGGCAAGCCGCTGCAGGCCCAGAATGGCGGGCCGTTCCGCGTGGTGTTTCCGTGGAAATACGGCTTCAAATCCGGCAAATCCGTCGTGCGGATCACGGTGACGGATCGCCGGCCGGAGAATTTCTGGTTCAAGATCCAGCCCTCCGAATATGGCTTCTGGGCCAATGTGAACCCCGAGGTGGCGCATCCGCGTTGGTCCCAGGCATCCGAGCGGTTGCTCGGCTCGGGCGAGCGGGTGCCGACACGGCTGTTCAATGGGTATGGCGAGTTCGTGGCCGGGCTCTACACGAATCTCCAGCGGGAGCGTCTCTGGGCCTGAAACCTGGCGGAAGCGGCGTGGCGGATGTCAGCCGGGGACGCGTCCCCTGCCCCAGTCAGCCGGACATCCCAGAGGCGGGCGGGGCCATCGCCCGCTCGATATGCCGTTCTTCCATCCGCGGCGTCGCGCCCTGTGATGGATGGCCCCCTCACCGGTGGGCGAGTTCCGCCATGCATGCGGGAAATCGGCACCGTTCAGCAGGCGCGGATGACCCGGCGGTGGGTCACAGCAATCGGACGGCGCACCGGGCTGGGCGACCAGCCCGATCGTCTGGCCTGGCCGGGCCCAACCTTCCGGCGGGACCGCCCTTGGTCAGGCGCTCGCCTTGGTTCACAGGAGCCAGCTTGACTGCGAATAGACCACGTAGCTGGCGCCCGCGTCATTGCCGCCGGCATTGTCGTTCTGCAGCGCTCCAACCAGGATGTCGGACATGCCGTCGCCGTTCAGATCGGCGATGACGCTGAGGCCAATTCCGGCCAGGTCGTTGGCACTCTCGCCGTAGATCTTGAAGCCGCCGACCCCATTGGCGACGGTGTCGAGATTGACTGCCATGCCATCCGCCTTGCCCCAGACGACATAGGCCGCGCCGGCATTGGTCCCGCCGCCATTGTCATTCCAGTAAGCCTGGATCCCAAGATCAGCCATGCCATCCCCGTTGATGTCGCCCAGGCTCTGCACACGGGACACCTGGTCCGCTGCGTTCTCGCCGTAGATCTTGAAGCCGCCCACGCCGAGTGCCACGTCGTCGAGATTGACCGCGGTTCCGCTGGCCTTGCCCCACACCACATAGGCGGCACCTGCATTGTTGCCGCCGGCATCATCGCCCTCCCCGCCGAGCAGGATCTCGCCGAGTCCATCGCCGTTGATGTCCCCAACACCCGTGATCGAACTGATCAGATCGCCGGCCTTCTCGCCGATGATCTTGAAGCCGCCCAGGCCAAGTGCGACATCGTCGAGATTGACGCCAGTGCCGCTGGATTTGCCCCAGACCACATAGGCGGCACCGGCACTCGCCCCGCCCGCGCCGTCATTCAGTGAGGCCAGCAGGATCTCGCCCTTGCCATCGCCGTTGAGATCACTGCTGATGCCCATGGACCACATCTGGTCATTCGCGTTCTCGCCGGTGATCTTGTAGCCGCCATTGCCGGCGGCGACGTTGTCCAGATTGACCAGCGCCCCGTCCGATTTACCCCAGACGACATAGGCCCCGCCGGCATTGCCGCCATTATTGGGGGCCACGACGACGATCTCGGACTTGCCATCGCCATTGAGGTCGCCGATCGATCCCACGCCGCCGCTGCCCAGCAGGTCGCCCGCGTTCTCGCCGATGATCTTGTAGCCGCCATTGCCGGCCGCAACGCTGTCGAGGTTGACCGCGCTGCCGGAGGATTTGCCCCAGACCACGTAGACCGCGCCGGCATTCGCGCCACCGGCATTGTCATTGCCCCGCCCCGCGACGACGAGCTCAAACATGCCATCGCCATTGAGGTCACTGACCGAGCCGAGACCCGAGCCCCAGGCCAGCTGGTCATCGGAGTTCTCACCATAAATCTTGTAGCCGCCATTTCCCGCCGCGACGTTGTCCAGATTGACGGCCGCACTGCCTGCCGCCGCACCCCACACCACATAGGCGGCACCGCTCGTGGCGCCGCCGCCATTATTCTTGTGGGCACCGATGAACATCTCGGACAGACCATCGCCGTTCAGGTCGGCCAAGCCCAGTGATGGGAAGCCAGCCTGGTCGCCCGCATGCTCGCCGTAAATCTTGTAGCCGCCGCGGCCGGCAGCAACGTCATCCAGATTGATGGCCTGGACAACCTGGGCGCCCTCGGATTTGCCGCCGATGGTCACGACGAGATAGCGACGCGACGAGGCGTCCGTGGAATCGATAGCGAGGCTATCGGTCAGGCTCTGGCCATTGTTCAGGGCCTGCACAGCGGCCAGGCCGTTGTTGAGCGCATAGCCCCAATCGCCAGTGCCCGCGTTGAAGCTGAAGCTGCCATATTTCCCGGCCAGGGAGGCCGGCGTCATGAAACCGGATTGCCCCGCATCGGCATCCGTCGCCGTGACCCTGCCGGAGGCGGTCAGTGCCGTATCCTCCAATACCGAGCCCCGGAAGGTGCCAGCCATGGTCGCGATATCATTGGCGCCGGCGATGGCGATGTTGATCATCCTGCTGGCCGAGCCGTCGCTCGATGTGACAGCGAGGCTGTCGGTCACCGATTGCCCCGCCGCCAGCGCCTGCACATTCGCACCCGCATTGTTCAGCGCATAACCCCAGGCGCCCGTCGCCGCGTCAAAGCTGAATGTGCCATAGACGCCGGCCAGCGAGGCCGGTGTGGCGAAGCCCGCCTGCCCCGCATCCGGATCCACCACGCTCAGCGTGCCCGAGGCCGTCAGCGTCCCATCCTCGGCCACTGCGCCTGCACTGCTCCCGGTGATCGCCGCCGTGTCATCACGGCCCTGGACCTCAAGCTGGATTGTCGTGCTCGCTGCACCATCAAGCGAGGACACGACCAGACTCTCCGTCATGCGCTGCCCGGTGATCAGCGCCTGCACATTCGCGGCCGCGTTGTTCAGCGCGTAGCCCCAGGCGCCCGTCCCGGCGTCAAAGCTGAATGTGCCATAGCTGCCCACCAGCGAAGCCGGCGTGGCAAACCTCGCCTGGCCCGCATCCGGGTCCACCACGCTCAGCGTGCCCGTTGCCGTCAGCGTCCCATCCTCAGCAACAGCACCAGCGCTGCTGCCCGTGATCACCGCCGCGTCATCCTGGCCCGCGATGCTCACGCGGATCATCTGGCTCGCCGAGCCATCCAGCGACGTCACCGTCAGGCTGTCCGTCACCGATTGCCCGGTCTTGAGCCCCTGCACATTCGCGCCCGCATTGGCCAGCGCATAACCCCAGGCGCCTGTCGCGGCGTCAAAGCTGAACATGCTATAGCTGCCCGCCAACGAAGCCGGCGCGGCAAAACCCGCCTGACCCGCATCGGGGTCCGTCACCACCAGCATGCCCGAGGCGCTGAGCGCGCCATCCTCAGCCACCGAACCCGTCGCCGCGCCCGTGATCACCGCCGCGTCATCCTGGCCTGCGATGCTCACCACCAGCGACTTGCTGGCCGAACCATCCGTCGAGGTGATGACAATGCTGTCGGTGACACTCTGGCCCGACACCAGCCCCTGCACCGCGGCCGAAGCGTTGGCGAGCGTGTAGCCCCAGGCCCCCGTCGCCGCATTCAGCGTGAAGCTGCCATAGGTGCCGACCAGCGAGGCCGGGACCACAAAGCCCGACTGCCCCGCATCCGCATCGGCCACCGTGATCGTGCCGCCCAGCGTCAGCAGACCATCCTCGGCCACGCCGGTCGGTGCCGGCGGCGGCGCCTGGCCGAACACCACATAGGCTGCGCCCGCCTGGCCGCCGCCCTCATTGCTGTTCAGATAGGCGCTGACCAGCACCTCCGGCAGGCCATCGCCATTCAGGTCGCCGATCGAGCCCAGCGCCCGGCCGGCATAGCCGCCCGAGCTCTCCGCATGGATCTTGTAGCCACCAATGCCGGCCGAGATCGTCGCCGTGCTCACCGCCGTCCCGGTGCTCTTGCCGAAGACCACATAGGCCGAGCCGTGGTCGCTGGCGTTGTTGTAATTGCCGCTGTCACTCTCGGAGCCGATCAGCAACTCCGCCAGGCCATCGCCGTTCAGATCGCCGATGCTGGAGACCGCCGAACCCAGTGCGTCGCCCTGTTCGCCATAGATCTTGAAGCCGCCGATCCCAGCCGCGACGTCATCCAGGTTCACCGTCGTGGTGTTGGACTTGCCCCAGACCACATAGACCGCGCCGGCCTCGCCATTGCCTGGCATGTCACCACCCGGTGCCGCGATCACCAACTCCGCCAGCCCATCCCCGTTCAGGTCGCTGATGGAGGTGACATTGCGGCCTGCCTGGTCCTGCCCATTCTCGCCGATGATCTTGAAGCCACCCGTGCCGGCCGCGACGCTGCTCAGGTTGATCGCCGTGCCATCCGCCTTGCCGAACACCAGATAGGCGGCGCCGGCATTGGTGCCGCCTGCATTGCCGTTGAGATGCGCGCCGACCAGCAACTCCGCGCGGCCGTCGCCATTCAGGTCCGCGACCGAGGCAATGGAATAGCCCAGGAAATTGTCCACGCCTTCGCCGAGTATCTTGTAGCCGCCGGTGCCGGCCGCGACATCCGTCAGCTTGACCGTGCCCCCGCCCGATTTGCCGAACACCACATACGCCGCGCCAGACGAGCGCCCGCCAGTTTGTTCCTCCGGTGCGGTGAGCAGGATTTCCGGCAGGCCATCGCCGTTCAGGTCCCCGATCGCCGAGACCGCGTAGCCAGCGGTATCCGCGCCAAGCCGGCCTTCGCCCTGGATCTTGTAGCCGCCCGTGCCCCGGGAGACATCATCTAGGTTGACCGTCGTGCCATCAGCCTTGCCCCAGACGACATAGGCAGCGCCGCCATCGCTTCCGCCGGCGTCATTGCCGGGCGCGCTGATCAGCAGATCAGCCCGGCCATCGCCATTCAGATCGCCGATGGAGCTCAGGGAGAAGCCCGCGCGATCCTGCACGTTCTCGCCCATGATCTTGAAGCCGCCCGTGCCGGCTGCGACCTGGTCGAGGTTCACCGCCACGCCATCGGCCTTGCCGAACACGACATAGCCCGCACCCGCATAGAAGCCGCCCGCGCCGTTCAGATGGGCGCCCAACAGCACTTCCGGCAGGCCATCGCCATTCATGTCGCCCACCGAGGTGACCGTGACACCGGCCTGGTCGTTGAACGCCTCGCCATAAATCTTGTAGCCGCCCACGCCGGCGGCCACGGCATTCAGGCTGATCACCGGCATGACCGGCGTCGCGCCCGAGATCGTGATGGCCGCCACGTCATTGGCACCCGCGATGGCGACGCTGATCACCTGGCTCGCCGAGCCATCGAGCGAAGCGACGGTCAGGCTGTCCGTCACGGATTGCCCCGCCGCCAGCGCCTGCACATTCGCCGCCGCATTGTTCAGCGTGTAGCCCCAGATGCCCGTCCCGGCATCAAAGCTGAACGTGCCGTAGCTGCCCAGCAACGAGGCCGGCGTGGCAAAGCCCGCTTCGCCGTTGTCCGGATCAGCCACGCTCAGCATGCCCGATGCCGTCAGCGTCCCATCCTCGGCCACAGAACCTGCGCTGGTGCCCGTGATCACCGCCGCATCATCCTGGCCCGCGATGCTCACGCGGATCATCTGGCTCGCCGAGCCATCCAGCGACGTCACCGTCAGGCTGTCCGTCACCGATTGCCCGGTCTTGAGCCCCTGCACATTCGCGCCCGCATTGGCCAGCGCATAACCCCAGGCGCCTGTCGCGGCGTCAAAGCTGAACATGCTATAGCTGCCCGCCAACGAAGCCGGCGCGGCAAAACCCGCCTGACCCGCATCGGGGTCCGTCACCACCAGCATGCCCGAGGCGCTGAGCGCGCCATCCTCAGCCACCGAACCCGTCGCCGCGCCCGTGATCACCGCCGCGTCATCCTGGCCTGCGATGCTCACCACCAGCGACTTGCTGGCCGAACCATCCGTCGAGGTGATGACAATGCTGTCGGTGACACTCTGGCCCGACACCAGCCCCTGCACCGCGGCCGAAGCGTTGGCGAGCGTGTAGCCCCAGGCCCCCGTCGCCGCATTCAGCGTGAAGCTGCCATAGGTGCCGACCAGCGAGGCCGGGACCACAAAGCCCGACTGCCCCGCATCCGCATCGGCCACCGTGATCGTGCCGCCCAGCGTCAGCAGACCATCCTCGGCCACGCCGGTCGGTGCCGGCGGCGGCGCCTGGCCGAACACCACATAGGCTGCGCCCGCCTGGCCGCCGCCCTCATTGCTGTTCAGATAGGCGCTGACCAGCACCTCCGGCAGGCCATCGCCATTCAGGTCGCCGATCGAGCCCAGCGCCCGGCCGGCATAGCCGCCCGAGCTCTCCGCATGGATCTTGTAGCCACCAATGCCGGCCGAAATCGTCGCCGTGCTCACCGCCGTCCCGGTGGCCTTGCCGAAGACTACATAGGCCGAGCCGTGGTCGCTGTTGTTGTTGTAATTGCCGCTGTCGCTCTCGGAGCCGATCAGCAATTCGGCCAGGCCATCGCCATTCAGATCGCCGATGCTGGAGACCGCCGAACCCAGCGCGTCGCCCTCCTCGCCATAGATCTTGAAGCCGCCACGGCCGGCCGCCACGTCATCCAGGTTCACCGTCGTGGTGTTCGCCTTGCCCCAAACCACATAGACCGCGCCCGCATTGATGCCGCGGGCCACGCTCGTATCCGAATAGAGCGAG
The DNA here is from genome assembly GCF_023243115.1 of Sediminicoccus sp. KRV36. NCBI lineage: Bacteria > Pseudomonadati > Pseudomonadota > Alphaproteobacteria > Acetobacterales > Roseomonadaceae > Sediminicoccus > Sediminicoccus sp. KRV36. The sequence continues at coordinate 3,534,270 of NZ_CP085081.1, forward strand.
GGGTCGCTGTCATTATAGGGCGCTGCGATCACCAGTTCCGCCAGTCCATCGCCGTTCATGTCGGCGATCGAGGTAACGGCATAGCCGGCCTGGTCGGTGTTGGTGCCGTAGAAGGAGTAAGGCGAGGTCTCCGAGCCATTCTCGCCGATGATCTTGAAGCCACCCACGCCCGCCGCGACGTCATCGAGGTTGATGGCCGCGCCATCCGCCTTGCCAAAGACCAGATAGGCCGCACCCGCATCCGTGCCGCCCTGGTCATTCCGATGGGTGCCAATCAGCAATTCCGCGCGGCCATCGCCGTTGAGGTCACCCACCGAGGCCACGGAGATGCCCAGCGTATCGCCGGCATTCTCGCCGATGATCTTGTAGCCGCCCAAACCGGCCGCCACGTTGGCGAGGTCCACATTGGTGCCGCTGGCCTTGCCGAACACCACATAGGCCGCGCCGGCATTGGCACCGCCCGCCGAGTCATAGCGCGAGCTGACCAGGATATCCGCCAGCCCATCGCCATTGAGGTCCTGCACGGCGGCGATGGCATAGCCGGTGCCGCCGCCGGTGATCGTGAAGCCAGCCATGCCGTCCCGGACGTTGGCCATGCTGATTGGGTTGGTGCCGGACTGGCCCCAGACCACCGCGGCCTCGCCGCCGGCATAGCCGACCAGAACTTCCGGCAGGCCATCGCCATTCAGGTCGGCGATGCTGCCCACCGGGCCTGTCAGCAACTCCGTCTGATACACGCCGCTGATCCGATAGCCGCCGGTGCCGGCCGCGATGTCGTCGAGATTGATGGTCGTCCCATCTGCCTTGCCGAACACGACATAAGTGGCGCCCAGCGACCCATCGCGCACGCCGGGCGCACTGACCAGCACTTCGTCCAGCCCATCGCCATTGAGATCGCCGATCGAGCCGATCGCCGTGCCGGCCTGGTGATCGAAGCCCTCGCCGATGATCTTGTAGCCGCCCACACCTGCCGCCACGGCATTCAGGCTGATCACCGGCATGACCGGCGTCGCGCCCGAGATCGTGATGGCCGCCACGTCATTGGCACCCGCGATGGCGACGCTGATCACCTGGCTCGCCGAGCCATCGAGCGAAGCGACGGTCAGGCTGTCCGTCACGGATTGCCCCGCCGCCAGCGCCTGCACATCCGGCGCCGCGTTATCCAGGACGTAGCCCCACACGCCCGTCCCGGCATCGAAGCTGAAGCTGCCATAGGTGCCGGCCAGCGAGGCCGGTGTCGCGAAGCCTGACTGGCCCGCATCCGCGTCCAGCACGCCGAGCGTGCCAGAGGCCGTCAGCACCCCATCCTCGGCCACCGAGCCCGCGCTGGTGCCGGTGATCACCGCCGTGTCATTGGCGCCGTTGATGGTCACCAGGATGTCCTGGCTGGCCGTACCATCGACGGATTTCACGGTCAGCTTGTCGATCAGGGACTGGCCCAGGGCCAGCGCCTGCACGGCCGGCGCCGCGCTGTTGAGCGTATAGGTCCAGGCGCCCGTCGTCGCATCGAAGCCGAAGCTGCCATAGGTTCCGGCCACCGTGCCGACCGGGCTCCCGCTGGATGCACTTCCGCTGGAACTGCTCGAACTGGTAGTGCTACTGCTGGTGCTGGTGCTGGTGCTGGTGCTGGTGCTGGTGGTGCTGCTCGAACTGACCGCCAAAGAGCGAGGGCCCGGGAATCCCGGCGGGCCCGGCGGAAGCGGGGCTGGTGACGTCGGCACGGCGAAGCGCGCCTCGCCGCTATCCACATCCGTGACACTGAGCACGCCCGAGGCCATGCCTGGATTGTCTTCCGTCACCGCACCCGTGCTGGTTCCGAAAATGCTGGCAGCGTCATTGGTGCCCTGGATCGTCACCAGGATGTCATGGCTGGCCGTGCCGTCGAAGGAGGTCACGGTCAGCTTGTCGGTCAGCGTCTGGCGCGCATTCAGGGCCTGCACCTGGGCCTGTGATGAATCCAGGGCATAGCTCCAGCCGCCCGTCAGGGCGTCAAAGCTGAAGGCACCATAGCTGCCGGCCAGCGAGGCCGGGGCTGCGAAGCGCGCCTCGCCATGATCCACATCGAGCACGGTCAGCACGCCCGAGGCCTGGGCCGAATTATCCTCAGTCACCTGGCCGCGATCGCCGCCCGTGATGCTCGCCGCATCATTGGAACCCTGCACCGTGAGGGTGACCTCAGCCGTGCCGGTATCCCCATCGGCGTCGGTCACGCGGTAGGTGAACAGCACATCCTGCGTCTCGCCCACGGCAAGGCTTTCGAAGGCCCGCCCCGTCGTGAAGGTGAAGCCGCCATCCGTCGTGATGACGAGGCTGCCCAGCGCCGGCGCGGCGCCGTTCAACTCCACCAGCGCGATCAGATCCGGCACCACATCATTGCCGACCAGGCTGCCACTGACGGAGGCACCATCCGCAACCGTAAAGCCATCCGCCACCGCGCCCACGGCATCATCCTCCGTGGAGAGCGCCACGCCATCCACCGTCACGCCGAGCGTCTCGATACTGTGCAGCTTCGTGCCGAAGGTCTCGCTGACCACCTCTCCGCCGCGCCGCGCGGCCGGCGTGTTCAAGGCGCCCACCAGCCGCACGATCTCGGCTTGCGTCGTGGTCAGGAACCATTCGGCCCGGGTGAAATCCACCCGCAGCGTATCGGTGCCGGTGCCGCCCCAGAACTCGTCCTTCACCAGCGTCTTCTGCGCCAGGGCGTGTATGATCAGGTCATTGCCGCCATCACCGAAGATCTGGTCCGTCCCGGCCTCGCCCGCCAGCGTGTCATTGCCGAGGCCGCCATAGATGGTATCCAGGCCATCACCGCCCAGGATGCTGTCATGGCCCACATCGCCCGAGGCGAAGTCGTTGCCGGCACCGAGCATGATCTGGTCATTGCCGTCATTGCCATAGGCCGCGTCATCGCCGCCCCCGGTATTGATCGTGTCATTGCCCGCGCCGCCCAGGACATTGTCCTGGCCTTGGCCGGTGGTCACGTTGTCGTTCTCGGAGCCGGCATCCACGTGGTTATCGCCGTCCCCGGCGCGGATCACATCGTAACCGGCACCGCCCATGATCCAATCATCGCCGGCGCCGGCCTCGATCGTGTCATTGCCGGCCTCGCCCTCCACGAAATTCGCGCCGCTGCCCGCCTGGATGCTGTCATTGCCGGCGCCGCCGGAGATGTCGTCATCGCCGCTGCCGGCCGTGATCGCGTCATTGTCGTCACCGCCGTCAATCACGTTGCTGCCATCGCCTGCCACGATGGTGTCATTGCCGGCACCGCCCATGATCAGATCATCGCCCGCACCCGTCGTGATGCGATCATGCCCAAGCCCGCCATCCACCTGGTTGGCGCCCGCGCCGGCCTTGATGATGTCCTCGCCTTCGCCACCCAGGATGCTGTCATCACCAAGGCCACCGGTGATGCTGTCATTGCCGATGCCGCCCAGGATGGTGTTGTCGCCATCGCCCGCGTTCAGCGTGTCATTGCCGTCACCGCCCAAGAGGCTGTCGGCGTCCGCGCCGGCCGTGATGCTGTCATTGCCCAGGCCACCACTGACGGTGTTGGTGCCAGCGCCGGCATTGATGACGTCATTGCCGTCATCGCCCGAAATGCTGTCCGCCCCCGTTCCGGCGGTGATGCGATCCACGCCCGCGCCGCCACTGATGGTGTTGTCGCCATCACCCGCGTTCAGCGTGTCATTGCCATCATCGCCTGAGAGGCTGTCGGCGCCCGCATCGGCCGTGATGCTGTCATTGCCCAGCCCGCCACTGACGAAATTGGCGCCTGCCCCGGCGCTGATCACATCATTGCCGGCCTCGCCCAGCAGGCTGTCATTGCCATCGCCGGCGGTGATGCTGTCCGTGCCGCCACCACCCAGGACGGTGTTGTTGCCCTCCCCGGCCAGGATGGTGTCGTTGCCACCGCCGCCGATGACGGAATCATCGCCTGTTCCGGCGTCCACCCAGTTGCTGCCCTCGCCGGTGTCGATCAGGTCATCACCGATACCGCCGAGGATGCTGTCATTGCCTGCCCCCGCCGAGATGACGTCATTGCCATCATCGCCGCTCAGCGTGTCATTGCCGCTGCCGCCCGTGATGTCGTCGTCACCCGCGCCGCCGCTTGCAATGTTGCTGCCAGCGCCGGTTGCGATGACGTCATCGCCCTCCTGGCCCTCAATGCTGTCATTGCCAGCACCCGCGACGATGCTGTCCTCACCCAGGCCGCCGAGGACCGTGTTGTTGCCTTCGCCGGCCTGGAGGAGATCATTGCCGTCCCCCGCATCCAGCCGGTCATCTCCGGCCCCGGCGCGCAGCGTATCCTGGCCATCGCCGCCGGAGAGCGTGTCATCGCCGTCGCCGCCATCCAGAAGATCAGCCCCGTCGCCGCCGGTCAGGCTGTCCTGGCCCGCCCCGCCGAGCAGTTGATCATCGCCCACGCCGCCATCGAGCGTGTCATCCCCCAGGCCGCCATCCAGCAGGTCATCGCCCTCGTCGCCGGAGAGGCTGTCCTGGCCCGCGCCCCCCTGGAGGCTGTCATTCCCCAAACCGCCGATCAGAGTGTCATGGCCGTCATCGCCGGCCATCCGGTCGCCAGCGGCAGAGCCGAAGAACAAGTCATCCCCGTCATAGAGGCGCCCCGACGCCCAGTCCGCGGAGGCGAGGGAGGCCGCGTCCAAACGATCGTTCGAGGTTGTTCCGTTAAGGGTACGACGCGCCATGATTGAAACTCCTGCTTTTGCAGGTTGTGGCGCTGGTGGATCGATCCACAATGGCAATCAGGGATGATTTAAATCGGCGTCATACAATCCAGGGTTGTGTAAGTGATTTTTGCCTTGCAGCAATAGGCCAGCAAAAATCACGACATAAAATTTCATTTAGTTCAAAATGAGAGCATATGCCGATTAACGTTTCTTTTCATTCATGATTTATGCTGGTTTATTGCTCTTATTGTTCTATTTGCGGGCATTTAGGCATGGGTGAAATTTCAAAAGCAAAAATCAATGAAAATTGCGTGCGCAACAATATGATTTGACTGCTTTGCGTTACATCGACGATATAAGCAACGGAACAGGCGAAATGACGGGAGGCCCCGTCATGAATTTCCATCCCAAGAACCATCTTAATGATCGCAAGGAATGAAAATCATTGCCCGCCCCCCCGCGTCGCGCGCCAGTCACACGACTGTGAGCGGGTTGCGCAGCTTCGGCCGAGGCGACACAGGGCTTCCCGGCTGGCAGCAGCGCAGCCATCGCCGATCAGGAGAGAACATAACGCCGCCCACCGCTCTGGCTTCAAGCCACAGGGGCGGCGGGGCAACAATGCGGTCAGGCCGCAGTCGAAGCTGGGCGGGCTTACCCGCCGCCGATATCGTCGGCCAACGGGCTTGAAGCATACCCAGAACCCCGCTGGCACCACGCCAGCCATCAGCCATCCACCCGGAGCACTCTTCGTCTGAGGGAATGGCACCAGCGGCCAGGCCACATCGACGCCCGGCGTGCCGTCATGTGATTTTGCAACGCATCCGCCACCCCAAGCCCACTGGGTTGGGCTGCTACATCGCTGCGCGGCACATCATGCGAAAATGCGGGACCAGTCGTTCCTCATGGAAATGACCTGCCAGCCCGCTTGCGGTGCCATGGTCAAGCCGCGATCCAGTTTGCCGATATGGGATTCACGGTCATAGGCGAATTCCCGCGCCGCATCGTCGTGATGGACGAGAAGTCCGAGGCGCCGCCCCGGGGCTGTGGTCGTGTATTGCAGCATCTCGATATCGCCATCGGAATTGCCGAAGGCGATGGCCGGGCGCCGGCCAATGAAACGCCCGATGCCAATGGGCTTGCCTGGCCCGTCATCCAGCGCATCAATCGCGGGAAGGCGAAACAGCTCGGATTTGCCGTCTGGCAGGAGGCGGAACTCAGTCTTTCCGACGGAGCCCACAACGCGGTCCAGCGCGACATCATAGGTCGCGGCGCTGAAAGCCCGAACGAATTCCTGCCCGCCACCGGTGACGATCCAGACCGCGAAACCCTCGCGCCGCAGCAGCCGCATCACCTCCAGCATCGGCTGGTAGATGAGTTGGGTGTAGGGCCGGTTGAAGCGCGGGTGGCGCGCGGTCGCAAGCCACTGGGTGACCAAGCCGGTGAAGGCCTCCTGCGACATTCCGGCATGCGTGACCGCGACGATCTCGGCCAGGCCCTTCTCGCCGCTCCCCATGACCGTACGCATGTCGCCCTCAATGGCCGCCTTGAAGGGTTGGCGCTGGGCGAGCGCGGGGTCGCGCTGCGCCATTTCCTTCAGCCGGTCGATGGCGAAGGCGAACTGGGTATAGAGCGGCTGCTCCACCCAAAGCGTGCCGTCATTGTCAAACACGGCGACGCGCTCGGCTGGAGGCAGGAGATCCGGCGTGCCCTGCCGGACCGACTGGCGGATCAATGCCAGGATCGCGCGCTTGGTCGGCCCATCCCGCCAGGAGGGCAGCGGATCGCGCACCGCGCTTTGAGCCGATGCATCGGCGGTCGCGACAAGCGCCAGCGCGGTGGTGGCCAGCGCACGGCGCGCCAGGCTGATCACGGATGAAGTCATGATGGTGCTCCCGACGTATCGCCGACCCTTGGCAGGCTGTGACAGTAGAATCCGTGTCGAGAACCGCAACGACTTCGTCCGAGCCTGGGCTCATATGAAAATTTTTGGATATCGAAGCCTGCCGTGCTGAGACCGGGCATGGCGCCAGCAAGGTGCCGCGCGCCTCGCGTCACAGGCGCCGCAGAGGCGCAACGAAAGCCCGCGGGAGGACTTGCCCCCCTGGCTGTCACGATCCGAGGGGCGCGCGTTCGGACGTCTGGTGCGGGAGTTCGCCAAACAGCGCGCAGTAATCCCGCGCGAAATTGCCCATGTGCCAAAAACCATGGGCCAAAGCGACGGACTTCACCATCCGGGCTCCCCGCGCAGGGTCGCAGAGTTCGCGCCGCACAAGATGAAGGCGGCGCATCTTCAGATAGGCGTGGGGGCTAACGCCACAGGCGGCCTCAAAGGCCTTTCGCAGCAGGCGGGGCGAAACGCCGAGGGCGCTGCACAGATCGGTTGTGTAGATGGGAGCCCCGATATGCGAACGCATGAAGGCATCCGCGGCCTTCACGACCCGCAGCCGATCATGCGTCAAGCGCTCGGGCGCATCACGCTCCACGCCGCGGCCAAGAAGCCCATGGAGGATATCCCGCAAGGTATCGGTCAGGATCGCGTCGAAATCGCAGGAGCTGATGATGCCCGGCACGCGCTCGACGAAATCGGTGGCCGTGGAGAGGGTCTCGGCCAAGGCTGCGAGGCCTGGCGCTGGCAGATCCAGCATGCGGCCGAGCCCGAACCCCAGGGATGATGCGCCGCATTCATCCATCAGATCGCTGAAGCCCTCCGCCGCGAAAGACATGGTGGCCCAGCTTTCCTGCTGCCGGCAGACACTGTGGATCTCCATCCCCGCACCCAGCAGCATCAGCCCGGACCGATCAATCTCGTGACCATTCAGAATGGGCGCGCCAGGCGTTCCCAAGGTGATCAGCAGGGCCGTTCGGTCCGCATGAACGGCCCCGAAGGAGATATGCGGTGGAATGACGGCGCGCTGGATATGGATGCGCTCCATCCGGATCCGGGTGATCCTGGCATCGCATGGCCCGCCCACCAGCGGCACGAACCGCAGATCGGCGTCACCGAGGGCTTCCGTGAGCCGTTCCACATCCATGATGCGGAGCGAAGCCGCGGCGTTGCGCGGCTGGGTTTCGTTGCTCGTTCTCGCGCTCATTGTGCCGTTTCCGCCAGGGGCTTGTGCGTTCGATTGTTGCTTCCCCCCATGGTAATCTTATTTAATGCGGAAGCAAAAGAACTTACCGAATCATGACGGCAGGCAAACCCAGCCCCAGCCTGTGCCGATGGCCGTCAGCTGAGGCGGTGGCCCCCAAAACCCCGCAACCTTCCTGTGATCGTGCCAATTTTGGATATCGATTTCATTCGATGTGAGGCGAATTGCTCCTAGGGTGATCCCGTCCAACGATACGGGATTGCAGCGGTGACAGCCTCGCGGCAGGCGAGAGAGAGTGTCAGTTCATCTGAACGGCGCCGGGTTCGAGAAGTGGCAGAACCCTCCAAGGGCCGCGCCATGCCTGAGGACACGCGCCGCGTCGCTGGCGGCACCCTCTCCATGGGCTCGGCCCGGCATGACTCGAGGGTATGGTCAGCGCATTCCCTGCATGTGGATGGCTTCTGGCTGGGTGCCTCCACCGTCACCCACGCAACGCCACCATCCGCCTTGTCACCCTGGCGGAGGGCCCACTCGGGCCCCTGGCCGATCCCGACGCCCCCGCCGCATTGCTCCAGCGAGGCCCGATGGCCTTCCACATGACCGATCGGCCGGTGGGGATGCGCGGCTCGGCCATCCGCATTCGACGGCGGGTGGCCAAGGGTGGCTCCTTTTTGTGCGCGCCTTCCGATGGCCGGCGATACAGACCGGCCGCGCGACACGCCCCGATGGTGGATACCGGCATGAGCCAACTCGGCTCCCGCCGCATCCGCCGTAATGACAATAACCAAGAAGGCAGATCACTATGACGGAATCCACACGGCCATCGCGCCGCAACATGCTACTGGGCGGAGCCGCTGCCCTGATGGGTGGTACCCAGCTCGCCCAGGCCCAGACGCGCCCGGGTGCTGCCCCGGCTCCTGCCGTGGTGGTTGCCCCGGCAGCCGCAGGTGCCGCCGGCACCAAGCCCAATATCCTGGTCATCATGGGTGATGACGTGGGCATGTGGAATATCGGTGCCTATCACCGCGGCCTGATGGCGGGGCGCACGCCCAACCTCGACAAGCTCGCCGCCGAAGGCGTGATCTTCACCGACTACTACGCCGAGCCCTCCTGCACCGCTGGCCGCGCGAACTTCATCACGGGCATGCTGCCCATTCGCTCCGGCCTGACCACGGTCGGCCAGGCGGGCTCGTCCACGGGCATGCCGGCGGCAGCGCCGACCATCGCCACCGCGCTGCGCGCCCAGGGCTATGCCACGGGCCAGTTCGGCAAGAACCACCTGGGGGACCTCAATCCCTTCCTGCCGACCATGCATGGTTTCGACGAATTCTTCGGCTACCTGTACCACCTCGACGCGATGCAGGACCCGTTCTTCCCGGGCTACCCGCCCGCGCTGCGCGCCACCATCGGCCCGCGCAACCTCGTGCGTTCCTTCGCGACCGATGTGGACGACCCGACCGAGCAGCCGCGTTGGGGCCGCATCGGCAAGCAGCGCATCATTGATGAGGGGCCGCTGCCGCCGCATCCGACGGCAGGCATCACCCACAACATGGAAACCTTCGACGAGGTCGTCCGTGACAATGTGAAGGCCTTCATCGACCGCTCGGTGGCAGCGAACAAGCCGTTCTTCTGCTGGATGAACCCGACGCGCATGCACGTCCAGACCCATCTCTCGCCCGAATATCAGGCGCGACGCACGCCGGAAAATGGCTGGTCGCTGCAAGAGGCCGGCATGGCGCAGATGGATGACTGCATCGGCAATGTGATGGACCACCTCAAGGCGCGTGGCCTGGACCAGAACACCATCGTCGTCTTCACCACCGACAATGGCGCCGAGAGCTTCACCTGGCCCGATGGCGGCACCTCGCCCTTCGCTGGCGCCAAGGGCACGGCGCTGGAAGGCGGCATGCGCGTGCCGATGATCGCGAAGTGGCCGGGCAAGATCGCACCGGGCACCGTGCAGAACGGCCTGATGTCGGGGCTTGATTGGTTCCCGACGCTGGTCGCCGCCGCGGGCAACACGACCATCAAGGAGCAGCTTCTCACCGGGGTGAACCTGGGCGGCCAGAGCTATCGCGTCTTCCTCGACGGCTACAACCAGCTTCCCATGCTGACTGGCACGGGGCCGTCCAACCGCAACGAGATCTTCTACTTCACCGAAGGCACACTCAGCGCGATCCGCATCGGCGACTTCAAATACCGCTTCACCGATCAGCCGCAGGGCTGGCTCGGCGGCACGGTGCATGTGGACTGGCCGATCATCGTCAATCTCCGGCTCGACCCGTTCGAGCGGATGGGGCTGCCCAGTGGGGCTCAGGGCTCGATCGCCTTCTACAACTGGTTCCTCAATGAGTTCTGGCGCTTCACCTTCGTCCAGCAGGAAGTGGCGCGCTACGCGGAGAGCTTCGTGCAATTCCCGCCGATGCAGCGGGGCGCTTCCTTCAACATGGAGGCGGTGAAGGCGCAGATCGAAGGCGCCATCGCGGCTGCGCGCAACCGGCGCAACTAAGCGCCAGCGTCATGACAAGCACCGGCGCACCCGTCGCCGGTGGACATGCCGCCCGGGCCCAGCCCGGGCGGATCTTACCTTCAGCCATACGCGGCATCACAGGCCAAGTAGCCTTCTCCAGGGACATGCCATGACCCGGCCCTCCACAACCCGCGCGGACACCCCCGGCGCCGGCCTGGTTGCCATCACCTTCGGCTGCGGCGCGGCCCAGTTGCAGACCGTGCCCAGCGATGATTCGGGCTGGCGCTTCTCAGTGACACCCTATGGCTGGCGCCCGAGCGTCAGTGGCCAATTGCTCTATGGCCGACCGGGCAATGGCGGCGCCAAGGTCAAGCTCGATGCGGGCAATGTCGTGGATGCGCTGAATTTCGCGGGGATGATCGCCGGTGAGGCGCGTTCTGGCCGCTGGTCCATCGCGACGGACTACATCTACATAAACGTCGGCAATCAAACGAGCCAGGTCCGTCATGTGGATTTCGGGCCAGCCGGGCGCGTCGGCGCTGGCTTGAACACCGGCACGCAAAGCGCGATGACCACCAATCTCTGGACCCTCGCTAGCGGATACACGCTGCTGCAAGGCAACTGGGGGCATATTGACGCTCAGGCTGGCATTCGCCTGCTCACCCTCAGCAGCCGCACCAATGTGCAACTGGCTGCGGATGTCGTGGGCCCCCAGGGCACCGGGCGGAGCTTCTCGCGGACCGGCCGCATCGGCCAGAACGCCGATCTGCTGGACGGCATCGCGGGCCTGCGCGGCCGCGTGGTGCTGGGCGGTGGCTTCAATATTCCCTTTGCCGTGGATGTCGGCGCCGGCGCCTCGAACTCGACCTGGCAGGCGATTGGGGGGCATCGCCTATCAGACCGGCTGGGCCGGCGTGACACTCGGTTATCGCCACCTCGCCTATACCCAGAATGGCGGCGAACTGATCAAGAGCCTCAATCTCAGCGGGCCCTTCATCGCGATGAACATGACCTTCTGAGCCAGCGTGCCGAACCCGCGGCTCACGAAGCAAGTCGTGGGCGCCAGTTCGTCCCGCGGCAGCGCAACCCATCGAAACGCCTTGGAGAATTCACATGAAGATCAATAGCCTTCGCTCGCTCGCACCCGCGATGCTGTCCATCCTGCTGCTGACGGGCTGCGTGTCCGAACAGCGCTACGATGCGCTGCAGGGTGCATATACCCAGCTCCAGGCGCGCTACACCGCGGATGAGGCGACGATCCAGATGCTCAATGGGCGCCTGAAGATCACCATGACCGACCGCATCCTGTTCTCCTCCGGCGGCTACCGCATCAATGAGCGTGCTCGCGAGGCACTGGGGAAAATGGTGCCGACGCTGCAGGGGCTGCAGAACACGCGGGTGATCGTCGAAGGCTACACCGATACGACGCCGGTCGGGCCCGAACTGCGCCGCGAGGGCATCAGCACCAACCTCGATCTGTCCTCGCGCCGTGCCGATACGGTGGCGGACAGCTTGATCGCTCAGGGCACGCCGCGGAACATCATCTCAGCCGATGGTCGCGGCGAGGCCAACCCGATCGCGCCGAACACCACGGCCGAGGGGCGGGCGCAGAACCGGCGGATCGAGATCACGCTGGTCGGGCCAGGGAACTGATCGCGTCTTGATGCTCCAATGACCACGGGCCCTCCGCCAGCCATTGGGCTGGCGGAGGGCTTGGATTGCCCAGCTGCGCCTTGCGTTGTGCCAGACGCGAGCCACTCCCCGTCGCCACGCTGAAGTCCAGGAGAGAACGCCATGAAGCTTCCCGCCGCGGTTATCCTAGCCCTCACCGTCACATCCACCGCCATGGGCCAGACGCCACCCGTGGCGCCGTCCGCGCCGCTGACCGAACAAACCATGGAGCGTGGCCTGGTCAATCTGGGGCTCATGGCGGGCCACGCCGTCCAATGCCTGCCCGAGACCGAGCGGCCGGCGGCACAGCAGGCCCTGCTGGCCTTCAACAGCATCCTCGTCGGGCAGATGGGCGCAAATGCCGCCTTCCGCTGGGCGACATCCTTTGGTGCTGGTTCCTCGCACGAGGTGGACCCGCAATTCTGTGGCCGCAGCATCGCTGACTGGCGGCGGCACGTGCTTGAGCACCGGCTCGACCGATGAGGGAGGGAGGAATGCAGATGACGTTGCGCACGATCGGGATGGTCGCTTTGGGTGTGGGCATTGTCGCTTTTTCAGCCAGTGCCGGCCCGACGAGTGGCCCGCGCTTCCCTGGCCCGGCGCCGGTCCCCGGCCTGGAGCTGGTCTTTTGGCGCGCCGGCGGCGTCACCGCGGGCGGGACAGCCTGGCATGCTGGCGGTGCTGGCGGGGCACGCTGGGGTGGCGCCTATCACTATGGTGGCGGCTATCACGGCTATGTCGGGGGCTATGCGGCACGGCCCTATCCCGGAGCCATGTGGCGATCGCCCGTGGCGGTGGCGCCCTTCTATCACCCGGCTGCGGGAGCCTTCGTGGCAGGAGCCATGGTGGGTGCGGCAGCCAGTGCCGGCACCGCCGCGAACAGCGGCGCAAACTATGGGCAGCCGACCACCGTGATCAACAACTACTACTGAAGCGCCGAGCGTCGTCGCCGCTCATTCGGCGGGGGCCGCGTGGCGTGATGCCGTATTGCGAGTCATGGTTTAGGCGAGCGTCACGGTGTTGTTCTCTGGTGTCAGAACGGCAGAACGCCCGTAACTCGTTGGAGTTACGGGCGTTCTGGTGGAATTATGGGATCGTTGGATGCGGGGACAGGATTTGAACCTGTGACCTTCAGGTTATGAGCCTGACGAGCTACCGGGCTGCTCCACCCCGCGTGAAGTGGGACTAAAAAAAGGTTTTCGGTTTGGTGGCCTGGCGCTGACCGACTCTCCCGCCGCTTGAGCGGCAGTACCATGGGCGCAGGAGTGTTTCACGGCCGAGTTCGGGATGGGATCGGGTGTTTCAACTCCGCGATAGGCACCAGGCCACCGAACCGAAAACCTGTGGTTCAGGTGGTGATGGATTGGTTGGTTTTGAGTGGATGAGTGAAGTGGGGTTTGGTGCTGCGTGCGGTGTCCAGGACGAACCTTGGACTGCAAAGGTAGAGTATTGAGCCTATCGGGCGATTAGGATCGCTTAGCTGCACGCATTACTGCGCTTCCACAGACGACCTATCAACGTGATGGTCTATCACGGCCCTCGGGGAGACCTGGTTTTGAGGTGGGTTTCCCGCTTAGATGCTTTCAGCGGTTATCCCGTCCACACTTAGCTACCCAGCGGTGCCACTGGCGTGACAACTGGTGCACCAGAGGTATGTCCATCCCGGTCCTCTCGTACTAGGGACAGATCCTCTCAAGTCTCCAACACCCACAGCAGATAGGGACCGAACTGTCTCACGACGTTCTAAACCCAGCTCACGTACCGCTTTAATCGGCGAACAGCCGAACCCTTGGGACCTGCTCCAGCCCCGGGATGCGATGAGCCGACATCGAGGTGCCAAACCTCCCCGTCGATGTGGACTCTTGGGGGAGATCAGCCTGTTATCCCTAGAGTACCTTTTATCCGTTGAGCGATGGCCCGTCCACGAGGGACCACCGGATCACTAAGGCCGACTTTCGTCTCTGTTCGCGCTGTCACGCTCACAGTCAGGCGGGCTTATGCCTTTGCACTCAACAGCCGATGTCCGACCGGCTTGAGCCCACCATCGCGCGCCTCCGTTACAATTTGGGAGGCGACCGCCCCAGTCAAACTGCCCACCACGCAGGGTCCCGGCCCGGGATAACCAGGCTCGGTTAGACGCCAAAAAGGCACAGGGTGGTATTTCAAGGTTGGCTCCACACAAGCTAGCGCCCATGCTTCATAGCCTCCCACCTATCCTACACAGTCCCTTCCTGGCGCCACTGCGAAGTTGCAGTAAAGGTTCATAGGGTCTTTCCGTCTAACTGCGGGTACCCCGCATCTTCACGGGGAATTCAATTTCGCTGAGCCCATGCCGGAGACAGTGGGGAGGTCGTTACGCCATTCGTGCAGGTCGGAACTTACCCGACAAGGAATTTCGCTACCTTAGGACCGTTATAGTTACGGCCGCCGTTTACCGGGGCTTCAGTTCGATGCTTGCACATCTCCCTTTAACCTTCCGGCACCGGGCAGGCGTCAGACCCTATACGTCATCTCTCGATTTCGCAGAGCCCTGTGTTTTTACTAAACAGTCGCCACCCCCTGCTTTGTGCCACCCACATCTGCTTGCGCAAACATGGGTCTCGCTTATCCCGAAGTTACGCGAGCAATTTGCCTAGTTCCTTCGACATGGTTCTCTCAAGCGCCTTGGTATACTCTACCAGTCCACCTGTGTCGGTTTAGGGTACGGTTCAATGTCAGAGCTATTTCCCGGACCAATCCAGCAGCCACCCCAATCCAATAAGGGATAACTGAAGTTCATGGCCGTCACTTCTGACGAGCTCAGGAATATTCACCTGATTCCCATCGGCTACGGCTGTCGCCCTCGCCTTAGGGGCCGGCTCACCCTGCGCGGATTAGCCTTGCGCAGGAACCCTTGGACTTACGGCGAGAGGGTTTCTCACCCTCTTTGTCGCTACTCATGTCCGCATTCGCACTTCCCATACCTCCAGCAAACCTCACGGTTCACCTTCACAGGCCTAGGGAACGCTCCGCTACCACTCATCTTTCGATGAATCCACAGCTTCGGTAAGTGGCTTGAGCCCCGTTACATTTTCGCCGCAAGACAGCTATTAGACCAGTGAGCTATTACGCTTTCTTTAAAGGATGGCTGCTTCTAAGCCAACCTCCTGGTTGTTTTGGCCGTCTCACATGCTTTCCCACTTAGCCACTATTTGGGGACCTTAGCTGGTGGTCTGGGCTGTTTCCCTCTCGACTATGGACCTTAGCACCCACAGTCTGTCTGCCGCCCTGTACTCGCCGGCATTCGGAGTTCGGTAGGGTTTGGTAGGGCTTTGGGCCCCCCTAGCCCTTCCGGTGCTCTACCTCCGGCGGTAATAGACGACGATCTACCTCAATAGATTTCGCGGAGAACCAGCTATTTCCGAGTTTGATTGGCCTTTCACCCCTAGCCACAGCTCATCCCCGACTTTTTCAACAGGCGTGGGTTCGGCCCTCCAGTGCGTGTTACCGCACCTTCAGCCTGGCCATGGCTAGATCACTCGGTTTCGGGTCTCATGCCGGCAACTGAACGCCCTGTTCAGACTCGCTTTCGCTTCGCCTACACCTAACGGCTTAAGCTTGCTGCCAACACGAACTCGCGGACCCATTATACAAAAGGTACGCCGTCACACCTCCCAGATTGCTCTATGGGGTGCTCCGACTGCTTGTAAGCGTCCGGTTTCAGGTCTCTTTCACTCCCCTCGTCGGGGTGCTTTTCACCTTTCCCTCACGGTACTTGTGCACTATCGGTCGCCAAGGAGTATTTAGGCTTAGAGGGTGGTCCCCCTATGT
>NZ_CP085081.1:4790000-4911255 GCF_023243115.1 Sediminicoccus sp. KRV36
TGCCGATGGGTCCATTGCCAGATCAGGTCAAAGCGTGGGCGGTCATCGAAATGCACCGCGAAGAGCATGCCATAGCCCTGCCCCTCGCTGTGCGAGATGCCGCGGTTGGCGGTGTCGATCACGCGGCCTTCCGGCCCGAGGTAGCGCCGGACGAAGGCCTGCCATTCGGTGGCCCCAGGCGCGGGCGGCGGCACGGCGAAGCTGGTCCCCAGGCTCAGAAAAAACGCCAGCAGACTGAGCGCCATGAGGCGTAAGGGCCGGGCTGCAAATGGCTTTTGCTGTCTCATGGGCCCCCTTTCTATTGCGTGGTCCTTGCATGGCCAACATCGCGTGCGCGCTCACGATGGCCCAGGCTGAAGCGCCATCCCATTTGGCGGGGGATGCAGCCGGATCATCGCCCCGCTGAGCGGATCACCGGTCATGAATGTCGTGCGGCAGGTGGCCCGACAAGGTGGGATCTTCCGGCAGCGGCTCCGGTGATCCAAGGGCTGCGGCAGCCTCATGGCCCGGGTTCGCCGGATCATTCGCATCTTCGGCCGCGTTCGGTCCGTGCGGAATCTCCGAGAGCGGGTCCACCGCGGGGGTGAGTGGGACGATGGACACGTCGCCGGCATCAGCGTCGGGCGGTGCCGAAGCTGCGGCCTCCGCCCCCAGAGCTGTCAGATAGGGGTTGCCCACCGGGTCCGGCGCATCAGCAGGCTCGGCGGTTGCGGGGATCAGGCTTTCATAGCCGGCCGGGGCATGGCCAGGCTCATCCTGTGGGGCTGGCCCCTCGGGTGGCGGGGCGCCCCGGCCATGTTCCCCGTGGTCGTAGCCGCCCATGCCCGAGGCTTGCCAGCCGCTCAACCATCCCGCGTGGCTGCTGGTGACGGAACCGCTGATGGCACCACCGCCCTCCCAGGCTTCATTCCGGCCATGGATCAGCACCTGGATCTCGTGTGTGCTCCCATCCATGGCATGGACGCGGACCGTCTCGGTGAGTGTCTCACCCTGGCGCAGGTCCTGGATTTCGGGCTGGGCGTTCTCCGCGCTGTAGCGCCAACTGCCATCGGCATTGACGACAAAACTGCCGTAGCGCCCGTCCAGGGTCTGCGGCACCAAGTGGTTCTGGTCGTGGTCGGTGTCCGTCACCACGACCACGCCTGCCGTGGTCAGCAGCCCCGATGGGCTGACCTGGCGGTCCTCCGTCACCTCTCCCGGGGTCGAGCGGAAGCTGGCGGCATCATTCGTGCCGTGAATGGTGACCTGCAGCTGATGCATCGTGCCGTCGGCGCTGTGAAGCTGAACGCGCTCGGTCAGCGTATCCCCCGCGCCGAGGGCCTGGATCGCGGCCTGGCTGTTGGGCGCCGCGTAGCGCCAGGTGCCGTCCGCATGGATGACGAAGGTGCCGTACTGCCCTGCGAGGGTCTGCGGCACCATGTGATCCTGGCCGTCGTCGCGATCCGCCACGCTCAGGCTGCCCGTCGCGAGGAGCAGGCCGGCAGACGAGACGTTGCGATCCTCGGTCACATCCTCGCGCGTGGAGGTGATCTGCGCGGCATCGTTCGTTCCCTGGATGGTCACGTGCAACTCATGCATCGTGCCGTCCAGGCTATGGATGCGCACGGTGTCGGTCAGGTGATCGCCGGCGCCGAGCGACTGGATGGCCGGCTGGCTGTTCTGCGCGGCGTAGCGCCAGGAGCCATCGGCATCCACGACGAAGGTGCCGTAGCTGCCGGCGATGGTGCCCGGCACCACATGCGCCTGGCCTGGATCGGGGTCCTCCACCGCCACGAAGCCGCTGGCGATGAGCAGGCCACCGCCGGTGACGTTCACATCCTCCTGCACCACGAGGGGCGTGGACTCGATGATCGCGTGATCATCGGTGCCGTGGATGTTGATGAGGATCTTCTGTGGGGTGCCGTCCTCGCTGTGGATGGTGAAGATCTCTTGCAGCGCCTCGCCCTGGTTGAGCTGCTGGACGGCCGGCTGGTCGTTCCTGGCCGAATAGGTCCAGGCGCCATCGGGCTGCAGGATCAGGGTGCCGTAATGGCCGTGCAGTTCCGCTGGCTGGACGCGGCTTTGGCCGGGATCGGGATCGAAGACGATGACCTTGCCGGTTGTGACGAGGAAGCCCGGGGGCGTGACGTTCCGATCCTCGGTCACGTCGCCTCGTGGGGCGACGAAATCGGGCTCCTGGTTGATCGGTGGCGGCAGTTGCGGTTGCGGCAGCGGCGGCTGATCGAGCGGTGGCTGCTGGCCCGTCGGTATCTGACCCGGCGGCGTTTGGACCACCGGCGGCAGGTCCGGCTGTGGCAGCGGCGGTTGATCGAGCGGCGGTTGCTGGCCCGTCGGCGTCTGGCCGGATGGCGTTTGGACCACTGGCAGCAGTTGTGGCTGCGGCAGCGGCGGCTGGTCGAGCGGCGGTTGCTGGCCCGTCGGCGTCTGGCCGGGCGGCGTTTGGACCGCCGGCGGCAGTTGTAGCGGCGGCAGCGGTGGTTGAGCGAGCGGCGGTTGCTGGCCCGTCGGCGTCTGGCCGGGCGGCGTTTGGACCGCCGGCGGCAGTTGCGGCTGTGGCAGCGGCGGTTGATCGAGCGGCGGTTGCTGGCCCGTCGGCGTCTGGCCGGGTGGCGTTTGGAGCACCGGCGGCAGTTGTGGCTGCGGCAGCGGTGGTTGAGCGAGCGGCGGTTGCTGGCCCGTCGGCGTCTGGCCGGGCGGCGTTTGGACCGCCGGCGGCAGTTGTGGCGGCGGCAGCGGCGGTTGATCGAGCGGAGGCTGCTGGCCCGTCGGCGTCTGGCCGGGCGGCGTTTGGACCGCCGGCGGCAGTTGCGGCTGTGGCAGCGGCGGCTGATCGAGCGGAGGCTGCTGGCCCGTCGGTATCTGGCCCGGCGGCACCTGCACCACCGGCGGCAGTTGCGGCTGTGGCAGCGGCGGCTGGTCGAGCGGAGGCTGCTGTCCGGTGGGTGTCTGGCCCGGCGGCGTTTGGACCGCCGGCGGCAGTTGTGGCTGCGTTAGTGGTGGCTGATCGAGCGGAGGCTGCTGGCCCGTCGGTATCTGGCCCGGCGGCACCGGCACCACCGGCGGCAGCGGCGGCTGGTCGAGCGGAGGCTGCTGTCCGGTGGGTGTCTGGCCGGGTGGTGTTTGGACCACCGGCGGCAGTTGCGGCTGTGGCAGCGGCGGTCGATCGAGCGGCGGTTGCTGGTCCGTCGGCGTCTGGCCGGGTGGTGTTTGGAGCACCGGCGGCAGTTGCGGCTGTGGCAGCGGCGGCTGGTCGAGCGGAGGCTGCTGTCCGGTGGGTGTCTGGCCGGGTGGCGTTTGGACCACTGGCGGCAGTTGTGGCTGCGGCAGCGGCGGCTGGTCGAGCGGCGGTTGCTGGCCGGTGGGTGTCTGGCCCGGCGGCGTTTGGACCGCCGGCGGCAGATGCGGCTGCGGCAATGGCGGCTGGTCGAGCGGCGGATCCTGTGGGCCCGGCCCTTGCAGCGGCGGCTCCTTCATCTGCGGCGGCAGATGCGGCTGCGGCAGGGGCGGCTGGACGAGCGGCGGGTCCTGCGGGCCAGGACCCTGCGGCGGCGGCTCCTTCATCTGCGGCGGCAGATGCGGCTGCGGCAGGGGCGGCTGGACGAGCGGCGGGTCCTGCGGGCCAGGACCTTGCAGCGGCGGCTCCTTCATCTGCGGCGGCAGATGCGGCTGCGGCAGCGGCGGCTGGACGAGCGGCGGGTCCTGCGGGCCCGGCCCTTGCAGCGGCGGCTCCTTCATCTGCGGCGGCAGATGCGGCTGCGGCAGGGGCGGCTGGACGAGCGGCGGGTCCTGCGGGCCAGGACCCTGCGGTGGCGGCTCCTTCGCCACGGGCGGGAGGTTGGGCTGCGGCAGCGGTGGCTGGACGAGCGGCGGGTCCTGCGGGCCAGGACCCTGCGGCGGCGGTTCCTTCGCCACCGGCGGCAGATGCGGCTGCGGCAATGGCGGCTGGACCAGCAGCGGATCCTGTGGGCCAGGACCCTGCGGCGGCGGCTCCTTCATCTGCGGAGGCAGATGCGGATGCGGCAATGACGGCTGGACCAGTGGCGGGTCCTGCGGACCGGGACCTTGCGGCGGCGGTTCCTTCGCCACCGGCGGGAGATGCGGCTGCGGCAATGGCGGCTGAACCAGCGGCGGGTCCTGCGGGCCAGGACCCTGCGGCGGCGGTTCCTTCAAGACGGGCGGCAGATGCGGATGCGGCAACGGTGGCTGGACCAGCGGCGGGTCCTGTGGGCCAGGACCCTGCGGCGGCGGCTCCTTCATCTGCGGAGGCAGATGCGGATGCGGCAATGGCGGCTGGACCAGCGGCGGATCCTGTGGGCCAGGACCCTGCGGCGGCGGCTCCTTCATCTGCGGAGGCAGATGCGGATGCGGCAATGGCGGCTGGACCAGTGGCGGGTCCTGCGGGCCAGGTCCCTGCGGCGGCGGTTCCTTCGCCACCGGCGGCAGATGCGGATGCGGCAATGGCGGCTGGACCAGTGGCGGGTCCTGCGGGCCAGGTCCCTGCGGCGGCGGTTCCTTCGCCACCGGCGGCAGATGCGGATGCGGCAATGGCGGCTGGACCAGCGGCGGATCCTGTGGGCCCGGCCCCTGCGGTGGCGGTTCCTTCGCCACGGGCGGGAGGTTGGGCTGCGGCAATGGCGGCTGAACCAGCGGCGGGTCCTGCGGGCCAGGTCCCTGCGGCGGCAGCTCCTTCATCTGCGGCGACTGGTTGGGCGGCATCACATCCGGCGAGCCAACGGCCGGCTGCGGCAAAGCTACCCCATTCGTGGCCCGGGAGGTCACGTCGGGATCCGGCGTGACAGGCGCCGCTTTCAGGGCTCCATGATCCGCAGCTTTGCCCGGCTCGATCTCTGGCGGCGACGCGGGTTGAGCTTCCGGCATCCAGCCACTGCTGCCATGCGGCGGCGCCACCCTGACGCCAGCCACCGGCGGCGGCGGCTCGGCCGCGGAGGGTATGGGGCGTCCGCCGCGCCAGACCCAGGCGAAAATCTCCTCCCAGATGCGCGGTCGCGCCGGCGCCCGCGCTGGGCTCGGGGCGTTCACAGCCTCCTCGGCGCCTGGCCGGGGCTTGGGATCTTCCGTGCTCATGCCTGCCGCCATCCGGGCATGTTCAGCGCTCCGTGAAGGCCAGGTCGAGCACGGTGTAGATCGGCTTCCAGAGGTAGCGGAACACCGTCTTCGCGCCGGTCGTCACATCGGCCTCGCCCGTCATCCCGGCCTGGAGCTGCAAGCCCGGGTCATCGCGGAAACCGGTCTGGTCCAGGCGAATACGCAGCCGGTAATAGGGTGGCGTGCGCGGGTCGCTCACGGTGGTGGCGGAGACCGATACCACCTCACCCGTCAGTGCCCCGAACCGGCTGAAATCATAGGCATCCACCTTCACCCGCGCACGCTGGCCCGGGGTGACGAAACCCACATCGCGCGGTGACAGGCGGGCCTCGAACTGCAGCCCTTCGGCGCTGGGCACGATCTCGGCCACCGTGCCGCCCGGGTTCACCACCATCCCTGCCCGCGGTGCCGGCAGGGATTGCACCAGGCCGGAGACGGGCGCCGTCACCACCGCATTCTCCACCCGGTCGCGGAGGGTGGCCACCTGCTCGGTCAGGCTGCGGAAGCGCACGCCAGCCTCGACGCGGTGCTCAGCCGCTTCGGCCTGGGCGCGTTGGCGCCTGCCCTGCATGGCGACGTCAAGCTCAGCCAACTGGCCCATGGTCACCAGGCGCTGGCCGCGCGCCTCGGCGAAGGCGCGGTTCGCGCGGGCCTGCTGCTCGATCAGATCCGCCACGCGCAGCTGCGAGGCCAGGCCGCGCGTTGCCAGCCCCTCGATCATCTCGCGTGAGGCGGTCAGCGCCCTGATCTCATCCTCGAAGGCGGGCAATTGCTCGCCGATCGCGGCCAACTGCGCCCGACGCGCGACGATCTGCTGCTCCACCGTGCTCATTTCGGCGCCCAGCAGCCGCCGCTGCGCGTCCAGCGCCGCTTGCTCACGCGCCACGAGGTTCGGGTATTGCGCGGCGAAGGCGCTGAAATCCGGGGCACGGTCGTCAATGAAGGCGCTGAGGCGCTCGATCGCGATCTCGGCCGCGGCGCGGTTGGCGAGTGCGGTGGCCAGCTCCGCTGCCTCGCGCACGCGGTTGAAACGCAGGATGGGCGCGCCCTGGCGGACCTCCGCGCCCTCCCGGGTGAAGACCTCCTGGACCAGGCCGCCATCGCGGGCGTCCACCACCTGCACATTGCCGGTGGGCACCACCGCGCCCTGCGCCCGCGCGATCTCATCCACCGGGGTGACCACCGCCCAGGCGATCGCCGCGGCGACAACCATGATGATGACCAGGGCCGCCAGATTCAGCGTGTGACGGATCACGCCGTCATCGAGATAGGGATCGTCCGGGGAAGCGTTCTCGGTCATGCGGTCTCCACAGATGGCGCTGGTTCTGCCGGCACCGGCATGCGCGGCGGGCCGAAATACACGACCTGGCCGCGGTTCAGCACGATCACCTTGTCCGCCAGCGCCGCGACCGCGGGATCATCGGCGGCGAAGATCACGCTAGCCTGGCCGCGCCGCTCACTCAGGAAAGCCTCGAAGTCCGGTCGAGCCGGGTCCGCGGCACCGCGCAGTGGCGTATCCATGATGACCACGGGTGGCGCCTTGGCCTGGAGGCGCGCCGCGCCCAACCGTGCTGCCTGAGCCAGCGAAGGCCCGGCCTTCCCTTCGGCCCATCCCTCCGGGAGCACCGCGCGCAGCGCCGGCCCCGAGAGCCAGGGTGCCGCCAGCGCCACATTCTCCTCCAGCGGGACACGAAAGACATGCGGCTTGCGCGGCACGAAGCCCATGGTGATCAGGCGATACTCATCGGGATCCATCTGGGCCAGGTTCCGCCCATCCACCAGCACGGCGCCGAGCTGAGGTTGCAGCAGCCCGGCCAGAAGCTGCAGCAGGGTGGATTTGCCGCAGCCCGTGGGCCCGACCACGGCCACCACCTCGCCCGGGGCGATGCGCAGCGAGATCCCGGTCAAGGCCTGTTCGGCGGCACCGGCGTGGCGGTAGCTCACGCGGTCCAGCTGAATCTCCGGCACGGTCCGGCTCGCGGGATGCAGGCGGTTCGGCGGGTCGGCCTCGATGGGGGTCTTCAGCACCGCCTCCAGCCGCGCCCGTTGTTGGCCGGCCTGTCGCAGCCGGCCAAGCGAGAAGAACAGCGCCTGGGAGGGCCCATTGATGCGCCAGACCAGCAGCATGGTCGCGATCAGCCCGCCCGCCGTCATGGCGCCTTCCAGCACCAGGCCGACGCCCGCCGCCAGCGTTGCCAGCGCCATGCCGGTCCCCAGCACGTAGCCCAGGGACTGGCCGAAGGCGGCGCGCGTGGCGGCGTGCATCGCGGTGCCGGCGGCATGACGCTGCTGCTCCGCGAAGCGACCGAGCCAGGCCGCCTCCAGCCCGGCATAACGCAGCGCCTCCGCCTTGCCGGCGAGTTCGGCCAGCATCGCCTCGCGCTGCGCCGCCGCAGCACCCGCCAGTTGCAGCTGCAGCCGCGAACGCCGTTCGAGCAGCAGCGCGACGCCCAGGAACATGACGAGGTAGAGCAGAGGTACCAGAACGATCCAGCCACCAATGGCCGCGACCGCCGCGAGGCTCAGCAGGATGAAGGGCGCATCAAACACACTGGTGCTGAGTGCATGCGAAAGCGGGTCCACGGGGCGCCAGGCCTCGGTCAGGCGCGCGATGGCGGCATGGCCCTGGAAGCGCCCGGCGATGGCGACCGGCGCGCGCAACAGGCGCTGCGCCACGCGCTTCTGCACCGCATAGCCGAAGCGGGCATGGGCGGCGGCGAGCAGCCGGCCACGCGCGAGACGCAAGGCCAGCAGCGCCAGCAGCACCAGCGCGCCACCGATGGCGAGCCCGGGCACGATCTCGGGCGAGGCGCCGCCGATCACCCGGTCATAGACCGCCATGACCAGGAAAGGGATGGCAAGCGCGAAGAGGTTGGCCACCAGGCTGACTACGAAGCCCGCCGTCAGCACATGGCGCAAATCCTCGTCGAACTCCGTCAGCGGCAGGTCGAACATGGCCCGCGCATGGAGCACGGCCTGGGCGCCGCCGACGCGTTGGTCCGCCTCGCTTCCCGTGATGGGGGCCGGCGGCCCCTCCGCGCCAACCGAGAAGATCTGCCCGGCCCGCTTGAGCAGCACCGCCACCTCGCCGCCGGGCTGCTGCGCCACCAGCGCTCCGTCGACGGCCTGGCGCCAGCGCCCCCGCGCACGGGCACCCTGGCTGACATCATAGCCGAGCCGCTCCAGCGTGCTGGCGAAGGGGCCGAACGCCAGCGGCTGGTCCGGGTCGCCGAGTGCGGAGATCACCACCGCCTCGCCCCGCTGATTGCCCAGCGCCCGCAGCAGCGGCAGCAACACACCACCGAGAGGGCCGGACAAGGCGGCAAGCGAAGGGGACACGCCGCTCATGCCGCCATTCGGTCCAGGCCCCGGGTCTCGGTCAGGGGGATCGTCTCGCCGGCCAGGGGGATGAGCATGGGGTCGTCCGTGACCAGCAGGATGGCCTGCCGGGCCGCGCCCAAGACCCGCGCGAGGCGCTGCCGGCCCTCGATATCCAGGCCGAATTCGGGATGGTGGAGCAGCAGCAGCGGTGCGTCGCTCGCCAGGGCTCGGATCAGGGCCACGCGCTTCGCCACGCCTTCGCTCATGCCGCTCAGCAGCATCGAACCGATGGGCGCCTGCAGGCCGTCCGGCTGCGCGTCCAGCAGCGCCGCAAGGCCCAGCGCCACGGCGAGACCACGCGCCTGGGCCGTCCGGCCGGGGTCCCAGCCGGTGAGGTTGTCCAGCACGGTTCCGTCAAAGAGTTCGGGCTGCTCCGGCACGAAGATGGCCGCGCCGGCCCGCACAAGGCTGCCTGCCGCAACCGCCTGGAATCCGCCCGCGGCCAGCAGGACATCCTGGCGGAGCGCGGCATCGCCGCCGGTCACGCGCGCGATGCGGCCTTCGGCGAGGATATGGCTGATGGGGGTATGCGCCGCGGCCCGCACCAGCACATCGCGCATGACCAGCGCGATGCCCGGGTCCAAGGCAAGGGGCGCCGCACCGGCCTGCTCGGGCAAGGTGAGCGCCCTGCGGAAACCGTCCAACTGGCTGACAGACGCCTTGGCAATGCTGCGGCGTGCCAGACTGCCAAAGGCGCCCAGCCCGGCCGAGACGGCGCGCCCCCCCAGGAGCGAGCAGGCGGCCAATCCGCCCGTCGTCATCTCGCCCCGCAGCACCAGCAGAGCGCCGGCCAGGGTGATCGCGAGGGTCGCTGTCAGGGCGGCGAGCTGGATTCCGTCCGTCAGCAGGCTCTCTCCCCGCTCCGCGCGCTCAGTTTCGCGCGCGTGATCGAGCATGGCGGCGTCAAGCCGTTGCATCAGCCGCCCGGCAAGGCCGAACCCCTTGCCATCGAGCAGCCCGTCCAGCGCATCTTCCATGCGGCCACGCACCGCCTGCTCCGCCGCGGCGCGCCGGATGCCGACTGCGCGATGGTGTCGGGCGAGGCCGGCCGCCAACAGCGCAAACAGCGCCAGGATGAGAAGGGGAAGCAGCACCAGTTGGCCGCCGATGAACCAGACAAGCGCCAGGAAGATGGCGGCGAAGGGCAGGTCAAAGAGCGGCAGGCGAGCGGCGGGACCGCTCGCGGCGCGCGCGCGGGACACGGCATCGAAGGCCGCGCGCCGGGCGGACTTGTCCGTGGTGGCGAGCCGGAGAGGCTCACTGGCCAAAAGGGCATGGGCGAGCCCCATATTTTCCCGATAATCGGCCAGGATGGAGGCGCGGGCGACAGCACGTGCCCGGGCCAACCGAAGCACCCCGTCCAGGAGGATCGCGACGCCAACAAGGATGAACAGGCTGAGCGCTGTTCCGTATTCAGCGGCCGGGAGGATCCGATCATAGACCTGGAGAAGGGCCAATGGGAGAATCAGCGCGAGCAAGTTGGACGCAACCGAAATCAACAGCATCCAGCCCGTGCGGAACCCTGCAGTCACGTGAATCTCCACTACAATAGAGCCAAGCCTTGCATGGGTGGAACGCTCTCGCAAACAAAAGCGGGGATCAGGCCGCGCTTGGCTGCGGTCATTCAACTGGTGGATTCAATATCCGTCGCGGTTTTGCATTTTGCCCCCACGGGCTCTTTTTCAAGCAGGCCGCTGAAGGCCTCGTTCGGTGTGGCCGATCCGGCGCCTCTCGCCGCATTTTCTCCGAGTACGCGTCGGGCCTCAGCCCCGTCGCGATCGCACGCCGCCTCAATGAGGATCACATCCCTGGACCCATGTGTCAGGGATGCAGCCAATACACCATCCGCAGACGCAGCGGCCACGGCGCGGGGTTCCCGCGCAACCGCCTCTACATCGGGGAGGCCGTCTGGAATCGCCGCCACCGCGTCGTGGACCCCTTCTCCGGGCGGTCGAGCATGCGAGGCAATGCGGCTGAGAAGCTGGTCGTCGTGCCCGTCCCGGAACTTCGCTGCATCGATGATGCCCTTTGGCGGAAGGTCCAGACCCGCCTCTTGGCAGGGGCGACGCCGGTTGATCCGGCTGCGCCCCAGGGGCGTTTCTGGGAAAAGCGCCGCCCGAAGCACCTGCTCTCCGGCACGGTGTTTTGTGGCTCCTGCGGCGGCTCCTGCTCCGCTCTGCGTGGGCGCGCCTGCGCCTGCACCAAGGCCGATCTCCGCCTCTGCACCAACCCTACACCGCCAATCGGGCAAAGCTCGAGCAGACCGTCCTCGACACCATGGGGCGGCAAATGATGGACCCGAAGCTCGCAGCCCTCTTTGCCGCGGAGTTCACGGCCGAATGGAACCGTCTAGCGGCGGATGCGAGTGCCGGGGAGACGCGTCTGACGCGCGAACTCGACGCGGTGGACAGGCCGTTGGCCCATCTGGTGGATGCCATCGCCAACGGGCTACGAAGCCCCATCCTGCAGGTCAAACTCTCAGCGCTGGAGACGGAGCGGGATCGGCTGCGACAGGCGCTGGCCGACGCAAAGCCTACCGATATTCGCCTGATGCCGAACCTCGGACATGCCGATCGCGCCACCCTGGATCACCTCCACGACGCCATCAGCGCCGGCGACAACCTTGAGGCCATAGCGACGGCACGGGCACTCATCGTCCGCGTCGTCATCCATCCTGCACCGCCGCATAAACCCCCAGGCATCACCATCGAAGGCCAGTTGGCCGCCATGCTGAAGGCCGCCCAAATCATCGATCAGACCACTCAACGCGCAGTAAATGAGCGCGCGAGACCAAAGCCCACTCGCACCGCCCCACCGCCCGGCATTTCCGTTTGGCCAGACGATGCCTTAGCCTTCCCTCATGTTCACCCTAGCCGCCCTTGAAGCCGCCGAATCCCTGATCCGGCGCCATTTCCCCGCCACGCCGCAATATGCCTGGCCGTTGCTGGCCCAGCGCGCCGGCTGCGAAGTCTGGGTCAAGCACGAGAACCACACGCCCACCGGCGCCTTCAAGGTGCGGGGTGGGCTCACCTATTTCGAGCATTTGCGCTCACGCGGCGTGATCAGCGCGACGCGTGGCAATCATGGCCAGTCGCTCGCCTATGCGGGGGCGAAGGCCGGCATTTCCGTCACGATCATCGTGCCCGAAGGCAATTCCACCGAGAAGAACGCCGCCATGCGCGCGCAAGGTGCGACACTGATCGAGCATGGCGCGGATTTCGACGTGGCACGGCACTATGCGCGCGAACTGGCGGCGGAGCGGGGACTGGATTTCGCGCCCTCCTTCGCGCCGGATTTGGTGCGCGGCGTGGCCACCTATGCGCTGGAGCTGTTCCGCGCGGCACCGCCACTGGATGCGCTCTATGTGCCGATCGGCCTGGGTTCGGGCATCTGCGGCTGCATCATGGCGCGGGACCTGCTGGGGCTGAAGACGGAGATCATCGGCGTGCAATCCACCGGCGCCGACGCCTATGCGCAAAGCTTCGCCGCCGGCCATGTGGTCGAAACGCCCAGCGCCATCACCCGGGCCGATGGCATGGCGACCCGCATCCCGGACCCGGCGGCGCTGGAGATGATCATCCAGGGGGCGGCGCGCATCGTAACCGTCACGGATGACGAGGTGCGTGACGCCATCCGCGCCATTTGGACGGACACGCACAACCTGGCCGAGGGCGCGGGTGCGGCCCCCTTCGCGGCCCTCATGCAGGAGCGCGACAAGATGCGCGGCAAGCGGGTGGCGACCATCCTCTGTGGCGGGAATATTGACCTCGCGCTGTTTCGCGAATGGGTGCTCGCATGATCCTGCAGCATGTGAGCCCGCTGGGCGGGGCGCCCGTGGATGTGCATGTGGCCGAGGGGCGGATCACCGCGCTGACGCCCAGCACGCGCGAGGGCGCGCCGCGCCTGCTGCTGCCCGGCCTGGTGGAAGGCCATTGCCACCTGGACAAGACGCTCTGGGGCCGGCCCTGGTGGCGCAATGAGGTCGGGCCCTCGCTGATGGACCGCATCAACAATGAGAAGGCGACGCGGCGCGCCATCGGCATGGATGCAGCCCGCGAAGGCCGCGCGCTGTGCGAGGCGCATCTGGCCGCCGGCACCACCCGGCTGCGCAGCCATGTGGATGTGGATGAGGAAAGCCGCCTCACCCATGTCGAGAAGCTGCTGGCGCTGCGCGAGGAGATGCGCGGACGCGTCGAAATCCAGCTCGTCGCCTTTCCGCAATCGGGCATCCTGCGCACGCCCGGCGTGGAGGAATGGCTGGATACGGCGCTGCGCCTGGGCTGCGACGCGGTGGGGGGCCTCGATCCCTCGCTGATTGACCGCGATCCGGTGCGGCACCTGGACATCGTGTTCAAGCTGGCGGAGCGGCATGGCAAGCCGGTGGATGTCCATCTGCATGAGGCGGGCGAGCTGGGCGCCTTCAGCGTGGAGCTGATCGCGGAGCGTGCGCGCGCCTTGGGCATGCAGGGGCGCGTGGTGATCAGCCACGGCTTCGCGCTGGGCGATGTGGCGGCCGCGCGGGCGGATGCGCTGCTGGCGCTGCTGGCCGAGGCGGGGGTGGCGCTCTGCACCTCGGTGCCGCCATCGCGCGCCGTACCGCCGCTCAGGCGCGCGCGGGAGCTGGGCGTCACGCTCTTTGCCGGCAATGACAATATCCGCGACACCTGGAGCCCGCACAACGCGCCGAACATGCTGGCCCGCGCGGCGATGGTGGCGCTGAAATACGAGCTGCGGCGCGATGAGGATGTGGCGCTGGCGCTGGATGCGGTGACATTCAGCGGCGCCCGCGCCTGCGGCTTCGCGGATTACGGCATCACGGTCGGCGCGCGGGCCGATCTGGTGGTCCTGGAGGCGTCCTGCGTGGCGGAGGCGGTGGTGGGTGGCTTGCGGCCGCTGGCCGTGGTGTCGAACGGCGTCCTGGTCTGAAGGCGGCTGGGGCCATTGGCCCCAGACCCCATTCCTGGGTTGGCCTTTGACCGCGGCGTGCCGGGCGGTTCTTCAAGGAACGGGGTCCGGGGCCCACGGCCCCGGCCGCCGGAGGCCCTTACGTATTCCCCCCGCTGAGCGTCTGATTGGCCAGCCGTTCCGACAGCTTCGCCACCGCCGTATGATCCTCTCCCGGCCCCAGATGCGTGGCTGCCGCCGCCCAAAGCTCCCGCGTGAGTGCGGCCAGCGGCGTCGGCACGCCCGCTTCCTTGCCCACCTCGATGGCGATGGAGAGATCCTTCACCATCAAATCCAGCCCGAAGCCCGAATCGAAGCGGCGCGAGAGCACGAATTGCCGGAACTTCTTCTGCGTCGAATTGTTCATGCCCGTCGAGGCGTTCAGCACATCCACCATCAGCCCCGGCTCCAGGCCCAGCTTCTGGCCGATCAGCAGCGCCTCGATGCCGATGAGAAAGCCGCCGGCGCTGACCAGGTTGTTCAGCGCCTTCATCGCCTGGCCGGCGCCGGTCTCGCCGCAGCGATGGATGGAGGTGCCCATGGCGCGCAGGATGGGCTCCGCCGCGTCCAGATCGGGCGTGGTGCCGCCGGCCATGATGGCGAGCTCACCGGATTTCGCGCGCGTGACACCGCCCGAGACGGGGCAATCCACCATGCGCACGCCGCGCGTCGCCAATCGCGCGGCAATTTCGCGGGTTCTCGTCGGGTTGCCGGAGGTCATGTCAATGAACAGGCAGCCCTCGGTGAGGGCGGGCAGGACGGCATCAGCGACGATCGCCACCTCCTTGCTGGTGGGCAGGATGCAGAGGAAGGCATCGGCCCCCTTCGCGGCCTCGGCGGGGGAGGCGGCGGCATGGCCGCCCACCTCCGTCACGAAGCGCGCCACCCGCTCGGGCGAGATGTCGGTGACGGTGACGTCATAGCCGGCCTTGATGAGGTTGGCGGCCATGGGCCAGCCCATATTGCCGATGCCGGCAAAGGCGACGCGCTTCATGGGATTACTTCTTCGTCTTGGGTTTTGCCGCGGCAGGCTTGGCGGCCGCGACCTTCTTCGGCGCGACGACGGCCTTGGGCGCGGCCTTCGGCTTCCGGGCGGGCTTCTCGGGCTTGGGCTTGATCGCGCCCTCGGCCAGCAGCACCTCATGCGCCGCCTTGAAGGCGTCGAGTGCGGCGGGGATGCCGCAATAGGCGGCGGCGTGGCTCAGCGTCGCGCGGATTTCATCCACCGTGACGCCATTGGCGAGCGCACCCTTCACATGCAGCTTCACCTCGGGGATCTTGCCGAGCGCGGTCAGCATGGCGAGGTTGATGATGGAGCGCGTCTTGCGGTTCAGCGTCGGGTCGCCCCAGGCCATGCCCCAGGCCCAGGAGGTGGTGATGCGCTGGAAGGCCATCATGAAGTCGTCGGCCTTGGCCATGCTGGCATCCACATATTCGGCACCGAGCACGGCGCGGCGGATGGGCAGGCCCTTCTTGAAGAGCTTGTCGTCATCGAATGCCATTGGAGTTTCCCCAGTCCTGTAGAATGGTTGTTGCAATATGGCGCAGGCTAGACGCGTTTCACCGAAAGGGAAGCCGCCGAGACGATCCCGGCATTTCTTTTCGTGCATGCTCCGACGCGGCTTGTGCGGCCGCCAGGGGTGAAGGGGAGGTGGCTTTGTTCTTCGATGGTTTCACGCTGGAAACGCGGCTGGTGGATGGCATGGCGGTGCGCTTCCGGCGCGGCGGCAGCGGGCCGCCCTTGCTGCTGCTGCACGGCAACCCGCAGACGCATGCCATGTGGCATCTCGTCGCGCCGGAGCTGGCGCAGCGCTTCACCGTCATCGCCGCCGATATCCGCGGCTACGGGTTTTCCGCCAAGCCGGGCGCCAGTGCCGATCACGCGCCCTATGCCAAGCGCGAGATGGCGAAGGATGTGGTCGGCCTCATGCGCGGCCTGGGGTTTGAGCGGTTTACCATCGTCAGCCATGATCGCGGGGCGCGGCTGGCGCATCGCATCGCACTCGACCACGCGGCGCATGTCGAGAAGCTGTGCGTGATGGATATCGTGCCCACGCTGCATCATTTCGAGCATGCGGATATGGCCTTTGGCCTGGGCTACTATCACTGGTTCTGGTTCGCCCAGCCGCATCCGGGGCCGGAGCGGCTGATCAGCCAGGATGTGGAGATGTGGTTCGACATCCACACCTCGCGCGAGCCGAAGGATCGCAGCTTCTTCCACCCCGAGGCGCGGGCGGATTACCTGGCGGCGCTGCATCTGCCCGGCACGGTGACGGCGATCTGCGAGGATTATCGCGCCGCGGCCAGCCTGGACCTGGTGCATGACCGCGCCAGCCGCGCGGCCGGCGAGAAGGTGGCGTGCCCCATGCTGGCGCTCTGGGGCGCTAAGGGAAAGATCGGCCAATGGTATGAACCGCTGGCGGTGTGGCGGAGCTATGCGGCCGGCCCGGTCAGCGGCCATGCGGTACAAAGCGGGCATTACCTGGCCGAGGAAGCCCCCGGTGAGGTTCTGGCGGCGCTGCGGGGGTTTTTGTAAGGGGCGGAAGCCGGGCGGCAGCGTGGCAAATCCTTGACATTTCAGGCATAATTTCCTAATTTGCCGGCCGTTGCTTGAAGCCGTGAATCAGTCCCCATCTTGGCCGGTTCCAGGGCCAGGCATTTGTCCGAAACCCGCGGTGCCGTGAAAACGCCCCGCGCGCGTTTTGGCGGCTGACATGGCCGGGCTTCCGGGTCGGGGGGTTCTTCGGCACGATGCCGCGCGTTTCAGGAGTTCGCCATGCGCCGCCGTTCCATCCTCGCCCTGCCGCTGCTGGGCCCTCCGCTCCTGGCCCCATTGGCTCTCAGCCTGCCCGCGCTGGCGCAACCCCGCGCCATCCGGGTGATCGTGCCCTTCGGCGCGGGCGGGATCATTGACGTGGCCGCGCGGCTGATGGCCGAGCCGATGGGCGCGGAGCTGGGCCAGACCCTGCTGATCGAGAACCAGCCCGGCGCGGGCGCCACCATCGGCGCAAGGAATGTGGCGCGCGCGGCGGCCGATGGGCAGACGCTGCTGGTCAGCGGCGCGGCGCATGCGGTGATGCCGGCGCTGTACAATGACGCGCCCGACCCGGCGCGGGATTTCACGCCGATCACGCTCATCTCCCAGCAGCCCTTCCTTCTGGCCGTGCACCCTTCCAACCCGGCGCGGGACCTGCCGGGTTTCCTCGGCTGGCTGCGGGAAAAGCGCGATACGGCGACCTTCGGCACCACCGGGATTGGCGCGGCATCGCACCTCGCCGGGGAATTGCTGAAGAAGCTGGCCGGGGTGGATTTCACCGTGGTGCCCTATCGCGGCACACCCCAGGCCGTGACGGACCTGACCGCCGGCCGGCTGGATTTCATGATTGACAGCCAGACGCTGCTTGCCCCGCTGGCCCGCGCGGGCCAAGTGATAGGGCTGGCCGTGACGACGCCCACACGCTCGGTCATGCTGCCGGATCTGCCGAGCATCGCCGATGTGGTGCCGGGCTTTGACAGCTCCTCCTGGCAGGGGATGTATGCGCCGGCCGGGCTGCCGGCGCCGCTGGCGGCCCGGCTGGCGGCCGCGGCGGCCGTCGCCCTCGCCCGCCCCGAGCTGCAACGGCGCTTCGCCGAGGCGGGTCTGCAGATGATGGCGCCGGGGCCCGACGCGCTGGCGCGCTTCCTCGCCGCCGAGACGGCGCGCTGGGTGCCCATCCTGCAGGCGACCGGCGCGCGGGGCGGCTGAGGGCCCGGGGCGCGTTCTGTAGGGCCCATGCTGTAGGGCCCATGCTGCAGGGCTTGAGTGCGGGCCGGCGCAGGGCTAAGGGTAAGGCTGAGCGCGGGCGTAGTTCAGCGGTAGAACGTCAGCTTCCCAAGCTGAATGTCAGGGGTTCGATTCCCCTCGCCCGCTCCATCAAATCAACGACTTAGACCCTATTTCCAGCTTGCCCCTGCCCCCGATTTTCGCCGGGGGCACACGGGGGGCACACTTACCGGGAGGCGCCCGGCCGCCTCGGCCCCTGAGCTCCCCGAGAATGGGGAGCGCAAATATGCCCACCCGGCACATTGAGGGAGGGCTTTTCGCCGAAGCGGGCGAAAAGGGTGTCAGTCCGACAGACACCCCTGCCGAAGGCAAAAGCCCGCCGCCTTCCTCTTCACCCTCGCCCGCAGTCGCCCGCCCCCGCCAGCACGGAACCGCAGAAACCCGCCACTTCCGGTCGACCCGGACGCGGCTGGCGGCATTTTCCCTACTGCCAGACAACACACTCGCACCGGCCGGCCGCTGGCGCCCTTCCCTGTCTCCCTGTCTTTTTAAAGGAAAAGGCGCGCCAGCCGCGTCCGGGTCGACCGTAACCCGCCTATGTCTAAGGCTCGCTGCGCTGCAACAAGGTCGCCAGCCCGCGCCAGGGGTCGCCAGCCTGGCGCCGATCCGTGCCCGTCAGCCGAGGTTGAGATCGGCGGCCGATGGGAAAAGACGCCAACGCAACAGCCAGCAACCGGCGCGAGATACCGCCTGATACGCCAAGAGGTGGGAGGAATTTTTCCGGTGAAACGCGCTGTTGCGTTGCATCCTTCCGTCTCAAAAACACTACCGGGGCGCCGGGCCTTTGGCCGCCGTGTTGAGTTCGGAGGGGGAAGGACCCACCCCATAGGGGGGTATGACCGGAAATATTCCGGTTCGACACCCCAGTTCCTGCGGGCGAACGTGCGATCTAGACAGGAAGGGTCCGGGAAGGCGCGCGCCAGGGGTTCTGCCCCAACCATTGGGGTGATGCCAATGGTTGGGGCTCAGGGGCACGTCACACCCTCGCGCGGGGCGCCTCGAGCCATCCGGCCGGCAGGGTGCAGAGACTGACCTCATAAGGCCGCCACCACGAAACAGGCGTCACCCCATCCGGGCCAGGCTCCCGCCCATAGCGCAGCAGCAACCCCATGGAGCAATTCCGAAGCACGCGCTCCCGGAGTAACCGCCGCGTCTCGGCCACGCGGGGCGTCCCCGCCAGCCGCGCCACCGCAAAGAGGCGCCCCGCATCAATCCACGCCTCCTCAATGACCCCGGCCAGATATTCGATGGGCTGCCGGTGCTCAATCAGCAACGGTGCCCTTCCGGTTGACAGAAGCGAGAGGTCACACTGCGCCATGGTCAGCTTGCACCGGACCGACTGCACGATGATCTCTTCTTCCCGAGCCAGGAGCAAAGTCACCCGGCCTGCCTGAGTGCCGGCCCCGGCTTCCACCCACCCGGTAGTCTCGCCGCGTGAGGGCCAATCATCGCCTGGCGGCAGGGGGGCGCCCGGTATTGCGCCCCCCACTGTTTGACCATCCATCACGCGCCTGCGCCCGGCCAGATGGGCGTTGCTGGATCGGCGGGCCAGCCCTGCCCGGTCAGGGCCGGAAGCCGCACCTCAACCCCAAGGGCTGGGCGACGCACGCCACCGGGCACCATGGGCGCCAGCTCGGCCAGCGGCGCCGGGGGAAGCACCCACTCAGCCGGAACAGGCGCCCCATCATCCCACTGGATCAGCCCGGCACGAAGCGCAGCGTCCAATGCCACGCGCGCATCCTCAATGGCGGCCAGGGCTTCGCGCTCCGGGATCAGCACCTTATGCACCAAGGCGGCGGCGAGCTTGGGGTATTGCTCGCCGAGCGCCACCCGCGCCGCGTCGGCCTTGGCGCCGGCCTCAGCCAGCTTCGCACGCAGGGCGTTGAGCTGCACCCCGCGCATGGCATCGGCGAGCTTCGCCTCGAGGATCGGCACCATGGTTGCCGCGTGTTCAGCTTCCGTCCTGGCGCGCGCGAGGGCTTCCTCGGCCCTCGTCACTTCTTCGGGCGTGCCACTCAGCAGCACACCGCCCCGCTTTGCCAGAAGCTCGGCCTCGGCCCTGGCGGCGGCCTCACCCGCGCCGCGCGCGGCGGCGAGCGCGGCCTCAATATCGGCCACGCTCTCCGTTTTCGGGCGCATGCCCAGCAACGTCTTCAAGTTCATTTGCACCACTCCACAAGCCGTCAGGATGCAGCACCAGGCGGGACGGCCCACCACCCGGCGCCGAGCTGCTACAGGCGCCGGACGTGCCACCAGCGCGCGCCATCGGCGCCGCCCTTGCCTGCGATGAAGTCTATGCGGTGAACCGCGCGCATACCTGGCGCGATACGCTTCAGCTTGGTGCCCAGGACATTTGCGGTTTTTGGCCACAGTGGTGACCGCGACACCCTCTCGGGCACCAGTGACGATAGCCGCGTGAAGAGCTCGGTTGGCCCGCCGCGCCATTCGTCGCGGCCCTCCTTTTCGCGTTGCTCATTCAGCAGCGCCACCAGGGCTTGCGCCACGTCATCCACCTCGAGCGCGGCACGGTCGGCTTGATGGCGATTCGCGCGCCAGGCGGTTGCGATGACACCAGGCGCCAGGCCCAGCCCTGGCGCCGCCGCCTCGGCCCAGAGGGCCGCATCCATC
This sequence comes from Sediminicoccus sp. KRV36, assembly GCF_023243115.1. Classification (NCBI taxonomy): domain Bacteria; kingdom Pseudomonadati; phylum Pseudomonadota; class Alphaproteobacteria; order Acetobacterales; family Roseomonadaceae; genus Sediminicoccus; species Sediminicoccus sp. KRV36. The sequence continues at coordinate 4,809,883 of NZ_CP085081.1, forward strand.
ATGCGCGGCGGATCGGCGATCTTCATGCCAGCGATGTTGCGGAGCGCGGCGGCCAGGCCATCGCAGATGAGGCCAAGAAGGCCGGGCTGCAGCCGCTGGAAATCACCGCGGATTGCCGCCTCTTCGCGTCGCTGCGCGAGGGGGCGGAGCTCGATGCTTAGGGCGCGATCCGCCAGATCGGGGCGGGCCAGGATCGTGCTTGGAATCCCGTTGAACAGCAGGGGGCGAACGGCCGTGAAGATGCTCTCATCGCCATCGGTATGCAGCGCGCGCGCCGAGAAACCGCCGCCCGTGGCGATGCGGCAGAAGCAATCCGCGAAGGCATCGCCGAGGCCGCTCAGATTGTCGAAGGCGAGAAGGTGACGGTTCGCGGCGGAGATGAAGAGGTCGCGCTCTTCGCGAGGCAGGGCGCGGCCCGTGAGTGTGCTCGGATCAATGAGGCTTTGCAGGGCACGCGAGGCACCGCTCTTGCCGCTCCCTTGCTCGCCATGAAGCAGGGCAATGGGATAGCTGCCACCCTCGGCGAAGGGCCGCGCAGCACACAACAGCCAAGCCCAGATCAGGGCCAAGCCGTCTTCATCCGCGTTGACGAATTGCGCCAGGTCGGCAGGCTTCGCGCCATCGGGCTCAGGGCATGGCAGGGGCAGCGAATCGGGCGCGCGCAGGAAGCAGGGCGTCACCTCGGCTGGCGCGATGATGCGCCAACCTTCACCCGTGATCCGCACCGCGCGCCGCTCGCCCTCCGGATCACCGCCGCCGAGATCAATCCAGATGTCGCCTTCGTGCTGCGCGAAGCGCCGCCATGGCAGCTTCACATCCCCGGAGCTCAGGGCGCGCGCCTCGGCGAGATTGATCGTCTCGCCGAGCGCGGTGCCGGAGAGGCCGGCCCCATGCGCGCCATAGAAGGCCGTGAGCAGGAAGGTCCGGCAGTCGCGCGACTGGACGCGCATATGTTCGCGGTGCCGGCCCATGGGGACGCTGGCATGCGCCACACCATCGGGCGAGCGCCAGAGGTCCACATCCGAAAGCAACAGCGCCAGCTTGTCGCGGCGGTTGCGCTTGGGCGCGTCACCATCGGCAGGCGGATCGTCGCCCGCATCAGCGATGCTGAAGCCATCATTCGCCATGGGCGTGCCGCCTCAGAAGGTCGTTGAAATCCTCGCCGGGCTTGTCGGGCAGGGCGATCCGCACCTTCCGCCCCTCGGCCTTCCACCGGGCCGCCGCACGCTGCGCGGCCGCTCGCCCTGGAGCGTCATGGTCAGCCGCGATGATGACTTCTCGCACCTCGGCGGGGAGGATCAGCGAATCGCCAAGATTGCCGGCCGAGATGGCGGCCCATGCCGGCAGCTTCAGCAGCAGCGCGGCAGAGAGGGCCGTCTCAATCCCTTCGGCCACCACAAGGCGCGGCCCGTGCGGGTAAAGGCGCACCGCGCCGCCTCGCACTTGCCCCAGCGTCATCCGCACGGGGTCCACCTTCGCTTTGCCAGAACCATCGCGCGCCAGGAATGTGCGATGCACCGCGACACCTCGGCCGGCCGCATCCGTCACCAGCGCCAGCATGCAGGGCAGGCGCACGTCGCTGGGGTGCTTCGCGTCCCGGAGATAGCGCAGCGGCGCCGAGGGTGGCGGCGGCACCAGGCGGCCCGTGAGATAGACCGTGACAGGATCAACCATGGGCGCCGCTCGGCTTGGCTGGCGTGAGCTCCACACCCTTGCCCCATAGGTCCATCGCTTTGCGCCGCCGTTCCGCTTCATCGGGGTTCGGCGAGCTCGCCGGCATGGGCGAGTGCATCACCTCACCGCCGAGAAGCGCGCGGGTCAGGTCGCCTTGATCGCAGCCGTAGAAACAGCGCCAGAAAGTCTTGCCGGCCTTGTCTTCGACGGTCAGGGAAGGCTTGCCGCAGCATGGGCAGGCGCCGCGAAACTCACGGCCGTTGCGCTTCAACGCGAATCGTGTGGCGAGCTCGGCCGCGTTCATGGCAGAGGCATCCGCAGAATGGTGAGGCTGCTTTCCTTCGCCGGCAGGGCGGCGAAGAGCTCGGCCACCAACTGCTTTTCCAGATGGCGGACGATCCGCGTCCGGGCGTGGCCTTCCATCTGCGCGGCATGCACCAGGCCGCGCGCGAGGGAGACATAAACCGGCTCATTGCCGGTTGCCGGCACCATGGCGAGGCTGCGCGCCAGCGCGTGCAGCTTGTCGCGGAAGATTTTCGGCGCGTCTTGCCGCACCTCCGGCACAAGCCGGAGATGATTCGCACGGGGGGAGGGCATGGGCGCTACTCGTCCTGCACCGACAAACACAAGCTGTAGAGGAAGCGCAGTTCGAGGCGCTGTTTCTCGGCTTCCCATCCCGGCTCTTGCTGAAGATCATCGGCGGCGTGGTCGTATAGGTGGTCGTATAGGCGCTGCGCGGCTTCGACGTAGGGAGGGACAGCCTCGACCTTTGCGTCGTGAGCTGCGCCTACCAGATGCTCGGCTAGGTCCCAAAGCATCTGGCTCAGATGCTCGCTGGCAGGCCGCGCCACGATGCTACGCCCCCGATCCATCTTCTGCGTCACCCGGGCCATTACGCAGCCCCTTTCAGCAGCCGCGCCGCGCGCCGCGCCATCATCGCATCGCGCGGCAGGGCGCGCGTGGCGTCCAGGGCGGCATTCAACTCGGATCGGCGCCAGCGGGGCGCCTTGGGCGCGGGATACAGCGGCGCCGGAAGACGCTGCGATGCCACCGCCCGCCAGAAGGCCGGCAGGGAGAGCCCCACCTCGGCGGCGGCAAGCTCGGCCGGGAGTAGGGGGTCAGGCGTAGGGTGCGACATTTGCGGAGTGCCTCAACATGGTTGTGAGGCGATCCAAGTATCCGCACAAAAAAACGGGCTCTAGTGATCTTTCTTTGCGGGAGAACGACGACCAAAGGCCAGCCGGCGCGGCGCCTTCAATCCCGTCAGCTTCTCGGCCCGTTCCAGCCTTCGCCGCGCGGCGGCGAGGGTGACGCCATCGCTCTTCACCAAGCTGCGCGCCAGCGTATCGAAATCCGTATTCAGGCCGAGCATCCAAGCGTCATCTATCGCTTGCTGATCGCGCGCGGGCTTTGTTCCCGCGCCAGGATTTGGCGGCGAAATTAGCAGATGGCCGAGGCGGGCGGCAGGGTTTAGCGGATCAGATGCGGGACGCGGCGGCAGCGCGCGCGCCAACTCCCTGTAGAGGAATAGCGCCACCTCGGCCGCGCCGCGCCTATGCTCGGCGTCGGTATGGGCAGACAGCAGCATGCCTAATGCGCGTTGACCATGCGGCGAATCGAAGGGCGGCCCAAGCTCGGCGGCGAGGGCGCGCAGCCGCGTCAGAAGCGGCGAGTCGCCGGGCTTATCATCCATCGCACGCGCCTCCGCTGGCGCTCCGCACGAGAGGCGGCGGGGCTGCGCGGTGCGGAAACCGCGCGGGCTGGCCGGCCCTGCCCCGCCGAGGGTCAGACTACATCACGACTCGGTCAGAGGCGCGTCCTTACCATCCCACGCCCGCGCGGCCCGTGCAGTTTCCCGCGCCTCGCCTCGCTCCGCCGCACGATCCAGTGCTTTCCGGATGGAGTCGTTCTCCATCATCGTGAACCAATGCGTCGCGCGGTCTTCATGGACGGCCAGCATATTCTCAGCCGCTACGGTCAAGCGGTTATCCAGCCATCCCAATGCCTCCCGGACGGAGGTGGAGGTCGCCCGGCTGCCATCCTCCCGAATCGCCTCCAGGACCAGCGCAGCGAGACATGCCGCGCCCGTCAAATCATAGATCAGCGGCTCTATCTCGGCGCTTGTGCCTGCCGTGCTAACCATCTTCCTAGCCTCGTTCATGTGTTCACCCACAAGTTCGGGGTCAGGCCGGTTCGGGAGGTCGTATCTCCCGTGCCGGCCGCCCTCAGATGCGCGGAACCGCCGCGCGCGGATCACTCGATAAGGTGGGAAATTCCCACCTTATCCGGCAGGGCGCCGCCGCTTGGGTAGCGGCACCACCTCGGCCGATGCACTGACCAGGCCGGCCACATGGGCTTGCCAGAGGGTCAGGGCGGCAATCACCTCCGGCGCGTAATCGTGCCGGTCATAAGTCCGCTCAAGCGCGCTGCGCCCGCTGATATGGTTGATGGCGGCCTCGGCATGGTCACGCGGCACACCCAGCCGCGTCATGCCGGTTCGGGCCGTGCGGCGCAGATCATGCCAGCGCCATTCCGTCACCTTGCTTGCTGCATCCAGGCGCAGCTTCAACCGGCCGAAACCCCGAAACCCATTGCTGGCGGATCGGCCAAGGATGAAGTCTCCCGGCTCCGGCACCTCATTCGGCCAGACCGTGCGGAGCTCGGCCAGTGCCAGCGGGGAGAGGGGCAGCACATAGCCGACGCGGTTCTTTGTCCTGGCGCCGGGGATGCTCCATCGCCCGGCCTCAAGGTCCAATTCGCCGGCCACCATGTCGGCAACCTCCCGCTCCCGCGCGGCGGTCAGCATCAAGAGGCGCGTGAAGGCCCGCAGCTTGGGCGGTTCCCGATCCGCGGCCTTCCAGATCGCGGCGAGTTCGGCATCGGTCAGCACCCGCGCGCGGTCAGGCGGCGGCGGGGCGATGGTGGCGGCACCCTTGCGGGGCAGCATCGGCGCGGCGATCCAGCCGAGCGCCTCGGCGTAGTTCAGGAAGGCCGAGGCCGTCCGGTAGAGGAAGGCGGCGGCACCCGCGCCACCCTTGGCCGGGGCGCCCCGCTTCGCCGGCTCATCCGTCTTCCGCTTCGCCTTCCGCGCCACCGCATCGGCCTTGCGGCCCTGAATCAGCGCGGTCCAATCCTCGCGCGTAGTGGCGCGCAGCAACTTGGCGCCGAGGGCGGGGACAATCACCTTGTCACACACCCGCACCACCTCGGCCGCGTAGCGCGGGGACCATGGGGCGGCAGGATCGCCCAGGCGCGCGCGCTGCCATTCCAGCAGCCGGGCGGAGACGGTTTCACCCTCAGCGGCCTTCACGGCTTCCTTGGTCGCCTTCCTGGCCTGCCGCACGGCCCGTTTGCTGGCCACGGGGTCCGCGCCCGTCTCTAGGGTGCCCCTGGCCTTCCTGGCTTCGCTCCGGGCCGCCGAGATGCCCAGCGCCGGCCATGTCCCCAGCTTCACCCGCGAATGCCGGCCATCGGTGCCCACCCGGCCCCGGACGCTCCAAGTCGCGGCGCCGCCATGCGTCATGCGGAGAATGAGACCGGCCTCGGTTTCGTCGCGCACCTCCAGTCGCTCGCCCTTGGGGGGCGGGGCGAGGGTGCGAAGGAAGGCATCGGTGATTGCGAGCTTCATGTCCCGATTTCCAGCTTAGATTTGCCCCCGATTTTGCCCCCAATTTGCCCCCGATTTTCGCCGGGGGCACACCGGGGGCACAATTCAGGCGCGGCGCCAGGATACTATGGGATGCTCCGGTATGATTGTCGAGACGGTATTTGGCGGGTTACAGCGCGATCAATAGGGCCGGGGGCACAGTTTCCGGGGGTGCGGTTTCATATTCCCAAGCTGAATGTCAGGGGTTCGATTCCCCTCGCCCGCTCCATCCCCCTCACGGCCCGAGCTTCGCCGCCACCCGATCGGCCAGCCGGAACATGAAGGGATTGACCGCGATGGTGATGATCGCCGCCGCCAGGATCAGGTCCCGCCCGGCCTCCGGCAGCACGCCCTCGGTCACCGCCAGCCCGGCGAGGATGAAGCTGAACTCCCCCACCTGCGCCAGCGCCGCGCCGATGCTCAGCGCGGCCTTCGGCGTCAGCCCACGGACCCGCGCGATGGCATAGGCGGCCAGCGTCTTGCCAATCAGCACGACCAGGACGGTGGCCAGCAGGGCCAAGGGCTCACGCAGCACGATGGTCGGGTCGAACAGCATGCCGACCGCAACGAAGAACAGCACGGCAAAGGCATCGCGCAGCGGCAGGGTCTGCTCGGCCGCCTTCTGCGACAGCGCCGATTGGCCCAGCACCAGCCCGGCCAGGAAAGCGCCCAGCGCGAAGGACACGCCGAACAGCACATAGGCCAGGTAGGCGATGCCCAGCGCCGTCACCAACGCGGCGAGGGAGAACAACTCGCGCGAGCGCAGCCGCCCCACCCAGGACAGCGCCCAGGGCAAGACCCGCGCGCCCACCACCAGCATCAGCGCCACAAAGATGGCGACCTTGCCCAGGGTGATCAGCAGGGTCAGCGCCACGCCCTCGGCCCCGCCAATGCCGATCACCAGCCCGGCGGCCGGGCGGTCCTGCGTGACGGCGGCCAGCACCGGCACGAGGACGAGCGCCACCACCATCGCCATATCCTCGACCACCAGCCAGCCGACGGCGGTATGCCCCTGGGTGGTGGCCAGCTCGCCGCGTTCGGTCAGCGCGCGCAGCAGCACGACGGTGGAGGCGACGGAGAGGCAGAAGCCGAAGATGATGCCCGCCGCATCGCCCCAGCCCATCAGCCGCGCCAAGGCCCAGCCCAGCAGCGTGGCCGTCGCCATCTGCAGGATGGCGCCGGGCACGGCCACCCCCCGCGCATCGGCCAGTTCCCGCGGCGAGAAATGCAGCCCGACGCCGAACATCAGCAGGATCACGCCGATTTCCGCGAGCTGCTGCGCCGCCTCCACATCGCCCATGAAGCCGGGTGTGGCCGGGCCGATACAGATGCCGGCCGCCAGATAGCCCACGATGGTGGGCAGCTTCAGCGCCCGCGCGCCAAGGCCCAGGAACAGCGCGAAGGTCAGGCCCAGCGCGATGGTGGCGATCAGGCCGGTTTCATGTGGCATCGCTAGCGCATCATCCGTTCATGCGGCATGGGTTGTACGGAGCGGAATGACCGAAGGACAACAGGCCGGCATCCGTGCCGCAAGCCTTTGTCAACGCAACATCCCCTCGCCGCGCGCGCGGAGGGAGAAGGCGGCGGAGGCTTCCATCGCCGCATCATCCTGCAGGTAGCGCGCCGCCAGGTGTTCCTGGAAATCCATCGGGTCGAGGGGTTTTCCGGTCGCTGCCCGCAGCAGGTCCTGGAAGCCCAGGCTCGCGCCATAGCCATGCACATTGGCCCGCAGCCAGGTGACCAGCGGCCGAAGGTTTCCAAGCGCCAGGGCCTGGTCCAGCCCCGGCGTCGCGGCGCGGGCCGCCTTCATGAGCTGGGCGGCCGCCATGGCGCCGAGCGTGTAGGAGGGGAAATAGCCAAAGGCGCCATCATGCCAATGAATATCCTGCAGGCAGCCCCGCGCATCATCGGGCGGCGCGATGCCGAGCAGCGCGTGCAGCCCCTCGGCCCAGGCGCCGGGCAGGTCGGCGATGGCAAGCTCGCCGCCGATCATGGCCCGCTCCAGCCGGAAGCGCAGGATGACATGGGCCGGATAGGTCAGTTCATCCGCATCCACGCGAATGAACCCGCGCGATACGCGGCGCCAGAGCCTGCCCAGGTTTTCCGCCGCATAGGGCGCCGCATCACCGCCAAACAGCTGGTGCAGCCTGGGGCCGAGAAACGCGAGGAAGGCATCGCTGCGGCAGGCCTGCATCTCGATGATCAGGCTTTGCGATTCATGCGCGGCCATGCCGGCCGCTTCCCCCACAGGCTGGCGCGCGAATTCCTTCGGCAAGCCGCGCTCATACAGCGCATGCCCGGTCTCATGCAGCACACCGAGCAGGGCCTTGGCGGGATCCGCCTCATTATAGAAGGTGGTGATCCGCACATCGCTGGGCGTGCCGCCGCAAAAGGGATGGACGCTTTGATCCAGCCGGGAATGCTCCGCCTCCAGCCCGAGCCGGAGCGAGAGGCGACGGCACAGCTTGCGCTGCCGGCCGACGGGAAAGGTTCCGGCCAGCGGCAGGGGCGGGCCACGGCGCGCCTGGATTTCCTCGGCGCGGGGCAGGGCGTCACGCAGGAAGACTTCATAGGCCTCGAACACCGGCTCCACCTCGGCCGCGGTGACGCCGCGCTGGTAGCTCTCCATCAGCGCGTCATAGGGCGAGAGGCCGGTGGCGGAGGCCAGGGCCTGCGCCGTTTCACGCTGCAGGCGCAGCACCTCCTCCAGCGCCGGCCGCACCATGGCAAAATCCGAGGCCGCCTTGGCATCGCGCCAGATTTTCTCGCAGGTGGAATTGGCGCGGGCCGTGGCCTCGACGAGGGAGGTGGGCAGGGCGGTGGCGCGGGCATGGGCGCGGCGCATCAGCTCCAGATTGGCGCCCTCCCAGGCGCCTTCGGCCGTTGCCGCGCGCAGATCCTCCGCCACATCGGGCGCGGTCATCATCTCATGCGCGAGGCCGGCGAGGGTGGCGAGCTGCTCGCCACGGGCGGCGCCACCACCACGCGGCATCATCGTGCTCGCATCCCAATGCAGGATGGAGGCCGCTTCACCCAGCGCGCCGAGGCGGGCCGCGCGATGCGTCAGGCGTTGATAGGCGGCGTTGCTCATGTCTCGCGGATCCGTCTGCTGGCCCAGAGAAGGAAAATGGCGGTCCAGGCCAGGGCCAGGCCGAACCAGGTGATCGCGTAGCCCAGATGGGGATTATTGGGCGCCGGAAAGCCATGGGCCGCATCGGGCACCGGCCCGCGCTGCGGCGGCGGCGTGGACCCCAGGCCGGACGGTGCCAGCGGTGCTGCGGGAACCACCACCACCAGCGCATAGGGCAGCGCATCGCCCGCGCCCAGGCTGCGCGCGATGGCGCCGGCATCGAAGCTGTAGAAGCGCCGCCCCGCCGGATCATCCCGCGCGGCGAGCAGGCTGCGGCGGTCGGAGAAGCGGGCATAGCCATTGAGGGTCACCTCGCCCTCGGGGCGGGTCACCTGGCCGCCGTCCAGGGGGGCCCAGCCGCGCTCCACCAGAAGGGCCGGGGCGCCTGGCCGGTCCAGCACGGCGATCAGGCTGCCACCCAGCACCGTCCCGCGCACTTCCAGCCCGAGCATGGCCTCCGCACCCGGGCGGAACCGGCCGGTGGCGGTGACATGCGCGAAGGGCAAGGGATTGGCGGGGGCGTCGATCGGCGGGCGGGCCTGGGCGGCGGCAAGCTCCGCGAGCAGCCCCTGCTTCCAGGCCAGCCGCTGCACTTGCCACGACCCAAGACCCAACAGCACAGCTAGGATGGGCAGCGCCAGGAAGCTTGGAAGAATGAGCCGCTGCCAGGCGATGGGTGGGCGGCCGGGCATGGTCCTGGGTGGATGGGTCATCGCCCCATCATGTGGCGCAATCCGCCCGGATTGTCAGGCGCAGTTCTTCACTTCGACCAAAGTGAACAGCGAGAGGGGCGGGCAGGCTTCCATCCGCTCGATCTCGGTTTCGCCCTCGCCGAGCAGATCGCTCAGCTTGAAATCCGGATGCCAGCCGAGGATGCGGGCGAGCGGCGCGGTGCTGCGCTCCAGCCACCAGCGGAAGCCGGCATCGGCGGCAAAGTGGTTCACGAACAGCAGATAACCACCCGGCCGCACCACGCGCGACATCTCGGCGTAGAGCTTGCGCGCATCGGGCACGACGGAGGCTGTGAACATGGCCACCGCGATATCGAAGCTGTCATCCGCGAAGGCGGTGCTTTCGGCATCCATCTCCAGCAGGCCGTGGCAGGCGGTGATGCGTTCCTGGGCCACACGCTCCTGCGCCTTGAGCAGCATCTCGCGCGAGAGATCAATGCCGACGACATCGAGGTCCGGCCGGTAATGCGGCAGGGCGAGGCCGGTGCCCACACCCACTTCCAGGATGCGTCGCCCGGCGGTCTGGGAGATGCGATTGACGGCCGCGACGGCGCTGCGCCGGCCAAAGGCCGAGACGCCCCCGAACACCAGGTCATAGACCCCCGCCCAGCGCCGATAGGCACTCCGGACGGAAGCAGCGTCAAGCGCGGCACGAGGATGGGCGCGGTCGCCCTCCGAAAGGCCGAAGGTTGGAATGTGACAATTCCCTTTCGATCGGGGTCAGGGGTTAGCGCGGCGGCAGGGGGGGCGCAAGCGCCTTTCTCGGAATCAGGTTGCGCCGCGCGGTGGGCTGCGCTGCGGAATGGCCGTCAGCAGCCCCCCGGCGGCAATGATCACGGCGCCGAGAAGAGTGATCCCATCCGGCCAATCGCCAAAGACCAGGATGCCCGCGAAGGTGGCCCATACCAGCTGCGTGTAGGAGAGAGGCGCCAGCAGGCTGGCCGGCGCCCGGGCATAGGCCAGCACCAGCAACCCATGGCTCACCGCGCCAAGCACCCCGACGGCCACGAGAATGCCCCATTGCAGGGCATTTGGCGGCAGGAACACCAGGGGCTGCGCGAGCGAGGTGGCGAGCGAGGCCGCAAGGCCGGTGTGGAAAATCGTCACGCGGCTGTCATCCAGCGCAGCCAGGCGGCGGGTGAGGATCTGGTAGAAGGCGAACATGGTCGCCGTGCCGAGGGGCAGGAGATAGGCCCAGTGCAGCGCGGCGCCGGTCAGGAAGGGCGGCCGCAGCGCCACCATGACGCCGATGAAGCCAAGCGCGACGCCACACCAACGCCGCAGGCTCACCCGCTCCCGCAGCAGCAGGGCGGCAAGAGCGACGGTGATGAGCGGCGAAGCGAAGCCCACCGCCGTCGCATCCGCCAGCGGGATGCGGGCCAGGGCCGCCGTGAAGAGAATGCTGCACCCGGCCAGCAGCAGCGAACGCAGCGCCTGAAGCCCGGGCGCACGGGACCGCCAGGGAAAGCGCCCCATGCTGAGCCTGAGCGCGATGGCGACGGCGAGGAATGCAAAGAGGAAACGCGCCCAGATGATCTGGACCACCGGGAAGTCGGCCGCCATCACCTTCAGCAGCGTATCCATCATGACAAAGATCATGAGGGCGCAAAGTTGCAGCAAAACGCCCTTCATGCGGTGCGTTCCTGCCTTGCGGACTCAGGGTTGGGTGGCGGCCCGTGCCCGCGATTCAATCCGTTGCACGGCATGCCGTGCCTGGAATCTGCGCCGTGAACGCCAAGATCTTTGCCATGCGGCAAATCTGACGGACGGGAGGCGTAAAGGGAAGCTCCCACCGGACACGAACTTCGTGCCCGATGGTGCTGAGTTTGCGGCTTCGCCTCAGTTCAGGCGGCGTCTTCGCGGCGATCCTTCACGCGGACATAAGCCAGCGCGGCGTGCTCGGTGCAGTAGGGCTTGCCGCCCATCGCGGTGGCCGAGCAGAAGCGGAAGCCCTTGGTGCCCGGCTCGCCGATCGGCCAGCAGCAGGATTTGGCGCTGACGCGCGGGAAGGCCCGGACGACACTGGGCGCCTTGGGCACGACGGAGAGCACGGGCGCTTCCACCACCGGCCGGGGCTCCTCGCGCCGCGGCGCGATGGGCATGGCCGCGCGCAGCGGCGGCAGGGTGGGGCGGCGCCCGGTCGCCACCGGGCGGGGCGCCGCCGGATCGCGGCGAATGGGGCTCGGCCGGGCCGGCAGATCAAGGCGATGCGCCTTGCCCACCACGGCATTCTTCGAAATGCCCATGCGGCGGCCGATCTCGGCGGTGGAGTGCCCCTCGGCCCACAGGGCGCGGAGGCGGTCAATGGCTTCGTTGGTCCAGTCCATAGGATACAATCCCCCGTCCCTGATACTAAATAGAGTAGCAAAAGACAGGCTTGACACACAAGCACTGGATTGTTCCGATTCGCCAGAAACTTGTGGAAAAGCCTTGGCGTTCCAGTTTCGGATTCAGAAACAGTGGGTTGTGACTCCTCCGAATCAGCGGCGGATCAGGAGATAATTCACCGTCAGCTCGATCGTGACCCCATTCGGGTCCGATCCGGGTGGGAAGGCAGGCAGCCGGGCGCCCTGGAAGGGAAAGGTCGTCCCGAAATTCAGCGAGGGCGAGGTGGAAGGCCCGGCCAGGCGCACATTGCGCACCGTGCCATCCGGCGCCGCCGTCACGATCACGCGCACCGTGCCATCCTCGCCCAGTGCGATGGCGCGCTGCGGGTAGCTCAGATTCTGGTCCAGCCAGCGGCGGAAGGCCGCCCGCCAATCGGCGCCGACCTGGGCGCCCGTGACCCGGACCGAAGGGTCGGTGCGCGGCCTGCCCTCCAGGAAGCGCGGATCCACCGTCGTGTCGGTGCCGCGCGCCTGGGGCCGGCCGGCCGGGGGGGCGGCGGGGCGGCCCAGCTGCACGCCGCCAGGCGCCCAGATTCCGGGCAGATTGGGCTGGGCCTGCTGCGGGCGCTGGGCCTGTTGCTGTGGCGGGCTGGGTTGGCGCTGCGGTGGCGCGGGCGGCGTTGGCGGGGGCGGCGGCGGCAGGCTTTCGGCCAGCCGGTCCGGAATGCGCAATTCCGTGGGCGGGGTGAAAAGCTCCACGGCACCCGGCAAGGGCGGCAAAGGCGCCTGCGCGACGGCCGGTTGCTCAGGACGGGGCGGCTGCGGAACGGGCGGCGGCTGGGGCTGCGCCATCGGGGGCAAGGGGGCCGGCGGCGGCGGGATTGGCGAGGGGGGCGGCGGCAGCGGCAAGGCCTGCTGGATCGGCGGCAGGGCCGGCTGCGAGGGCACCGGGGGGGCATTCGGCGGGGGCGGCACCTCCGCCTGATTGGGCGGGGTGGGCGGCTGCGGCGGGGTTTCGATGCCGTCCACCGGCTCGGCCATGGGCTGTTCCGGCTGGCCGCTCTCGAAGACGATATCGAAGCTTGGCGGGGGCATTTGCTCGGGGGGGCGCTGCCGCGGCTCCGGCCAGAAGAAGAACAGCGCCGCGATCAGCAGATGCGCCGCGATGGACCCCAGCCAGAAGCCCGGAAATCCGAAGATCGGCCTGGTCGGCTCGGGCGCACGCCAGCGCGCGCGCGGCGGGCTTGGGCGCCAGCTGGGGGGTTGGGGTTCCCGGCGCGCGGCCACGCGCCGCCGCGCGCCGAAGCGCGTGCGGGGACGCAAGCGAGGGGGGGCTGGATTCGCGCGGGTCACGCGGTTCGGCCGAACATTCCCCCGCCATAACGCAACTTCCCCGCGTCGGGAAACGCTGCCGGGTGACAAATCGTGCCTATCTGAGCGAAAGACAGCCCGGAACCCGCCCCATGCGCATCACCCGCCGCCCTCTCCTGACCAGCTTCCTCGCGGCCCCCGGCCTTGCCGCGGCGCAAGCCGCCGGGGACGTGTTTCAAAGCGAGAAAGGCGCGTTCCGGCTGCGCACCCTGACCGCCGAGCTGGAGAATCCCTGGGGCGGCGGCTTCCTGCCGGATGGCCGCCTGCTGGTGAGCGAGAGGCCGGGCCGGGCGCGGCTGATGTCCCCCGATGGCAGGCTCTCCCCACCCCTGGCCGGGCTGCCGGAGGTGGTGGCAGAGGGCCAGGGCGGGCTGCTCGACCTGCAGCCCGCGCCCGATTTCGCCACCAGCGCCGAAATCTTCTTCACCGCTGCCACATGGGTGGAAGGCGGCGTGCTGACGCGACTGTCCTGCGCGCGCCTCACGCCCCGCGGGATCGAAGGGGTGCGCCCCGTGCTGGATGCCGCACCCGCCCAGCCGCGCGGCCGGCTGCATTATGGCGGGCGCCTCGCTTTCTCGCCCGATGGCGCGCATCTCTTTCTGACCACGGGCGAGCGCAATGAAAACCGCGAACGCGCGCAGAAGCTGAACGACCTGGCCGGCAAGGTGATCCGCCTGACGCGCCAGGGAGAAATCCCGCGCGACAACCCCTTCTTCGGGCGCGAGGGGCTGCGCGGGGAGATCTTCACCTATGGCCATCGCAACCCGCAGGGCATCGCCTTCAACCCGGCGACGGGCGGGCTCCTCGTCGCGGAATTGGGCCCGCGCGGCGGCGATGAGCTGAACCTGATCCAGCCCGGCCGGAATTTCGGCTGGCCCGAAGTGTCCTATGGGCGCGAATATTCCGGCCGGCAGATCGCCGGCGGCCGCACCTCCGGCCCCGGAATCACCGAGCCCCTGCGCCACTGGGCCCCTTCGGTCAGCCCCTCGGGCATCCAGTTCGCCCCGGTCCATGCCCAGCCGCTGTGGCGTGGGGCGCTTTATGTCGCCTGCCTGAACACGCCCGGCCTGCTTCGCCTGCAAATGGACGGTGATCGGGTGGTGAGCGAGGAACGGCTGCTCTGGGGGCGCGCCCGGCTGCGCCAGGTGCTGTTCGCGCCCGATGGGGGATTGCTGCTGCTGACCGATGAATCGCGCGGGCGGGTGCTGCGGCTGGATGCGGCCTGAGGAGGCGCCGCATCACGGACCCTGGTTCAGCCCCTCCCGCAGGGCGCGGCCTTCGGCACCCGCGGGGTCAATCAGCCCCTCCCGCAGGAACAGGTCCATCAGCACCAGGTTGACGTTGAACTTGATGCTTTCAGTCTCCCGCAGCGCCTCCAGCAGGCGCGGCGCCGGCCAGAGCTCGAAGCGCTCCACCTCGTCATCATGGGGCTCGGGCGTGAAGCTCTCGGGCAGATCGAGGTCGAAGACGTGCAGCACATCCCGCCGCAGGCCTTCCTCGCCCGTGAAAATGTAGGAGAGGCGGCCGGTCCGCTTCGCCTGGGCGGCCAGTTCGGGCGGCAGGGAGGCTTCTTCCTCCGCCTCCTTCAACAGGGTCTCCTCGGCGGAGAGCCCGGCCGGTATGCCGCCGGCGACCAGGTTATCCAGCGCGCCCGGCGCCACCGCCTTGTTGCGTGCCCGCACCCCGACCCAGATGTGCAGCCCATCGGCGCGGCGCACCAGGCCGTTCAGATGGACACCCTGGCCGATCACCCCGAATTGCGGAATCATCCCGCGGTCCAGCGTGCCCAGCACCGGCCCTTCCGCCGCTGCGCGGATATCGAACAACTCGCCGCGCAGGCGGCCGAAGCCCTGCCGCGCCAGGCTCTGCGCGGCGGAGGCCAGTGCATCGCTGCGCTGGCCCGCGCTGCGCAGCCGTCCGGCCATGGCCACGCCGCGGCCCTCGAAATGGAAATCGCGCGGCAGGAAGGTCAGCGCCCGGGCAAGCTCGGGCGAGACCCAGCCCACCTGCTGCGCGCCGAAGTGGAACGGCAGGAGGTGCGCGGGGGAGGGCGCATTGTTGCAGGCCTCGATATGGCGGGAGAGGGGTTTGCTCATGCCCGGCATGTGGCAGGGACGGCGCCCCACGGGAAGAGAGGCTTCGCGGGGGCCAGTGGTTCCCAAATCCCGCGCCACGCGCCACATGACAGGAATGAGCGCGAAAACCACGAATCACGGCCGGACCCTGCGGACCATCCTCCCCTACCTCTGGCCGGAGGGGGAGGACGGGCTGAAGATCCGCGTGGTGATCGCGGTGGTCTGCCTGGTCGCGGCCAAGGCGGCCAATGTGCTGGTGCCGATTGCCTATGCGCGGGCGGTGGATGCGCTGGCGCCCAAGGCCGGCGTGGGAGCCATGCTGGCCATCCCCGTAGCGCTGGTCATCGGCTACGGGCTGCTGCGCGTCATGTCCTCGGCCCTGGCGGAACTGCGCAACGCGGTCTTCGCCAAGGTGCAGGCGCGCGCGGCGCGGCGCGTGGCGCTGAGTGTCTTCGAGCATATGCACGCGCTCTCCATGCGCTTTCACATGGACCGCTCGACCGGGGGGCTGAGCCGCGTGATCGAGCGCGGCACGCGTGGCATCGCCATCGTGCTGAATTTCATGCTGTTCAACATCCTGCCGACGATCGTGGAGATCTTCCTCGTCGCGGCCATCCTGTGGTGGTTTTTCGCGCTGTCCTTCGCGCTGACGGTGCTGATCACGATCGGCGGGTACATCGCCTTCACGCTGATCTTCACCAATTGGCGCCTCGCGTTCCGCCGCGTGATGAACGACACCGACCAGGAGGCCAACACCAAGGCGGTGGACAGCCTGCTGAACTACGAGACGGTGAAATACTTCAACAATGAGCGGCACGAGGCCCGCCGCTACGACGAGAGCCTGACGCGCTATGAGGCCGCCTATGTGCGCTCGGAAACCACGCTCAACATGCTCAATGCCGGCCAGGCGGCGATCATGGCGGCGGGGCTGACCATCGTCATGCTGCTGGCCGGGCGGGGCATCGCGGGCGGCACGATGAGTGTCGGCGATTTCGTCATGGTGAATGCCTATCTCATCCAGCTGTATCTGCCGCTGAACATCCTGGGTTTCGCCTATCGCGAGATCAAGCAGGGCCTGACCGACATGGAGGAGATGTTCCTCCTGCTCGATGTGCCGCGCGAAATCGCCGATGCGCCCAATGCCGCCCCGCTGGTCGTTGCCTCCGGCGCGGTCGCCTTTCGGGACGTGCATTTCGCCTATCGGCCGGACCGCGAGATCCTCAAGGGCATCAGCTTCGAGGTCCCGCCCGGGCGCATGCTGGCCATTGTGGGGCCGACGGGTGCCGGCAAATCCACCATCTCCCGCCTGCTGTTCCGCTTTTATGACGTGACCGGCGGCGCGGTGCTGATTGACGGCCAGGATCTGCGCCAGGTGACGCAGGACAGCCTGCGCCAGGCCATCGGCGTGGTGCCGCAGGATACGGTGCTGTTCAACGACACCATCCGCTACAACATCGCCTATGGCCGGCCTGACGCGACCGAGGAAGAGGTAGTGCAGGCGGCGAAACTCGCCCAGGTGCATGATTTCGTGCTCAAGCTGCCCGATGGCTACAAGACGCGCGTGGGCGAGCGCGGGCTGAAACTCTCGGGCGGCGAGAAGCAGCGCGTGGCGATTGCGCGCACCATCCTCAAGAACCCGCGCATCCTGATCCTGGACGAAGCCACCAGCGCGCTGGATACCCGCACCGAGCAGGAGATCCAGGCCTCCCTGCGCGATGTCTCGCGCGGGCGGACCACGCTGGTCATCGCGCACCGGCTTTCCACCGTGGTGGAGGCGGATGAGATCATGGTGCTGGAGGATGGCCGCATCGCCGAACGCGGCACCCATGGCGCGCTGATCGCGGCCGATGGGCTCTACGCCGAGATGTGGCGGCGCCAATCCGAGGCGGTGGCCGCGGCGGAAGCCGCGGCACTCGCCCAGGCCCAGGCGCAATTCGGCAGCGGATTGAGCGCGCGCAAGGCGGAAGAGGGCGCGCGCGGGTAAAATGCGCCCCGCTCCGCGCATCCTCCCGATGCGCGGATGGCTGGGGTGCTGGGCATGCGGCAATCGAAGGCGAGGGCGTCGTGATGCGGCCCCTCTGGCTGTTCATCCGACAGAACCCTTTGCTCTGGCTTCTGGTCTTCGTGCCCGCCGTGCTGCTGGCCGAGCATCTCCGGCCCGAGGCGGCGACGCTGCTCTTTATCCTGGCCGTGCTGGCGATCATCCCGCTGGCCGCCTTGCTGAGTCGCGCGACCGAGGCGGTGGCAGCCCGGACCGGCGATACCGTGGGCGGGCTGCTGAACGCCACGCTGGGCAACCTGACTGAGCTGGTGATCGCCATGACCGCCTTGGCGGCGGGCGAGTACATGCTGGTCAAGGCCTCCATCGCCGGCGCCATCGTCACCAACACGCTGTTCATGCTGGGCGCTTCCCTCCTGCTGGGCGGGCTGCGGCACCATACGCAGAGCTTCCAGATCGCCGGCGCCAGGCTGCAGGCCAGCCAGTTGTTCCTCGCCACCATCGCGCTGCTGGTGCCGTCCAGCGTGGTGGCCTTCCGGAGTGACGATGGGGGTGCGGGGCTGCAGGATCTCAGCCTGCTGCTGGCGGTCCTGCTGATCGGCATCTACGGGCTCGGCCTCGTTTTCTCGCTGAGGACGCATCGGGAGATCTTCCAGGGCGCGGATCATGCGGCGGTGGATGAGGATTGGCCCATCAGCCTTGCGATGGGGACCCTGGCCTGCGTGACGCTCCTGGTCGCATGGGTGAGTGAAATCTTCGTGGGCTCGGTCCAGGAAGCGGCGGCAGGCATGGGCATGTCCGATGCCTTTGTCGGCTTCGTGGTCGTGTCGCTGGTGGGCGGGGCCGCGGAAATGACCTCCGCCTTCTCGGCCGCGCGCAAGAACCGGCTGGATCTGAGCATCGGCATCGCGCTGGGCAGCGCCTCGCAGATCGCGCTCTTTGTGGCGCCGATGCTGGTGCTGGCGAGCTACGTCATCGGCCCGAGCCCGATGGATCTGCATTTCTGGATGGGGGCCGTGATCATGATCATGCTCTCCACCCTGACCGCGCTGATCATCTGCGGGGGTGGCCGGACCGCCTGGTTCAGCGGGGCGCTCGTGCTGGGGGTGTATTTCACCTTCGCGGCGGCGCTGTATCTGGTGCCGCCAGGCCCGGCGGATCGCGGGGCGGCGTCATCGGGGTCAGGCGTCACGGCGCATCGCTGAGCCTGGTTTCATGGCCCCCGTCCTGGCCAAAGGCGCCCGGGATGACACAGCCTTAAGCTTTGGCCTCTTTCCTGGTCACGCCGGCGGCCCCATCTGCCTGATCTGATTTGGAGTGGCCGGAAGATGCAAGCTGCGGATGGAGATGCGCCCGAGGATCTGAGCCATGCGGGCTCGGTCGTGGACAAGGCGATCGAGTACATGCTGGAGCAGCAGATCGCGCCCATCTCGGCGGCGTCCGCCTTGTTGGGCGGGGCGCTGGGCCTGCTTTCGCGCAGCATGGATGATCGCTCCATCGCGGGTGTGCTGCGCCAGGCGCTGGCCAGCGTGGAGGCCGGCGAATTGCGCCAATTGCCGACGCTGCCGAAGGGCTGAGCCACGCGGCCGGCGCTTGACTCTGCTCCAGGCCTGCCGCATACGCCGGCCTCCGATTTACATCCGCGCCGGGAGTCCCGTGCGCGCTCAGTTTGCAGGATCATCACCATGGCTCGCCGCTGCGGCATCACCGGCAAGGGCGTTATGTCTGGCAACAATGTCAGCCACGCGAACAACAAGACCCGCCGGCGCTTCCTGCCCAACCTGCAGGAAACCTCGTTCTACTCGGATGTGCTGGCGGTTTCGATCCAGCTGCGCCTGACGACGAATGGCATCCGCACCATTGAACATAATGGCGGCATTGACGCCTTCCTGATGACCACCAAGCCGCGCAACCTGCCGCCCGAGGCGCTGGTCCTGAAGCGCCGCATCCTGCGCGCCCAGGCCAAGAAGGCCGCGGCCTGAGCCACGCTTCGAGAATGCCCGGCAACGGGCATTCTCCTTCGGCTAGGGGCGCGGCCGGGCAACTCGCCCGCGAAGCGCCCATTCGTTCCGTGCGAATCGCAGCGCCGCCGTGTCGCGGCTGACTTGCTCCTGCCCGCTCGCTGGCCGGTTGGGCCTTGGTGGGATTCATCTGAGCCCCCTGACATCTCGGTAAAACAACGAGTTACGCTCTGATGCTCTGGCTCTGCCCGAGGGCGCAATGTTTTATTGGGACTCGTGCCAATCTGGCATTTACTCGGCGTTAACCGTTTCCCGGCCAGAATCGGCCCATGACGATAGACCCCCTCCACACACTCCTCGCCCTCCTCGCCGTCGTGGCCGGGCTTGCCGCCACCCTCGCGACGATGCGCCTGCCCCGCCTGGTAGCGGAGGCCGCCAGGCAGCGTGACCTGGCCGAGGCCCGCGCCCGCAGCTTCGGCCTCCTCTCGCGCGATCTTAACAGCCTCGGCCTGGCGCTTCTGGGCCGCGCCCAGGTGCTCGCCACGGATGCGCGGGAGACTGGCCGCGCCTTTGAAGGCGAGGCACGCAATCTGCTCGCCCTGGCCGATGCCGCCGCCGAGGAAGCGGCCGGCGTTGTCCCGGGCCGCGGCCTGAACGAGGAGCGATTCCCCCTCGCTCCCATCCTGCGCGAGGCTGTCGCCATCGCCGGCGCCCAATTGGGGCCGGGCAAGCGGCATTGGCGCATCGCGCCGGCCATCGAGAACCTGGCCGTCACCGCGGATCGGCGGGCGCTGCGCGGCGCTTTGGTCCAGGTCCTGGGCCGCGCCGCCCGCGCCACCTGCGAGGCGGATGTGATTGATATCCGTGCCGATCTGCGGCCGCACGCCGCCTCCATCGTCATCGAGGATGAAGGGGTGGGCCTTGCCATCGAGGATCTGGCGCCCGCCGCGCATGACGGCGCGGCCGATCGCTCGCGCGGGCTGGGCTTCGGCCTCTCACTCGCGCGCTCCCTGCTGCGCGCGCATGGCGGGGAATTGGTGATCGAGGCAGCGCCCGGGATCGGCGCACGGGCATTCCTGTCCCTCCCGCCCGAGCGGATGGCAGCGAATTTGGGGTGAGGCCTCTGGGATTGCCTCAACCAAGCGAAAGAGCACGCTGCCATCGCCGGATACAGGCGCGGCCCTGGGGCTGAATTGCCGGCGGGATCATCGCGCATGCGGCCGGTGGTCGTTCAGCTCACCGGGGCGGTCGGGTGCCCCATGCGGTGGCGGCTCCGCCCACGCTTTCGCCAATAAGGACCCGATCTCCCTGACAGGCGAGAGCAACCCGGCGTCCCTCCCATCCATGCGCCGGGATCGCGGGGCAGTGCCGGCGGTACCCAGCTGCGATCCGTCATCATGAGCCGGCCCGAGCTTGGGCTTGCGGCAGCATCACGCGGCAAATCGCTGCAAGCCAGGACCCGCGTCGGGCCGGGGGTCGGGCTGACCGCATGGAACATCCGCCGCGCCATGCTCCCAGCGCAACTTGCGGCAAATCAACGTGCGTTGGATGCTCATGTCATATGATCCCAATGACATGGTGCTTGGCCCGCCTTGCAACCTCTCGAAAAACCGGAACTGAGAGAAAGGTCCAGACCCGGATGAGCGATCGGCGCCTAGGATCGGGCAGCCTCCACGCCACGCGGCGCGGATCCGCGCCTGTGCTCCCAAGCCGACGGGCGCTGCTTGCCGTTCCGGCCCTCCTGGCGGGACCAGCCTGGGGGCAGGAGGGGGATGGCTCCCTTACGCGGGTGGCGCGCAGCGGCGTGTTGCGCGTCAGCATCGGCTTCTGGGCGGCCGAGCTTCTGGCGCAGGAAAATGGCGGTACAGCGCGCCTGCGGGATGGCTTCCATGAGGGCATGGCCCTGCTGATCGCTGAGCGGCTGGGCATCCGCGCGGCTCTCCAGACGGAGCAGGCCCCGGGTGACGGCCGGCGCGGATTGCTCGCGGGGGAGGTAGACCTTCTCCTCGCACCGCCGCTCACCAGGGAGTTATTGCGGGACGTCATGTTCTGCACACCGCATCTTTCACTGGACCTGGTGCTGCTCGGCCGTGGCCAGGGGGGCAGCTATCGCGACCGCGCAAACCTCCAGAGCCAGAGGTTGGCGACGCTCACGGTCCTCGCTCCCGCCATCGCGGAACGGCGAACCCTCAGTGACCTGCCTGACTTGCTGCCCGTCTCCGACCCCTGGCTGCTGGCGCAGTACCTGCTGCAAGGCCTGGTGGATGGCGTCATCGTGACCAATGTGATGGCCCGGTTGATGATGCGCCGCTTTCCCGGCGCCGGGCTGCGCGCTCAATTCGCGCTGACAAGCAGCCCCTTTGGCGGCGCCGTGGCCTATGGCGCCCATGACCTGATGCGGGCGTTGAACCAGATCATCGAGGAGCTCCAGCTGGATGGCAGCCTGCCCAGCTTGTTCCGCCAGGAAACCGGGCTGACCCTCACTCCTCCCTTCCCAAGCTGAGGCCTGATGTCGCTCCCCCCCCTGCCTGCCATGCCGCGCCGCGCCCTTCTCGGCACCGGGCTGGCCACGGCGCTCACCGCCCCCGCGACAGCCCAGCCGACAGATCCGCAGACGGTGAATTTCGTCAGCTGGACAGCCACCGAAAGCACGCAGGCCGCCATCCGGGAGCAGATCGCCACCTTCATGACGGCGACTGGCCTGCGCGTGGCGCATCAGCACTTTCCCTGGAGCGGCTATCGCACGGCCTTGCTCGCGCGGATGCTGAATGAAGGCCCGGCCGATGTGATCTGGCTGTCCGATGCCTGGCTGCCCGAATTCGCCGAGGCCGGCTGGGTAAGCCCGATCAACGACATCCCGGCCCTCACCCGCTTCAACCCGGACACGCGCCTTGTGTGCCAACGCGGCGTGAGCTTCCGCGGGCAGCAATACGGCCTTGGCTACTACACCGACAACATGTGCTTCCTTTACAATCAGCGGATGCTGGAGCGCGCCGGCTTCGCCGAACCGCCAAAAACCTGGAATGAGGTGGTGCAGCAGGCGCAGGTGATCCGGCAGCGCGGCCTTTCCGCATCGCCGCTCGGCCTGGCCCTCGCGCCCGACCCCTGGCTGATCGAAATCATCTCCACCCTGGTTTTCAGCTTCGGCGGAGCATTCATCGGGCCGACAGGCGAAGCGGTGATGGCAGACCAGCCGCAGACCCGCGCGGCGCTGCAATTCCTGCTGCACATGATCCGGCATGAGCGGATCGTGGCGCCCGACGCGGTCAAGGTCAGCGAGGATGAGATGCTGGAGGCTTTCGGCCAGGGCCGGCACGCCTTCGCCATCCTGCCGAGCTACCGTTTGCGCAGCCTGAACAACCCCGCCCAGTTTGCCGAGGCGGGCAGCTTCCGGGTGGCGCTGATGCCCAATGGCGGCGATGCGCAGCGCCATGAAACCTGCGGCTGGGTGCGGATGTATGCGCTCACCTCGGCCGCTGCCTCCAATCTGCAAAGACTGCGCAACGCCGTGACCTTCCTGGAAGCCTTCGGCGGCAGGGACCAGACCGGCCAATACGCCATGGCCAAGCGCCTGCTCCTGTACGCCGGCCTGCCCTTCTGCCCCACGCCGCTCTACACCGACCCTGAGGTGAATGACTACGTGACGGAATGGAGCCGCGGCAGCAGCGAAATCCTGCGCAGCCAGCTGGACTCGGTTCGCAACAAGGACACCATCTCGCCCTGGTTCGGCAATTGGCAGGCCCTGACCGATCCGCTCTGGCCGGCCATTTGCCTGGGCACCCTCGCTCCGGAGGCGGCGCTGGGCCTGGCTGCGGAAGCCTGGTCCCGCCTGCAACGCACGAGGAACTGAGCCGTGCAGCGCCGCCCCCTGACGCGCCGGACGCTGCTTGCCGCCCTGGCCGGCTTGCCCCTGGCAGCGGCGCGCCCCGCCGATGCGGCACCCGATGGTTCGTTGCGGCGGGTGCTGCAAGCCGGTGTGCTGCGGATGGGCGTGCAGATCGAGGGCACCGCGGCGGCCAGCCTCTCTGCGGGTGGCGTGCCGCAGGGCTATCTGCCCGCCCTGGGGCGGCGCATCGCCTCGGGCCTGGGCGTCCGGGCGGAGTTCGTGCAGGTGCCACGCGGCGAGATGCTGGATCTGCTGGTGGCAGGTCGTTTCGATCTGGCCTTGGGCGGCGTCATTGCCGGGGCCCGGGCCGCGCTACGCAGCCTGCTGAGTGATCCCATCATGTATTTCCAGCTCCTCGCGCTGACCCCGCAAGAGCTGGTTGTCAGGGGGCCGATGGATTTGCGCGGGCTGCGCATCGCCGTGCTGGAGGGGCGCTCCTTTGCCGCGGCGATCCGGCAGGCCGGGGTGGTGGAGGCTGGCATCGCCACCGTGCCCAGCTGGGAAAAGGCGGCTCAGGCCCTGGCCCTGGGCGAAATTCAGGTCGCCATCGTCCCTGACCACCACGCGGTCGAAATCCAGCGCGCCGCGCCAACCATGACGCCGCGCTTCGCTCTCGGGGAGTTCCGGCATTGCTGCCACCTGAACAACGGGGAGCATGATCTGCTGCGCGCCCTGAACGTCCTCCTCTATCTGCTCCGGCAGGAGGGGGAGTTGCCCGAACTGCACCGCGCCTTTTTTGGCCGCGACATCACCGTGCGGCGGACGCTGTGACGGCCTTGCGCCATGGGCGGCGGCAGCTTTTGGCCCTGGCGGGCAGCCTGCTGCCGCTCAGTGCGCGCGCGGCCGCACCGGGGAACATCCTGCGGCGCGCGGTCGAAGCCGGCGTCATTCGCGTGGGCGTCTGGCTGGATGCCCCGCCCTGGGGGGGCTTCGACGCGGATGGCAGGCCGGATGGATCCGAAGTCGCACTGGCGCGCCTGCTGGCGCAGGATATGGGGCTGCGCCTCCAGCTGATCCGCCTGCAGGGGCATGAGCGTGTCGCGGCACTGCTCGAGGATCGCTGCGATGTGCTGGCGGCAGCCTTGCCGCTGATCGGCAGCACCTGGCAGCGCGTCGCCTTCACCGCCCCCCATGGCCGGGTGTCGGTGGTGCTGGCCGCGCCCTCGCGCCTGCGGCTGAACAGCATGGACGACCTGGCGGGCAAGCGCGTCGCCATGCCGGCCGGCACCTTTGCCGCCGATGTTGCCCATGCGCGGCTGCCGCCCGGCAGCATCGCCCTCTTTACTCCCAGCCTCGCCCGGACCCTCGAATCCCTGCTGCTGGGCGAGGCGGATGTGGCGGTCACCTATGACTGGCAATTGCGTGACCTGCGCCTCGTCCGCGCCGACCTCGACATCATGCCGCAACTGACCCTGCAGTCCTGGAATTACGGGCTGGCCACCCAGCTGGGCCAGCCTGATCTCATGCGCTTCCTGAACACCCTCCTCTTTCTGCGCGCCGCAGATGGCTCCCTCGCGGAGATCTACGCGCGGTATTTCGGCGCGCTGATCCCCGAGGGGCTGCGCTTTCGCTGAAGCATTGCCGTTCAGCGATGGGCGGGGGTGCTCAGCGAAAGATCCTGCCACGCGATTCTGGCCTGCAGCACCAATGCCGCCGCGTAATAGTCCTGGGCGGAACCGACGCTGGGCATCCGGGAGATGGTTCCCTGCCCGGCCTGCGCCGCGGCGGCGAGCCGCGCCACAGCAACCATGCCCGGCGGTGCCGGATAGCCAGGCACGACATTGGTCATCAGATCAATCCAGGCTGGCATGCTGCGCCGTTCCTCGCTCAACCAGAATGAGAGGGCGGCCGCCACCGCGGGCTCACCCGTATGGCCCGCCCAGCAGAGATTCAGCGGGATGCGCACGGCATCGAAAGAAAAGCGCATGGGCCAGCCCCGCGCCATCACCGGCCGCCCCCCATCCCGCGGCAATTCGAGCCAGTCCGGCGGCAGTCCATACATGCCAAAGCGGCTGTCCCGGATCAGCGCGAGGCCATCCGTCTCCAGCCGCGGCCAGGCGGGATCCGGCACATGGCGGCTGATCGCGCGCAACGCGGCGAAGGCATAATAGGAGAGGTTGATGACGATGCGCTGCGGGCTCTGGAAGCCATAGGCGCCCGGCAGCAGCACCCAGCGCGATCCCACATTGACCACGCAGCGCCGCAGGAGATCCCGCCCGATGGCCTGGCCGAGGCGCAGGTAGGTCGGGTTTCGCCATTGCTCCGCGGCCAGCAGCAGCGCCCAGGCGATGAAGATGTCGCCATCGCTCGCATTGTTCAGGTCGGTGACATTGGGGCTGGTGGAAGGGTCCCAGCGCCAGGCGAAAAGCGCATCCGTGCTGCGCCGGAGATTGGCCATGGTCCAGCCCAGGATCAGATCAAAGCTGGGCTGGTCATTCGCCCGCAATGCCCCGAGGAGGCCATAGCCCTGCCCCTCGGAATGGGAGATGTTGCGGTTGCCGTTATCGGTGATCCGTCCCTCAGGCGTGACGAAGCGACGCTGGAACGCCACCCAATCCTGCTGGAACGGCGCCTGCGCGTTGCCAGGCGCGGGCTGCGCCATGGCCAGCAGAGCCGCGCCCCGGATGAACCTTCGGCGCCGAACCTCCCCCATGCATAATCGCCCACTGGCTCATCTGATGAGACATGACAGACAATCGAAACTAAGATGGAACACGTTGCATCGCAAGGTATTAGACTGGGACTGTCAGACGGATAGAGGAGTTGGACACATGCGGGCCACATGGATCGTCATGGCCAGTTTGATCTGCGTCCTGACGGCACCAGTGCTGCGGGCGCAACCGGGCCCAGACGCCTTCTCGGCCGCGTTTCCCGCGCTGCGCGTGCTCGACGTTGCCCGCGCGATTGAGCTGGACAGTTCCGCCGCCGAGGTCATGGACCATCTGACCGCTGTGCCCTGGCTGTCCATCGAGGAGCCGCGCCCGCTGCCCAACGGCGTGAGCCAGCTCATCGTGGCCGTGCCAGAGGACGAGGATTGCATGCCGCGGGGGGCAGCCATGGTGTGCAGCTCCATCCGCGTCGTGCTGATGAACGACCCGCAGCGCGGCATGCGCGTCAGTCGCGTCGAAGCCTTCGAGACCTTGGACAGCACGCGGACCGTGAGCGAGGTCTTCAGCAATGCGGCCCGCGGCCTCGGCCCTCCCCTGCAGACCGAGAGCTGGGGCGACCAGATCCGCGGCCTGCCGCGCAGCGTCTGGCGCCAGCGCTGGCGTCCGGATGCGAGCGAGGGCACCTTCATGGAGGTGATCGTCACGGCGGTGCAGCCGCCCGAACTGGCACTCGGCCTGCCGGATCCCTCCAGCCCGGCGGCGGGCGTGGGCTTCGTGCTGGTGGACCCGCAGCTGGAAGACTCGACGATGATGGCGCGGCGCCGCTCGATCTGCCAGCCAGGCGTGCCCGGCTGCAGCTGAGGCCGGGTCTTTCCTGCGTCGTCCGACTATGGCCATCCGCCGCCGGCGCGCGCCCGCATCATCCGTGGCGTGATCCAGTTGGCGCCACCGCGACGCCTTCTTCGCCTCGGCGTGAAAGGGCAATCCTCCAGGATGCTGGCAACCCTATCGCCCAGTCCAAAACGCTGGTGGCGAATGCGCGTGTGAGAGGGCAGCGCCCTCGCCCATGACGCCCCCGGAACCCTCTCAGGCCATCGCGTAGAGCAGCAGCAGGGTCTCCTGCAGCAGGCTCTGATTATCGTCCGAAATCAGCGCCACCAGAAGTCGACCGCCATGTCGCGCCACGGCCACGCCCTCCCAATTCTCCGCGGGCGCATCGGGCGGCAGATCCAGCCAGGTCTCGGCCAGGAAGGGCCCCGGGCCACGCAGCATCGCGGCCGGGAGATGCGCGAGGCGGGCCGTGAAGCCGCCAAACAGGGAAAAGCGACGTTCCAGGACCAGGGCGCCGCCATCGGGCAGGCCGGCGAGGTCGGTCGGCTCCAATCCGGGGGCCGGCATGTAGCTCGCCGGCTGCCAGGCGATGCCCGGACCCTGACGGGTGCCCAGCCAGGCGGCGCGGCTCTCCGGCCCCGCTTCACCCGGCAGTTGCTCGGCCAGCGCCAGCAGGCGCCCATCGCGAAGCAGGCCAAGACCCTCCAGCCCGCCATTATGCGGTGCCTCGGCCAGGCCCGGCGGCAGTTCAACGGGCTGGCCCGGCCCCCCCAGGTCCCGGTAGCGCAAAATCCGATGCCGACGCTCGAAGCCGACCAGCCATTCGCCATTGGCCAGGCGCACCAGGCTCTCCGCATCGCCCTGGCCACCGCGGCGCAGCACAGCCCCGGCCGCATCGCGCAGCGGCCCATGCCGCACATCGCCAAGGCCGATGAGCCGCCCTTCGCGCAGCAGAAGCGGCGCGCGCCACCAGCGTCCAAGATCACTGATGGCGGTCAGCGTCAGATCGGGCGCAAGATGCAGCCCAGAAAAGCCGCCAAAGCCCCAGGCCGGCGTATTCAGCCGCAAGGCCCCCAATGGCGTCAGGAACGGCCGGGCCGGCAGGCCGAGCGGCAGGGGCGCAGCCGTGCTCGCTCCCGCATCGGCGGCGCAGGCGGGCAGCAGGGAAAGCCCCGCCAACAGGGCGGTGCGGCGGTTCAGGTGATCCGTGGCGCCGGGCCGCGCGGCCCGGTCAGAGGATGGCAGGTGCGCGCTCCGCGGCGGCGCGGTGCCAGGCCTCGGCAGCATCCTCGTCAAACAGCTCGGCGAGCTTCTTCATCATGGTGCCGCCCAACTCCTCGGCATCCACGATGGTGACGGCGCGGCGGTAGTAGCGCGTGACGTCATGGCCGATACCGATGGCGATCAGCTCCACGGCGCTGCGGCTCTCGATCTCCTTGATCACCTCGCGCAGGTGGCGCTCCAGGTAATTGCCGGGATTGACCGAGAGCGTGCTGTCATCCACCGGCGCGCCATCGCTGATCACCATGAGGATGCGGCGATGCTCGGTACGGGCCAGGATGCGGCGATACGCCCAGTTCAGCGCCTCGCCATCAATGTTTTCCTTGAGCAGCCCCTCGCGCAGCATCAGGCCGATGGCGCGGCGCGAGCGGCGCCAGGGCGCATCGGCGCCCTTGTAGATGATGTGGCGCAGATCATTCAGCCGGCCCGGATTGCGCGCCTTGCCCTCCTGCACCCAACGCTCGCGAGACTGCCCGCCCTTCCAGGCGCGCGTGGTGAAGCCGAGGATCTCGACCTTCACGCCGCAACGCTCCAGCGTGCGGGCCAGGATATCGGCGCACATGGCGGCCACGGTGATGGGCCGGCCGCGCATGGAGCCCGAATTGTCAATCAGCAGGGTCACCACGGTATCGCGGAAATCCGCCTCCCGCTCCCGCTTGTAGGACAGCGAGAGCGTGGGGTTCGCCACCACGCGGGCCAAGCGCGCAACGTCGAGGATGCCTTCCTCCAGGTCGAAATCCCAGGCGCGCTGCTGCTGCGCCATCAGGCGGCGCTGCAGGCGATTGGCGAGCTTGGAGACGACGCCCTGCAGATGCTGCAACTGCTGGTCGAGCTGCTGGCGCAGACGTGTCAGCTCATCCGCGTCACACAGGTCATCGGCTTCCACCACCTCGTCGAACTGGGTGGAGAAGGCGCGATAGCGCGTCGTGTCGTCGGTCTGCGGGACTTCCTTGCGGGCCTGGGGGCCGCCGGGCTTCTCATCGCCCTCGGCGGCCGCACCTTCTTCCTCGCTATCCTGCGCTTCCTCGTCGGCGGCCTCGCCTTCCATGCTCTCGGGCTCGGCGCCCTGCATGGATTCCTGCTCCTGGCTCTGCGCCTCGCCGGCGCTGGCCTGGTCCTGCTGGGAGGATTGATCGCCGCCCTCGTCGCCTTCCTCATCCTGGTCGGCTTCGCTCTCCATCTCGGCCTCGGCGAGGTCGAGTGCCGTGAGCAGCTTGCGGGCGGCGCGGGCGAAGGATTCCTGATCCTCGGTGGAGGAGACCATTTCCTCCATCGCGGCCGCGGCCTTTTCGTCCAGGCTGTCGCGCCACATCTCCAGGATGCGGGTCGCGGCGGCGGGCGAAGGCTCGCCCGAGATGCGCTCGCGCGCCATGAGGGAGAGGGCGGTGTGCAGCGGAAGCTGGTCCTTCCGCGTCATCCGGTCATAGCCCTCGGATTCGCATTCCTCCGAGAGGCGAGCGCGTAGATTCGCCGCGACGCCGGACATGTGGCGGGAGCCCACGGATTGCACGCGCACATCTTCCAGCGCGTCGAACACCTCCCGCGCTTCCTTGCGCGAGGGGGCGCGGGCGGCGTGGGTCGCTTCGTCGTGATGGCGCAGCTTCAGCGCCACGGCATCGGCGGCACCGCGCAGCTTCGCCATTTCGGCGGGCGGCAGGCTGCGCGTGGGCAAGGGCAGGCGCGCGCGCTTGCCCGAGACACCGGCCGGGCCGGGCTGGAAGGCGACCTGCACTTCGGTCTGCTGCGCGATGGCACGGACCACGCCGGCCGTCGCGCGCTTGAATTCTTCCTGGCGGGTGAGGTCCTGCTTGGTCACATCACCCCGCCTTCTTGTAGAGTCCCGTCGCGATCTCGGCGTTGAAGCAGCGCTGATAGTATTCCGCCACCGTCGAACGCTCGGCCTCATCGCATTTGTTGAGGAAGGTCAGGCGGAAGGCGAAGCCGATATCGCCGAAGATGCGCGTGTTATCCGCCCAGGTGATGACGGTGCGGGGCGACATGACGGTGCTGATATCGCCCGCGATGAAGCCGGCGCGCGTCAGGTCGGCCAGCGCGACCATGGCTTCGACCTGCTTCTTCATCTTGGGATCGGTCGTGCCGATCTTGGCCATGACGATCTCGGTCTCCTGCGCATGCGGCAGGTAGTTCAGCGTCGCCACGATGTTCCAGCGGTCCATCTGGCCCTGATTGATCTGCTGCGTGCCGTGATACAGGCCGGTCGTATCGCCCAGGCCCACCGTATTCGCCGTGGCAAACAGGCGGAACATCGGGTGCGGGCGGATCACGCGGTTCTGGTCGAGCAGGGTCAGCTTGCCCTCGACTTCGAGCACGCGCTGGATCACGAACATCACATCCGGGCGGCCGGCGTCATATTCGTCGAACACCAGGGCGCAGGGATGCTGCAGGGCCCAGGGGAGGATGCCCTCGCGGAATTCGGTGATCTGCTTGCCATCCTTCAGCACGATGGCGTCCTTGCCGATCAGGTCGATGCGGCTGATGTGGCTGTCCAGGTTCACGCGGATGCAGGGCCAGTTCAGCCGCGCCGCCACCTGCTCGATATGGGTGGATTTTCCGGTGCCGTGATAGCCCTGGATCATCACCCGGCGGTTATGCGCAAAGCCCGCGACGATG
This sequence comes from Sediminicoccus sp. KRV36, assembly GCF_023243115.1. Classification (NCBI taxonomy): domain Bacteria; kingdom Pseudomonadati; phylum Pseudomonadota; class Alphaproteobacteria; order Acetobacterales; family Roseomonadaceae; genus Sediminicoccus; species Sediminicoccus sp. KRV36. The sequence continues at coordinate 4,840,035 of NZ_CP085081.1, forward strand.
GCGAGCGTCGTCTCCCGGTCGAAGCGATAGGAGGGGTCGAGCTCGGGCACATGCTCGGTGCGGACCGAATAGGCGGGCACCTCCATATCAATGTCCACGCCGAAGACTTCGCGCGCGCTCACGGTGATATCCGGCAGGTTGATCGCCGAGGTTGGGCTCACGTCGCCAGATTGGGCCAGCTTGGTCATCACGCTTCCGCTTCGTTCAATGGAGGTGGGCACATCAGTTATGGTGAATGTTAGGGCAGGCCATGGGATTGGGCTACCCAGGCCGCCGGAAACACGTGGCAGTCATCCGGCATGGGCCGGTTGCGCCGCGGAGACCGCGCGCCCGACCCGCTGCCGCAGCAGCGAATAGGCGCGATTGATATCCTTCAGCCGGTCCTCGGTGCTGCGATCGCCGCCATTGGTATCCGGGTGGTAGCGCTTCGCGAGTTCCTTGTAGCGCGCCTTCAGCGTCGCGGGATCGAGCGGCCATTCGAGTTCGAGCAGGCCGAGTGCGGCGCGCAACTCCGCCGGCGCCTCGCTGCGCGGCGGGGTGCGGCGCTTCTCGTGCAGCGCCGTCTCACGCAGGATACCGAGCGGGTCCACCATGCGCTCCGCATCCAGGCGCATGCCGCCAAGGCGCCCCAAGGGCCAGGTGGGGCGCTGCCAGCCGGTATCCGAGCGGATGGAGGTCTCGATATCGCCCGGGCCCATGCCGCGGTAGAAATCCCAGCCGGAATTGTACTGGCGCACATGTTCCAGGCAGAACCAGAGATATTCCCGCAGGCTGCGGTCTTTGGGCGCGCGGAACTCCCCGGCCGCCGCGCAGCCGGGCGCATCGCAGCCCCGGGGGGGGGCCTTCGGGTCGGTCTGGGGTTGGAAGCTCGCGCGTCGCGCCATCAGAACTTTATGGGTGCGACATCCGGGCTTGGCAACGGCGAAGACATGGAGGAATCTCGGCGGCATGGACAATCGCGCCGACCGCATCCGTGCCGCCCTCACCGCCGGCTTCGCCCCCCTTCGGCTGGAGGTGGCGGATGACAGCGCCAGCCATGCCGGCCATGCCGGCGCCGCGCCGGGTGGTGAGACGCATTACAGCGTTGTTCTGGTGAGCGAGGCTTTCACGGGCATGAACCGCGTGGCGCGCTCCCGCGCGGTGCATGCCGCGGTGGATGCCGAATTCGCCACCGGGCTGCATGCGCTGGCCCTGACGCTGCGCGCCCCGGCCGAAGCAGCCTAGCCCGGGCATCACGGGATGATTGAAGACGCCTGACCGAAGGTGCAGGAAACTCAGCTTGCTGCGGGGGGTTTCCTGCCGGGGTGAGGGGCAGCGCCCCTCGATTTCTCCCAAGCCAGCCGCGGCCGCGGTCATTCCAGCCGCAACCCCTCGCAAGACAACGCCATTTTCGCTAAGCTCCGCCGCAGAAAAAGCCGACGGAGAAACGCCCATGACCCATTTCGAACGCCGCGCCCTGCTGGGTGCCGGCCTGGCGCTGGCCATGCCGGCGTTGGCCCGCGCCCAGACGGTCCCGCGCAATGCGCGCATCGTCATCGGTTTTCCGGCCGGCGGCAGTTCCGACATCGTCGCCCGCATCTATGCCGAGCGGCTGCGCGGCATCTTCGCGCCCAACCTCATTGTCGAGGGCCGGGTGGGGGCCGCCGGGCGCATTGCCGTGGAATTCGTGCGCGATGCCGAGAAGGACGGCACCACCTATCTGCAGACGCCGGCCTCCATGCTGACCTTGCAGCCGCACATCTTCCCGCGCGATGTGCGCTATGACGCCCTGACCGACCTCATCCCCGTCAGCACGGTCTGCACCTTTCCCTTCGCCTTCTGCATTCCGATGACGCATCCGGCGCGCAACCTAGCCGAATTCGCCACCTGGGCGCGGGCGCAGCCCAATGAGATTCCCTTCGCCTCGCCCGCGGCCGGCGCCTCGCCGCATTTCATGGGGCTGATGCTGGCCCAGGCGCTGGGTATCCGCATGACGCATGTGCCCTATCGCGGCTCGGTGCCGGCGGTGCAGGATCTCATCGCCGGGCGGCTCAATGCCTTCATGGGCGTGCTGGGGGATGTTTCGCCGCAAAACGGCGTCGGCCTTCGCATGCTGGCGATCTCCTCGGCCACGCGGAACCCGCGCTTTCCCGATGTGCCGACGTTCCAGGAACTCGGCCATCCGGCACTGACCAAGGATGAATGGTTCGGCGCGCTGCTGCCGGCCGGCACCCCGGCACCGGTGGTGCAGGGCCTCTTCGCGGCTATCACCCAGGTGGGCACCACGCCCGAGATGCGAGCCGCGCTGGAGCGGCTGGATTTCAGCCCCGGCGTTTCGGCCAGCCCCGCCGCCTTCGCCACGCGCATCCGGACCGAGCGGGAGGAATGGGGGCCGATCGTCCGCGCCTCCGGCTTCACGCCGGAATAGCCGTGCGGGGCGTTTTGCCCCCGCCCGCGCCCTTTCCGGGCCGAATGAGCCCAACCCGTTGACTTGCAGGCGCCCCGGCGCGAAGGGGCTTGCACACACGCCATTCACGGAATTGCCATGTCACTCGCTTTTGTGTTCCCCGGCCAGGGCAGCCAGGCCCCCGGCATGGGCCGCGACCTCGCCGATGCCTTCCCCATCGCGCGCGAAACCTTCCAGGAGGTGGATGACGCGCTGGGCCAGAAGCTCTCGCGCCTCATGTTCGAAGGCCCGGGTGAGGAACTGACCCTGACGGCCAATGCGCAGCCCGCCTTGATGGCGGTCTCCGTCGCCATCTGCCGCGTGCTGGGCAAGGAGGGCGGCTTCGACATGTCGCGCCAGGTGGCGCTGGTGGCTGGGCACAGCCTCGGCGAATACAGCGCGCTGACGGCGGCGGGCAGCTTTGACCTCGCCACCGCCGCGCGGCTGCTGCGGCTGCGCGGCGATTCCATGCAGGCCGCCGTCCCCCCCGGTGAGGGCGCCATGGCGGCACTGCTTGGCGCCGAGGCCGAACAGGCCGCCGCCATCTGCGCCGAGGCTGCCCAGGGCCCGGAGGGGCATCAGGTGCTGGAGGTCGCCAATGACAATGGCGGTGGCCAGGTGGTGATTTCGGGCGCCAAGGCCGCCGTGGAGCGCGCCGTGGAGGTCGCCAAGGCCGCCGGCATCAAGCGCGCCATGATCCTGCCCGTCTCGGCCCCCTTCCATTGCGCGATGATGGAGCCCGCCGCCCGCGTCATGGAGGAGGCCCTGGCCAAGGCCGCCATGGCGCATCCGGCCGTGCCGGTCGTGGCCAATGTGACGGCCGCCCCCGTCTCGGACCCTGATGTAATCCGCGGCCTGCTGGTGCGCCAGGTGACGGGCACGGTGCGCTGGCGCGAATGCGTGGCCGCCATGGTCGCCGCCGGCTGCACGCGCTTCGCCGAGGTCGGCGCCGGCCGCGTGCTGACCGGGCTGATGAAGCGCAACGCGCCCGAAGCCGCGGCATTGGCCATCAACAACCCGGCCGATATCGAAGCATTCCTGAAATCCCTGTGACGCGGCTTGTCCTCTCCGAGGCGGAGGAGACGCCGCTGCTGGATGTGCTCGTCGAGGGATTTCGCGCCTTCAACGGCCCCTTCGTCGGCGAGCATGGCTACAAGCCGCTCCGGCTGTTGGTCTTCCGCGAGGGTGAGGACGCGCCCGCCGGCGGCATTCAGGCGCATTGCTACGGCGCCTGGCTGCATGTGCTCATGGTGTATCTGCCGGAGGATTTGCGCGGCCAGGGCCTCGGCACCGCGCTGTTCGACCGCATCGAGGCGGAGGCGCAGGCGCGCGGATGCATCGGCGCCTATCTGGACACGTTGAGCTGGCAGGCGCGGCCCTTCTACGAGAAGCGCGGCTACGAACTCTTTGGCACGCTGCCCGATTCACCGCCCGGCCATGCGCGCTATTTCCTGAAGAAGCGCTTCGGCCCCGCATGATCCTGCACGTCACGGACCAGCCCGACGCGGCGGATCAGGCGGCGATCCTCGATGGCCTGGTCGGCTTCAATGAGGCGGCGACAGGGCTGCGCGGCCGGGACCGCCTCGACCTTGCCGTGCTGCTGCGCGATACGGAGCGCCGCACCATCGGCGGCGCGCTGGGCCATTCGCGTCATGGCTGGGTGCGGATCGAGCTGCTGTTCCTGCCTGCCGCGCTGCGCGGGCAGGGCTGGGGCCGGCGCCTGATGCAGGCGGTGGAGGCTGAGGCGCGCGCCCGGCACTGCCTGGGCGTGCGGCTGGAGACGGCCTCCTTCCAGGCGCGTGGCTTTTACGAAAAGCTCGGCTACAGCGTCATCGGAACCCTGCCGGATGATCCGCCAGGCCATACGCTCTTCTGGCTCGCCAAACGGCTCGAATCCAAAGCGCTCGAACAAGGAACCACGTGATGTTCAAACTCGACGGCAAGATCGCCCTGGTCACCGGCGCTTCCTCCGGCATCGGCATCGGCATCGCCGAGGCGCTGCACGCCCAGGGGGCGCATGTGGTGCTGACCGGCCGGCGCGAGGCGGAGTTGAACGCCGTGGCGGCGCAGCTGGGTGAGCGCGCCAGCGTCATGCCGGCCGACCTGAATGATCCCGCCGCACCGGCCGCCCTGGTCGAGGGGATCGAGGCCGCGCATGGCAAGCTCGATATCCTGGTGAACAATGCCGGCTTCACGCGGGACATGCTGGCCCTGCGCATGGGCGATGAGGACTGGAACGCCGTGCTGGAAGTGGACCTCAACGCGCCGTTTCGCCTGGCCCGCGCCGCGCTGCGCGGCATGATGAAGCGGCGCAGCGGGCGGATCGTCTCCATCGCCTCCATCGTGGGTGTGACGGGCAATGCGGGCCAGGCGAATTACGCGGCCGCCAAGGCCGGGCTGATCGGCATGAGCAAGGCGCTGGCACAGGAAGTCGCACCGCGCGGTGTCACCATCAACGTGGTCGCGCCCGGCTTCATCGCGACGCCGATGACGGACAAGCTGAACGAGGAACAGAAATCCGGCCTGCTCTCACGCATCCCGATGAAGCGGATGGGCAGCGCCCAGGATGTGGCCTCGGCCGTCGCTTACCTCGCCTCGGACGAGGCGGCCTGGGTGACGGGCGCGACCATCCATGTGAATGGCGGCATGCTGATGGTGTGAGGCGCTGGCACTTGTTCCGCGCGCAAGGGCGCGCGACACAATCTCAGGTCCAGCGTTTTTCATCCGTTCAAGCGATCCCGTTTGAACGGATCATGCCTTACCCCACGCCAAACATCGCCAGCACGGCGCCAATCGCCACCATCTGCACCAGATTGGCCGCCACCGAGAGCTTGTGCATGCGGTCGAACTCGCGCTTCGCCGCCGCGTCGCCGGCCTGGGCAAGGTCCGATGCGTGGTTGATTCGCCGCATCAGCACCTGGCGCAGCCAGAGGGTGAGCCCGGCGGAAAGCGCCATGATGCCGGCGGCCTCCTTGGCCAGCGGAAACAAGGCGATGGCAGCCGCGGCCGAGCAGGCCAGAACCCAGAGGTAGTAGTGCGGGAAAATGGCGCGGGTGAACCGCCCCGCATGCTCGAATGGCAGCCGCGAGAACACCAGCGGCGCCACCACGGCGGCGAAGAACATCATGCCCCCAAAGGCGAGCGAGAGCGAAAACAGCGCGATCAGGGCGAGGGTGGTTTCCATCCCGCAGAACTGGGGCGCCGCACCAAAAGAAAAAGGCGCGCCCCCGTGAGGAAGCGCGCCCTTTTGCAGAAATCCCGCAGGATTCAGTAGCGGTAGGCTTCGCCCTTGAAGGGGCCGGAAACCGGCACGCCGATATAGCCCGCCTGATCGGCGCGCAGCGTGGTCAGCTTCGCACCCACCTTGGCCAGGTGCAGCATCGCCACCTTCTCGTCGAGGTGCTTCGGCAGCACATAGACCTTCTTCTCGTAGTGGCCGGGCTTCGTCCACAGCTCGATCTGCGCGAGCGTCTGGTTGGTGAAGCTGGCGGACATCACGAAGGAGGGGTGGCCCGTGGCATTGCCGAGGTTCACCAGGCGGCCTTCGGAAAGCAGGATGATGCGCTTGCCGTCGGGGAACTCGATCTCGTCCACCTGGGGCTTCACATTGTCCCACTTGTAGTTCTTCAGGGCAGCGACCTGAATCTCGCTGTCGAAGTGGCCGATGTTGCAGACGATGGCGCGGTGCTTCATCGCGCGCATGTGGTCGGCGGTGATGACGTCCACATTGCCGGTCGCGGTCACGAAGATGTCGGCCTTGGGGGCCGCGTCTTCCATGGTGACGACCTCATAGCCTTCCATGGCCGCCTGCAGCGCGCAGATCGGATCCACTTCCGTCACCTGCACGCGGCAGCCGGCATTGCGCAGCGAAGCGGCCGAGCCCTTGCCCACATCGCCATAGCCCGCAACGACGGCGACCTTGCCGGCCATCATCACGTCGGTGCCGCGACGGATCGCGTCCACCAGCGACTCGCGGCAGCCATAGAGGTTGTCGAACTTCGACTTGGTGACGCTGTCATTCACATTGATGGCGGGGAAGAGCAGCTTGCCTTCCTTGGCCATGATGTAGAGGCGGTGCACGCCGGTCGTCGTCTCTTCTGAGACGCCCTTGATGCTGGCGGCCAGCTTGGCGAACCAGCCCGGCTTCTCCACCAGGCACTTCTTGATGAGCGCGAAGAAGACGGTCTCTTCCTCGTTCGTCGCCTTCTCCAGGAAGGCCACGTCGCCCTGCTCGGCCTTCAGGCCGTAATGCACCAGCAGCGTCATGTCGCCGCCATCATCCAGCAGCATGTTCGGCTCGCCGCCATCACCCCATTCGAGGGTCTTGCGCACGTAGTCCCAGTATTCCTCCAGCGTCTCGCCCTTCTTGGCGAAGACGGGCACGCCCGCGGCCGCGATGGCGGCGGCGGCGTGGTCCTGCGTCGAGAAGATGTTGCACGAGGACCAGCGGACATCGGCGCCGAGGGCCGTCAGCGTCTCGATCAGCACGCCGGTCTGGATCGTCATGTGCAGGCAGCCGGCGACGCGCGCGCCCTTGAGGGGCTGCGCATTGCCGTATTCCGCACGGGTCGCCATCAGGCCGGGCATCTCGTCCTCGGCCATGTTGAGCTCCTTGCGGCCCCATTCGGCGAGAGAGAGATCCTTGACGATGTAATCGGTAGCGGCCGGCATGTGGTGAGTCCTTGTTCAGATGTATTCGATGGGCGGGCCGTAGCATGGGGATATCCCCATGCCTAGAGGCATAAACATGTCCTTATGTGAATCCGGCCAAGCCGGGAGCGAAATGGCGACCCCGGGCCTGCCACCCCCTCAGCGCTGGTCGGCCTTCAGCACCTCTCCGGCAAGGTACAGGCTGCCGCAGATCAGCACGCGTCCCGGCGCCTCCTCGGCCAACAGCCGCGCCAGGGCCCCCGCCACATCCGGCCCGGGGCGCGCCATGTCACCACTGGCCGCGATGATCTCCGCCACCGGCATGGCCAGATGCTGCCCCGGCTCGCTCACCGCCGTGACGCTGGTGGCGAGCGGCAGGATGGGGGCCAGGAAGCCGCCCACCGTCTTGCCCTGCTTCATGCCGATGACCAGATGCAGCGGCCGGTCCCGCCAATCGGCCAGGGTCGCGGCCAGCGCCTGGCCGGCGCCGGCATTGTGCCCGCCATCCAGCCACAGCTCCCAGGGGGCGGGCAGCGCCAGCGCGCCGCGCAGCCGCTGCATCCGCGCGGGCCATTCGGCGGCCGCCGCACCCCGGATGATGGCCGCTTCGTTCAGCCAGGGCGGATTCCAGGCGCGCAGGGCCGCGATGGCGATGCCGGCATTATCGGGCTGATGCGCGCCGCGCAGGCCCAGTTCGGGCAGCGTGATCGCGCCGCGCGCATCGGTGAAGACATGGCCCGCCGCGTCACGCTCCATCCGCCAGGCCTCACCCCGTGCGGAGAGCGGCGCGCCCAGTTCAGCCGCGCGCGCCGCAATCACCGCCAGTGCTTCGGGCGCCTGCAAGCCGGTGGCGCAAGGGATGCCGGGCTTGATGATGCCGGCCTTCTCGAAAGCGATCTGCGCCAGAGTCTCGCCCAGGAATTCCATGTGATCCATGGAAATGCTGGCGATCGCCGTCGCCACCGGCGCCTCGATCACATTGGTCGCGTCGAAGCGGCCGCCCAGGCCGACTTCCAGCACCAGGAGATCGGCCGGCACGCGGCTGAACAGCAGGAGCGCCACGGCGGTGGTGATCTCGAAGACGGTGATGGGTGCTGCGCCATTCACCCGCTCCACCTCCTCCAGCGCATCGCTCAGCGCATCCTCGGCCACCAGCGCCCCGGCCAGGCGGATGCGCTCATGGAACCGCACCAGATGCGGTGAGGTATAGACATGCACGCGCTGCCCTGCCGCCTCGCCGATGGCGCGGAGGAAGGCGCAGGTGCTGCCCTTGCCATTGGTGCCGGCCACATGGATCACCGGCGGCAGGCGGCGCTCGGGATGGCCGAGCCGCGCCAGCAGCGCCTGCAACCGGCCCAGGCTCAGGTCGATCAGCTTGGGATGCAGCGCGTGCATCCGCTCGATGATCGCCTCGGAACGACCGCTCATGCCGCCTTACCTTTCGGATGCGGCGGCGGGCTCTTCCTCGGCGGCGCGCAGCAGGCGGATCACGCGGGCCAGCGTCTCGCGCATTTCGGCGCGCTTCACCACCATGTCGAGAATGCCATGCTCCAGCAGGTATTCGGCACGCTGGAACCCCTCCGGCAGCTTCTCGCGCACGGTGCTCTCGATCACGCGGGCGCCGGCAAAGCCGATCAGAGCGCCAGGCTCGGCGATCTGGATATCGCCCAGCATGGCGAAGCTGGCCGTGACGCCGCCCGTCGTCGGGTCGCACAGCACCACCAGGAAGGGCAGCCCGGCATCCTTCACCATCTGGGTCGCGATCACGGTGCGCGGCATCTGCATCAGGCTGACCGCGCCCTCCTGCATGCGGGCCCCGCCGGAGCTGGCAAAGACGATCAGCGGCGCATCCTGCAACACGGCGAGGCGCGCGGCGGTGACAATGGCCTCGCCCACGCCGGCCCCCATCGAGCCCGCCATGAAGGCGAATTCAAAGACGGCGACCACAGCACGCTGGCCGTCGATCTTGCCATGGCCCACCAGGACGGCGTCATCCATGCCGGATTTCGCCTGGGCGTCGCGCAGCCGCTCGGAATAGCGGCGCTGGTCACGGAAGCGCAGCGGGTCCGCCGGGGCCTTGGGCAGCTCGATCTTCTGCCAGCCCTCATCCAGCGTGGCATCGAGGCGCTGCCGGGCCGAAAGGCGCATATGATGGCTGCAATGCGGGCAGACGCGGAGGTTCTTCTCCAGGTCGGTCTGGAAGATCATCTGCTCGCAGCTCGGGCATTTATGCCACAGATTATCCGGCATCTCGCGCGAGGTGCCGAAGAGCGTCTTGATCTTGGGCAGCGCCCACTCGGAAATCCAGTTCATACTCTCTTGCCCTCAAGCGGCGGGCAGCGCTGTGGCGCCACGCCTTCGCGCCGCAGACATATTGCCCCAGCTGGCCACTCGGCCGCGGCAGCGCCTGCTGCCGGCGCGCCGGGCTTTCGACCCATCCTGACCTTGCTGCAATGGCGATCCGTGGCGCGTGGGTCAAGCGGCGCGGTCGCAACTCCCTGGTGCGAAGCGGCACCGGCCATGCTATCTATGCGCTATGCCGCGAGTGGCAGCCGCCAGGCTGCGAACCACGGCCCCTGCCTCACGGCCCTCCCCCCGGGTCGAAACACGGTCCCCCCCGAGTGGGCCAAAATCCAGCGGGCGCGCCAGCGCCGCCCCCAAGCGCCGCCGAAGCCTCGGCGGGCTGCTCCTGCGGCTGGGCATCATCCTGCTGATCTGGGGGGCGCTGGCCTTTGCCGCCGTGCTGCTCTGGTTCACCCATGACATGCCGCGCGCCGATGCCGCGCTGGACCATGAGCGCCGCCCCAGCGTCACGCTGCAGACCACAGAGGGCGGGCCGCTGGCCACCCAGGGCGATCTCTATGGCGAGACGCTGCGCCTGCGCGACCTGCCGGCGCATCTGCCCGCCGCCCTGCTCGCCATCGAGGATCGCCGCTTCCACCAGCATTTCGGCCTGGACCTGATAGGCTTGGCCCGCGCCGCCTACGCGAACTGGAACGCGGGGGATGTGGTGCAGGGCGGCTCCACCCTCACCCAGCAGCTGGCGAAGAACCTGTTCCTCAGCCCCGCGCGCAGCACGCGGCGCAAGGTGCAGGAAGCGCTGATGGCGCTGTGGCTGGAGCACCGCTTCACCAAGGACCAGCTGCTCGAAATCTACCTGAACCGCGTCTATCTCGGCGGCGGGGCCTATGGGGTGGATGCGGCGGCGCGGCTGTATTTCGGTATCTCGGCGCGGCGGCTCACCCTGCCGCAATCGGCCATCCTGGCCGGGCTGCCCCAGGCCCCCTCCCGCTACAGCCCGCGCGCCAATCCCGAAGGTGCGATGGCCCGCGCGCGCGATGTGCTGGCCGCCATGGTCGCCACCGGCGCCATCACCGCCGAGCAGATGGAGCGCGCGGTTCTGGAGATGGCGATCCCGCCCCGCCCCTCGCGCAATGGCGGCTGGTTCGCCGATTGGATCTTCGAGGATATCCCCACGGCCTTCCCCGGCAGCGCCGACCTCGTCATCCGCACCACCCTCGATTCACGCTGGCAAAACGCCGTCGAGGCCCGGCTGGGTGCCCTGCTGGACCAGGCAGGGCGCGAGGCCCGGGTGGGCCAGGGCGCCGTCGTGGTGCTGGATGCCAATACGGGGGCCGTGCGCGCCATGGCGGGCGGGCGGGATTTCCGCCGCAGCCCCTTCAACCGCGCGGCCAATGCGCGCCGCCAGCCCGGCTCCACCTTCAAGGCGATGGTCTATCTGGCGGCCCTCGAACATGGCGCCTCGCCGTTTGACCAGGTGAGTGACATGCCCTTGCAGCTGGGCCGCTGGTCGCCCTCCAACGGGCATTGGCGCTCCCGCGGGAGCATCACGCTGGATGAGGCCTTCGCGCATTCCGTGAACACGGCGGCGGTCCGGGTCATGCAGATGGGCGGCGGGCCGCGCGGTGTGGCGGATGTCGCCACGCGGCTGGGCATCCAGGGGCGGTTTCCGCGCGATGGCTCGATCGCGCTGGGCACGGGCGAGGTGACGCTGATCGACCTCGCGGCCGGCTATGCCGCGCTGGTCAATGGCGGACGGCGGGTCACGCCCTTCGGCATGCAGCGCATCGAGGCCGAGGGCCGCGCCGTGGCAGCCCCCCGCACCGAGCCCGCCCAGGTGATCAGCAGCGAGGCGGCCGAACGCATGCGCAACATGATGGTCTCCGTGGTGCGTTCCGGCACCGGCCGCGCGGCGGCCATCCCGGGCCTGGTCACCGGCGGCAAGACGGGCACGACGCAGGATTACCGCGATGCCTGGTTCATGGGCTTTGTGCAGCTTCCTTCCGGGCCGCTGGTGATCGGGGTATGGCTCGGCAATGACGACAATTCGAGCATGGATGATGTTCGCGGCGGCACCCTGCCCGCCCGGCTGTTCCGCGAGATCATCGAGGCCGCGCGGGCGCCGTGACCGCCACGGGGCGGCCAGCCCTGGCCCCCGCCACCGCCTGAGGGCGTGAGGGTGTCGCTCCGGCTTGACGTGGTGCTCGCCATCCTGGGCATGGCACTCGCCACCTACGCGTTGCGCGCCGGGGGCTATGCGCTGCTGCGCGCCTTCCGCCCGCCGCCTTTCGTGACCTCGATGCTGGGCCATATGCCTGGCTGCATCTTCGTCGCCTTCGTGACGCCGGCGCTGGTGACGGGCGGTTGGCCCAGCCTGCTGGCCGCCGCCTGCGTCACCGGCATCATGCTGGGCACGCGCAGCTATATCCTGGCGATCCTCGGCGGTGTCGCCGTCATCTGGCTGACACGGCTGGCATAGCGGGCGCCGCCTGCGGCTGGGCGGCAGCCTTCACGGCGGCAAAGAGCAGGATGCCGGCGGCGTCGCAATGCTGCTTCACGCGGCGGTTCAATTCGCGCCCTACGGCCCAGCGGCGGGCCGGCGGCGTCATGATCCGGGCCCGCAGGATCACCCCCGCATCGGTCATCTTATCCACGCCCAGCACTTCGAGCGGGGCGAGGAGTTGCGGCGCCCAGGCCTCATCCTCGCGCATGCTTTCGCCCACCTGGCGCAGCATCATCACCGCCTGGTCCGTATCGGCCGAATAATCGAGCGCCACATCCAGCACGGCATAGCCGAAATCGCGCGTCTGGTTGGTCACCGTGGTCACGGCGCTGAAGGGCACGATGTGCACCGAGCCGTCCAGCGCGCGCAGCCTGATGGAGCGGATGGATAATTGCTCCACCGTGCCCGACATGCCGCCCACCGTGATGGTATCCCCCACGGCCACGGCATCCTCGAACAGCAGGAAGATGCCGGTGATCACATCGCGCACCAGTGTCTGGCTGCCAAAGCCGACGGCCAGGCCCAGCACGCCGGCACCGGCCAGGAGCGGGGCCACATTGATGCCGATCTCGGTCAGCAGCGTCAGCCCGACGATCACCATGAGCAGGGCGCCGAGGGCGGTGCGCAGCATGGGCAGCAGCGTGCGCACCCGGGCCGAGCGCGCGGCCGAGCTATCCTTGGGCAGCCGCGCCAGATGGCGCTGGATGGCGGCATTCGCCCCCTCCCAGATCAGCAGCGCCACGATCACCGTGATCCCGAGGGACGTGACACCCGACAGCAACCGCCCACCCCAGCGCCCGGTGCCGAACCAGGCCAGCGAGTTCAGCCCCCAGATCTCCAGCAGCAGCACAATGGCGATGGCGGTGATGATCATGGAGATCAGGGTGCGCAGCGCCGGCAGATAGCGATTGGCGCGCAATTCCAGCCCCGGGTAGCGGCCGGCGAGATCGGCGCTGACGCGGAACATCTGGGTGAGCAGCCGCCGCATGCCCTCATCGAGCAGCTTGCCCGCCACCACGACGCCGAGCGTCGCGAGGGAGGCACTCGCCAGCCGCTCGAAGCCGCGCTCGATCTCCAGCGCCCAGACCGTCCAGGCGGCCAGCAGCCACATGATGGCCACCACATGCCAGGCCTCGGCCAGGCGGCTGCGGGCGGCGCGCATGACCATGCGGCTGCGCGTGGGCGAATCGCCCTCGGCCAGGTCCGGCGCATCGAGCAGGGCGGCGACGGCGCCGCGGTTCTGCAGCACGATCAGCGCCACCAGCAGCGAAAGCACCAGCAGGCCCAGCCGCCAGACGGATTCATAGGCCCCCTGCGGCAGGCCAAACAGCATCGCGATCTCGGCCAGGGCGTAGAAGGTGACGCCGGTGAAGGCGAGGCGGCGGATCCACAGCGTCGCATAGGCGGCGGTCTCGTCATCGCAGGGGATCAGCCGCAACCGGGTCTGGCTCGGCGCGAAAATCAGCCGGCCCGCCGCCATCAGGGCGCGGGAGGCCATGTAGGCGAAGGTCACCGCCTCCATCATCAGCCGGTTGGAGGGCCAGATGGCAAAGCTCTCGATGAGGGAAAGCGCGGCCGCGCCAAAGGCGAGGATCGGCACGAGATCAAGCCCGAGATGCCCGAGCATGTAGGGCAGCCGCCGCACGCCCTGCATCCGGCCCTCGACGTTGCGGCTGCGGGTTTCCAGCCAGGCATGGGGGCGGCGCAGCAGCCAGCGCAGCAGCCGCTCGGTGGCGAGGCCCACGGCGAGCACCAGCCCAAGCTTCCAGCCCAGGGACCAGACCTGGGCCTGCAGACGATCATCCGTGAAAAGCCGGTGGAACCAGTCGCCGATCAGCCCGAGCTCGGCCGCGGCCGAGAGCGTCGCCCAGGCCTGGGCGACAAAGCCGCCGATGCGGCTGGCTATGCCCACGACGATTTCGGCCGGGGCGGAAATGACCTCCTCTGGCGTGGGGATGGCCGGGGCCGCCGCTTCCGGCGCGCCGGGCGTGGCCTCAAGGGCGCGGATCAGGGCGGCGCGCCGCGCATCATCGCGCAGGACTTCGAGGAGGATCGCCAGTTCGGCCGGCGCCGGGGTTATTGCGGCTGCGGCTGGCGCCGGGCTGGACGAGGCGGGGGCGGCCGCGCCGGGGGCGGGGGGCGCCGCTGGCGCAGGTGCCGGTTGGGCCGCGACGGGGGCAGGGCCGGCCTGGGTCCGGTTCGGTTGGACCGGGGTTGCATGTGCTGGGGCTGGCTGGGCGCGCGGTGCCAGGGCGCCCGGGCCAGGCAGGGCCGGCTGGCCCCCCGCCGGGACGCTCGGAGCCGGGACGCTGGGAGCCGGGACGCTGGGCCCCGGCTGATTGGGCGCCAGTTGGCCTGGCATCTGGGCCAGCGACATCGGCGCCAGGAACAGGAACAGCACAGGCAGGATGCGAAGGAACATGGCCTCTGCTTTCCGCGCGTGAACCGCCCAGGTCAAGTTGCCACTTCGCAGTGCAGCATGCACCATGCGGTCATTCATGCGCTCTTCCCCCTCCATCTGGCTGATCATGCTCGCACTTCTGGGCACTCATATGGCCGGGATGGGGGCCTTTCTGACCGTGCCGGTCCTGGCGCCCGCCATTGCCGCCGAAACCGGGCTCTCCGCCAGCCTGGCCGGCATCCATACGGCACTGGTCTATGCCGGGGCGCTGTTTTCCGGGCCCGTCACGCAGGGGTTGCTGGCCCGGCATGGCGGGGTGCGGGTCTGCCAGGGCGCGCTGGTGGTGGTGGCGATGGGCATTGCGGTGGCGGCCATCGGCCATCCGCTGGCCCTGCTGGTCTCGGCCCTGCTGGCGGGGTTCGGGCATGGGCCGATCACGCCGGCCGGCAGCCATTTGCTGGCCCCGCGCACGCCGCCGCGCATCCGCAGCCTGGTCTTCGGCCTCAAGCAATGTGGCGTTCCGGCGGGGGCGATGCTGGTGGCGGCGCTGGCCCCCATCCTCGCCACGCAATATGGCTGGCGGGTCGGGGTGCTGGCCGTCGCGGGCTTTTCGTTGCTGCTGGCCCTCGCGCTGCAGCCCCTGCGCGCGTCGCTCGATACCGACCGCGCGGCACCCGGGGCAGCGCCCTTGCGCCCCTGGCAGGATGCGAAATCCAGCCTTTCCATCCTGCGCGATGATGCGCGCATCCGCACATTGACCTTCGCCGCCTCCAGCTACGGCATCGCGCAATTCTGCTTTGGCTCCTTCTTCGTGGTCTGGCAGGTGCAGGTGATGGGGGCCGGGCTGGAGCAGGCGGGCCTCATGCTGGCGCTGGCCCAGGGCAGCGGCGTGGCCGGGCGCATCGCCTGGGCCCTGATCGCCGACCGGATTGGCGCCCCGCCGGTGCTGCTGGCGCTCGGCATCGCCATTGGCGGCGCCTGCGGCTTGCTGGCCCTGGCCGGGCCGGGCTGGCCGGCGTTGATCCTTGCGGTGGTGGCGGTGGTGATGGGGGCTTCGGCCGTCGGCTGGAACGGCGTGCTGCTGAGCGAGGTGGCCCGGGTTGCGCCGGCTGGCCGCGTGGGGGCAGCGACGGCCGCCCTGGGCTTCGTTTTCGCCGGGGTGATGATCATCGCACCCACGCTGTTCTCGGCCCTGGTGCTCAGCACCGGCGGGTTCTCCCTGGGCTTCGCCCTGTGCGGGGCGGCCGGGCTGGCGGGGGCGGCTTCCCTCGCCAGGTTGCGCTTCACGGCATCGCGCCCATGATGGAGGGATGCAGACCTTCCTCACCATCCTCGTCGCCATCGCCATGCTGGCGACACTCGGCGTCCTGTTCGCCGGGCTGATCGGCATGGCGCGCGGCGTGAGCGGCGCCACCTCGCAAAAGCTGATGCGCTATCGCGTTCTGCTGCAAGGTGCGGCGCTGGTGCTGTTCGCGCTGCTGATGCTCAGCCTGAAATAGACGGCCGGATCACGTCCAGACCATCGCCCAGGCCATCGCCCAGGCGATCGGATGTGATGTCGAGTGACCGGCCGATTCACGTCCCGGCAAAGGCCGGGCCGATCGGATGTGACTTCGCACAAACGGCCGATTCACGCCCCGGCAAGCGCCGGGGCGATCGGACTCTATCGCCCAATCGCCTGATAAGCCGCCAGTGCCGCCATATCGAGCAGCTGGTTCACGCCCGCCCCGGTGGGGACGATCTGCGCCGGGCGTGACAGCCCCATCAGCACGGGGCCGATGGTCGTCGCACTCGTCAGATGCGGCACCGCCTTGGTGAGGATATGCGCGGCATGCAGCCCGGGCATCACCAGCACATTGGCCGGCCCGGTCAGGCGGCAGAAGGGATAGAGATTGGCGCGCAAGTTGGAATCCAGCGCCACTTCGGCGCTCATCTCCCCATCATACTCGAAATCCACCCCCTGCTGGTCCAACAGCTTCACCGCATCCCGCAGGCTGCCCGGAATGCTGCCCTTGGGGTCGCCAAAGGTGGAGAAAGAGAGGAAGGCCACGCGCGGGGTCAGCCCCAGCCGCCGCGCCGTCGCGGCACTGCGGATGGCGATAGCGGCGAGGGTCGCGGCATCCGGCCGCTCATGGATCGCGGTATCGGCCACCAGCACCGTGCCGGAGCGGCGGGCAATCATCATGGTCAGGCCGAACAGCACGCCCTCCGCGTCGAGTGCCATGCGGACCCCTTCGAGGGCCACGGAATAGCTGCGCGTCTCGCCCGTCAGCAGCGCATCGGCATCACCGAGGGCGACCATGCAGGCGGCGAAGACGTTGCGGTCATTGTTCACGAGGCGCAGGCAATCCCGATACAGGAAGCCATCGCGCTGCTTGCGGGCATAGAGCCACTCCGCATAGCGCTGGTTCTGCGAGGAGACGCGGGCATTGTGGACCTCGATCCCATCGGGCAGCCGCACACCGAGCGAGGCGACGGTCGCATTGATGCGCTCCTCACGCCCCACCAGCACGGGCGTGCCGTAGCCGGCATTGCGGAAGGCGATGGCGGCGCGGATCACGCTTTCATCCTCGCCCTCGGCAAAGACGACGCGGCGCGGGTTTTCGCGCACGCGCTCATGGATCGCCTCCAGCGCATTCGCCGCCGAATCCAGGCGATTGGTGAGTTCGCGGGCATAGCGTTGCGCATCCAGCAGCGGCTTGCGCGCCACACCCGAGCGCACGGCGGCCTCGGCCACGGCCACCGGCACGCGGCTGATGAGGCGCGGGTCGAAGGCATTGGGGATGATGTATTCCGGGCCGAAGACCAGCCGCTTGCCCGCACCCGAGCGCGCCACCTCCTCCGGCACCGCCTCACGCGCCAGCTCCGCCAGGGAGCGGGCGGCAGCGACCTTCATCGCGTCATTGATGGTGCTGGCCCGCACATCGAGCGCGCCGCGGAAGATGAAGGGGAAGCCCAGCACGTTGTTCACCTGGTTCGGGTAATCCGAACGCCCGGTGGCGATGATGCAATCGGGCCGCGCGGCGCGGGCTTCCTCGGGCGTTATCTCGGGGTCGGGGTTGGCCATCGCGAAGATGATGGGCTTGTCGGCCATGGCGCGGATCATGTCCTGCGTGAGGGCCCCCTTCACGCTCAGGCCGAAGAACACGTCGGCCCCCTCCAGCGCCTGGGTCAGCGTGCGGGCCGTGGTCTCGACGGCATGCGCCGATTTCCACTGGTTCATGCCCTCGGTCCGGCCGCGATACAGCACGCCCTTGGTGTCGCACATGGTGATGTTCTCGGGCCGCATGCCCATGGCGCGCAGCAATTCGGCGCAGGCGATGGAGGCGGCACCCGCGCCGTTGATCACGAGCCTGGTAGTGGCGAGGTCCCGGCCCGTCAGATAGGCCGCGTTGATCAGCCCGGCGGCGGCGACGATGGCGGTGCCGTGCTGGTCGTCATGGAAGACCGGGATGTCCATCAATTCCCGCAGGCGCTGCTCGATGACGAAGCATTCCGGGGCCTTGATGTCCTCCAGGTTGATGCCGCCGAAGCTCGGGCCCAGGAACTTCACGCAATTCACGAATTCATCGGCATCCTCGGTGTTGAGGCACAGGTCGATGCCATCCACATCGGCGAAGCGCTTGAACAGCGCCACCTTGCCCTCCATCACCGGCTTGGAGGCGAGTGCGCCCAGATTACCCAGGCCCAGCACGGCCGTGCCATTGCTGATCACGGCCACGAAATTGCCCTTGCTGGTGTAGTCATAGGCCAGCGCCGGGTCACGATGGATGTGCAGGCAGGGCTCGGCCACGCCGGGCGAATAAGCGAGGCTGAGATCACGCGCGGTGACCAGCGGCTTGGTCAGGCGGATTTCCAGCTTGCCGGGGCGGCCCTCGGCATGCATGGCCAGGGCCTCTTCGCCGGTCACCCGCGCGGTGCGCGTATCGGCCACTGCGTCTTGGCGCTGGTCACTCATGATCTTGGCGTCCCCATCCCTGGCATGAGGCTCCCTTCTAGCCCCCGCCGCGCGTTCCGCAAAAGCGGGGCATTTCGAGATGGGCCTTCGCGGCGGCCGGAGGCTCGGCTATGGCGGTGGGGTGTCCCAGCCCCCAGCCCCGGCCCGCTCATCCGAAGGTGCGACGCCCGCCATGGCGCAATGGTTCGCGGCGAAAGCCACGGCCGGGGCGGCGCTCGTCTTCTTCCGCATGGGCGATTTCTACGAGCTCTTTCACGAGGATGCGGAAGCCGCGAGCGAGGCGCTGGGCATCGCCCTCACCCATCGCGGCGAACACCAGGGCCGGCCGATTCCCATGTGCGGCGTGCCGGTGCACAGCCATGAGGCCTATCTGGCGCGGCTGATCCGCCGCGGCTTTCGCGTCGCCATCTGCGAACAGACCGAAACCCCCGAGCAAGCCAAGGCACGCCGCGCCACCACGCTGAATCGCGAGATCATCCGCGTCGTCACCCCCGGCACCGCGACGGAGGAGGCGCTGCTGGACGCCGCCCGCCCGGCCTGGCTGCTGGCGCTGGTCCAGGGCGGGGCGGCCTGGCTCGATGTGACGACCGGGCTGTTCCACACGCAACAGGGCGCGGAACCGGCCGCCCTGATCGCCCGCCTCGCCCCCGCGGAAATCCTGGCCGAGGAAGCGCTCGGCATCGAGGGCGCCATTCCCGCCATCCCGCCGCGCGATGCGGCCGGGCGGCTGGCCACGGCGCTGGGCGCGGCCTCGTTGGAGGGGTTCGGCCAGTTCAGCCCGGCCGAGATCGCCGCCGCGGCCATGGCGGTGGAGTATGTGCGGGCGGTGAATAACGGGGCCTTGCCGCGTCTTGCCCCGCCCGTGGCGGAAGGGGCCCGCGGCGTGTTGCTGCTGGATGCCGCGACGCGGCGCAGCCTCGATATCTTGGATGGCCCGCGCGGCGCCTCACTGCTGGCCGCGGTGGACCGCACGCTGACCGGGGCCGGGGCGCGCGAATTGGCCGCGCGGCTTGCCTCCCCGCTGGATGACCTGGCGGCGATCCGCGCGCGGCTCGACGCGGTCGCTGCCCTGCGCGAGGACAAGCCCCGCCGCGCCCGGCTGCGCACGGCGCTGAAGGGCGCGCCCGACATGGCCCGCGCCCTCGCCCGGATCAGCCTGGAGCGGTTTTTCCCGCGTGACCTCGGCGCCATCCGTGACGGGTTGCAGCGCGCGGCGGCACTGGCCGAGGCGCTGCAGGGCGCCCAGCCTGCGCTGCTCTCGGGCGCCGTGGCCGCCCTCGGCGCCGCCCCCGAAACTGGCGCTGAACTGGCCCGCGCGCTGGCCGCCGAGCTGCCCGCCCGGCTGGAGGATGGCGGGGTGGCGGCCCCCGGCTATGACGGCGAGCTCGATGCGCTGCGCCGCCTGCGGGATGATGCGCGCGGCGCCATCGCGGCCATGCAAACCGACCTGGCCCAGGCCTGGGGCGTCGCCGCGCTGAAAATCCGGCACCACCAGCAACTGGGCTATCTGGCGGAAGTCCCTTCGGCGGCCGGCGAGAAATTGCTGCGCGAAGCACCGGCCCGCGCCACGGGTGACCTCGCGCCCATTCACCGCCAGAGCATGGCGAACGCGCATCGCTTCACCTGCGCCGCCCTGGCCGCCCTCGACCGCCGCCTCTCGGAAGCGGGCGAGCAGGCCGCGAAGCGCGAGCGCCTGGTCATCGCGCATCTGCGCCGGCTGATCCTGGCCGATGCGGAGCCCATCGCCGCCGCCGCGCGCGAGATGGCCGCGCTCGACGTGCTGGCTGCCAGCGCCGAGCTGGCCACCGAAGGCGCCTGGTGCCGGCCCGACCTCACCGAGCGGCCCGATTTCGCCATCGAGGCGGGGCGGCATCCGGTGGTGGAAGCCGCCCTGCGCCGCGCCCGCGGCCCGCAATTCGTGCCGAATGATTGCGACCTTTCGCCCGGCCGGCGGCTCTGCCTGCTGACGGGGCCGAACATGGCCGGCAAATCCACCTGGCTCCGGCAAAATGCGCTGATGGTGATCCTGGCCCAGGCCGGGATGTTCCTGCCCGCCACCGCCGCGCGTGTGGGGCTGGTGGACCGGCTGTTCAGCCGCGTGGGTGCGGCCGATGATCTGGCCGGCGGGCGCTCCACCTTCATGGTGGAGATGACCGAGACCGCCGCCATTCTCAACCAGGCCGGGCCGCGCAGCTTGGTCGTGCTGGACGAGGTGGGGCGCGGCACCGCCACCTGGGACGGGCTGGCCATCGCCACGGCCGTGCTGGAAGCGCTGCATGACCGTATCCGCTGCCGCACGCTGTTCGCCACGCATTTCCATGAATTGACGGCGCTTTCGGAGAAACTTCCCGAGCTGCGCCTCGCCGCCATGCAGGTGCGCGAATGGCGCGGCGAGGTGATCTTCCAGCACGCCGTGGCCCCGGGTGCGGCCGAGAAAAGCTGGGGCGTGCATGTCGCCAAGCTGGCGGGCGTGCCGGCGCCGGTCCTGAAACGAGCGGCCTCCGTCCTCGCTTCCCTGGAGGCGCGGGCGGCGGCCGGGGCTGATCCGCTGGCGGCTGAAATGCCGCTCTTTGCCCGCCCGCCCGTCCAGCCGGCGCATCCGGCCCTGGCCGCGCTGGCAACGCTGGACCTGGATACCCTGTCCCCGCGCGAGGCGCAGGAAGCGCTTTACAACCTCAAGGCTCTCGCGGACGGCAAGGAAGCTCTGTAGTGTGACTGTCATGAGGACCGCGACGGCCGAACGGGCCGAGCAAAGCTTGCTGGAAACGCTGCTTCCGGGTGGTGCGCCGATCGCGCGCGACATCGCCCTGGGGATGCTGCGCCGTGAGCTGGGCGGCGTGCAGGCCTTGGTCCAGAAAGCCTTCGAAGCGCGCGAAATCCATGGCCTGACGGCGGCACGGCGCCTGGGCCACCAGATGGACCGGCTGATGCTGGTGATCCAGGACTACGCCTCGGCCATGGTGCCCAATGCGGCCGGCGCGCGCATGGTGGATTACGCCCTGGTGGCGACGGGCGGCTACGGCCGCGGCGTGCTGGCCCCGCATTCCGATATTGACCTGCTGTTCCTGACCCATCGCGAGCCCGGGCCCCGCACGCGGCGCATGATCGAGTTCATGCTCTATCTGCTCTGGGATCTGGGCCTCAAGGTCGGCCACGCGACGCGCAGCCCGAAGGAATGCATCAGCGAGGGGCTGAAGGATGCCACCATCCTGACCGCGCTGGTGGATGCGCGTTTCCTCTCGGGCGATGCCGTTCTCTTTGCTGAATTCCAGGCCGAGTTCCAGGCGCTGCGCAGCGAAGGCGGCCTCGCACCCTTCCTCACCGCCAAGCGCGCCGAGCGCGCCACCCGCCATGCGCGCTATGGCGAGAGCCCGTTCCTGGTGGAGCCGCATGTCAAGGAAGGCCGCGGCGGCCTGCGGGACCTGCAGACGCTCTACTGGCTCGCCCGCTATGCCTTCGGCGTGGCCCGGATGCCCGAACTGGTTGGCCCCGACAGCCCGGGCGGCGGGCTGCTGCTGGAGAGCGAGGCCCGCGCCATCCGCCGCGCCTGGGATTTCCTCTGGACGCTGCGCTTTCATCTCCACTACGTCACCGGCCGCGCCGAGGAGCGCCTGACCTTCGACCTGCAGCCCGTCGTCGCCGCCCGCATGGGCTACACGCGGCACGGCGCCCAGGATGGCGCCGAACGTCTCATGAAGCATCTGTTCCTCACCGCGCGTGAAGTGGTGCGCCTCTCCCGCGTGCTGGAGCCCGCGATCGAGCGCGCGGCCCTCGGCCCCCCCGCTACGCTGCGCGGCGGCGATGAGGGCCTGGCCGAGCTTGGCCTCGCCTTCGCCGACGGCAAGCTGGTGGCCGCCCCGCCGGATCGCAATTTCGCGCATGAGCCGATCCTGATGCTGCGCATGGTGAAGGCCGCGCGAGACCGCTGCCTGGCCATCCACCCCCTCGCCATCCGCGCGCTCATCCGCCATTCGCGCCAGGCCGAGCGCCTGCGTGGCGATGCCGAGGCGAGCACCATCTTCCTCGACCTGCTGATGGGCAAGGATGCCGCCAAATGGCTGCGCCTGCTGAATGAGGCAGGCTTCCTCGGCCGGTTCCTGCCCGAATGGGGGCGTATCGTCGGCCTCATGCAGTTCGATACCTATCATGTGTTCACCGTGGATGAGCACACGATCGAGGCGATCGGCATCCTCAAGCAGGTCGAGCGCGGCGATCTGAACGAGATCGCGCCTGTCGCCACCGAGCTCATGGGGCAGTTGCAGTCCCGCCGGGCGCTGTTTGTCGCGACCTTGCTGCATGACATCGCCAAGGGGCGCGGTGGGGATCACAGCGAAATCGGCGCGCGCCTCGCGCAGGAGATCTGCCCGCGACTGGGCATGACGGCCGAGGAGACGGAGACCGTGTCCTGGCTGGTGCTGCACCATCTGCTGGTCAGCCAGACCGCCTTCAAGCGCGACATCGAGGACCCCAAGACCATCCTCGACATCGCCGACCAGGTGCAATCGCCCGAGCGGCTGCGCCTGCTGCTGGTGCTGACCGTGGCCGACATGCGCGCCGTCGGGCCGCGTGTCTGGAATGCCTGGAAGGCGACGCTGCTGCGGGAGGTGTATTGGCGCGTCTCCGAAGTGCTGGCCGGCGGCATGACCGTGCCGGAGCGCGATGTCCGCGTGGCCCGCGCCAAGGAATCCGCCGCCGCCATGCTGACGGCCTTCACACCCGCCGAGACCGAGATGTTCATGGGGCTGGGCTATCCTGGCTACTGGCTCTCCTTTGACAGCGAGACGCATGCCCGCCACGCCGGCATCATCCGCGAGGCCGAGGCGGATGGCGCCCCCCTGACTGTCCGCACCCGCGTGCTGGCCGAGCGGGGTGTGACGGAGGTCACCATCTATTGCAGCGACCATCCGGGCCTGTTCAGCCGCATCTCCGGCGCGCTGGCCGTGGCGGGCGCTTCCATCGTGGATGCGCGCATCCACACGCTGACCAATGGCATGGCGCTGGACACCTTCTGGGTGCAGGACAGCGCCGGCGGGATTTTCGAGGCGCCGCATCGGCTGGCGCGGCTGGCCGTGCTGATCGAGCAGGCGCTCTCCGGCCGCCTCAAGCTGGCGGCGGAAATCCGCAAGGTGCGGCGGGAGCCGGCGCGGCTGGCGGCGGTGACGGTGCCGCCGCGCGTGGTGGTGGATAACTTCGCCTCCAACACGCACACCTTGATCGAGGTAAATGGCCGCGACCGGCCAGGCCTGCTGCATGATGTGACGGCGGCGATTTCCGAGCAGGGCCTGCAGATCGCCAGTGCCCATATCACCACCTATGGCGTGCGCGCGGTGGATGTCTTCTACGTGAAGGACGTGTTTGGCCTGAAGGTCGAGAATGAGCGCAAGCTGGGGCCGCTGCGCGCGGCCCTGCTGGAGGCGCTGACCCCTCCGGGTGCCCCCGGAGGCGGGCCTTCGCCCTATCGCGAGGCGGCGGCGCCGGACCTATGAGGGGGAAGGCCAGGGCGCTGCCCTGGACCCGCTGGGACCCCCATGATCGGGGTTTGCTGCCCCAGACCCCATTCATGGGCTTGCAAAGGACTGGTCCTTTGCCGGGGTTCAAGGGGCGGCGCCCCTTGCAGGTTGACTTGTTCAAGGGGCGGCGCCCCTTGCAGATTGACTTGTTCAAGGGGCAGCGCCCCTTGCTGGACGGCTGATGTTCCGCGCCATCGCCACCGTCGGCGGCTGGACCATGGTCAGCCGTATCCTCGGCTTCCTGCGGGACATGCTGATCGCGGCCAAGCTCGGCGCCGGCCCCATGGCGGATGCCTTCTTCGTCGCCCTCAAGCTGCCCAATCTGTTCCGCCGCCTGTTCGGCGAGGGCGCCTTCAACGCGGCCTTCGTCCCGGCCTTCGCGCAAATGCTGACCCAGCGTGGGCCCGCCGCCGCCCAGGCGCTGGCGGAACGCATGGCGACGCTGATGATCCTCTGGCTGGCCCTGCTGATGGGGCTGGGCTTGGTCTTCATGCCGCAGCTCATGCAGGTGCTGGCGCCGGGGTTCGTGGAGCGGCCGGAGAAATTCGCGCTGGCGGTGGAACTGACGCGCATCACCTTCCCCTATCTGCTGCTGATCTGCCTGACGGCGCTGGTGAGCGGCGTGCTCAACGCGCTCGGCAAATTCGCGGCGGCCGCGGCGGCGCCGATCTTCTTCAACCTGCTCTCGATGATCGCGCTGTTTGCGCTGGCGCCCTTCGTCGCCACACCGGCCCATGCCTTGGCCTGGGGTGTCACGTTGTCCGGGGTGGTGCAGCTGGGGTTCGTCTGGTGGGCCTGCGCCCAGGCAGGGATGGTGCTGAACCCGCTGCGCGCCCCCTCGCTCGCGCCCGAGGTGCGGCAGGTGCTGCGGCGGATGGGTCCGGGGCTGATCGGGGCGGGCGTCACCCAGCTCAACCTGGCGATCGACGTGATCATCGCCTCCTTCCTGCCTTCGGGTGCGGTGTCGTATCTGTACTACGCGGATCGCGTGTCGCAATTGCCGCTGGGGGTGATCGGGGCGGCGGTGGCGACGGCGCTGCTGCCACTCCTGGCCAAGCAGATTCACGCGGGCCAGCCGCTTTCGGCGCATCGGAGCATCAACCGCGCCATCGAGATTTCGTTGATCCTGGCCGTGCCGGCCGCGGTGGCGCTGGCCGTGCTGGCGCTGCCCATCCTGGCGGCCCTGTTCCAGCGCGGGGCGTTTGGCCCGGCGGAAGCGCTGGCCACCTCGCATGCGCTCATCGCCTATGCCTTCGGCCTGCCGGCCTTTGTGCTGGTGAAGGTCTTCGTGCCGGGATTTTTCGCGCGTGGCGATACTGCCACCCCGGTGAAGATCGGCATGTTCTGCGTGGCGCTGAACCTTGTGCTGAACCTGATCCTGATGGGGCCCTTCCTGCATGTGGGCGTGGCTCTCGCCACCACCCTGGCCGCCTGGGCGAATGCGGGGCTGCTGGCCTATCTGCTGCACAGGCGCGGCAAGTGGGTGGCGGACCGGCGCCTGCGGCGCATCGCGCCCCGGCTCCTCGGCTCGGCGCTGGCGATGGGGGTGGTGCTGGCAGCCCTCTCCTGGTGGCTGGCGCCAGGCGCGGGACTGCAGGGGGTGGGCTGGCTGGCTCTGATCTGCGCGCTGGGGGGTGGCACCTATTTCGGGCTGGCGCAGCTCTCGGGCGGGCTTGATCTGCGGGAGCTGGGCCGCCTGATCCGCCGCAGGCGCTGATCCGGGCTGTGGAGCCGTAGGGCGATCCGGACGCCCCCGCCGCGCGCGAGTTTCCGCGGCTCCGCCGCTGGGCCATTTCCGCGGCTCCGCCGCTGGGCCATTTCCGCGGCTCCGCCGCTGGTCAGTTTCCGCGGCTCCGCCGCTGGTCCATTTCCGCGGCTCCGCCGCGCGGGCTTGACCAATCAGAACGGGCGCGCAAACCCTGCGCCATCCACTCACACAGGTTTCGTTCCATGCAACGCGTGTTTTCCGGCATCCAGCCCTCCGGCGTGCCCACCCTGGGCAATTACCTCGGCGCCATCCGCAATTGGGTGCCCATGCAGGAACAGCACGAAAGCCTGTTCTGCATCGTGGATCTGCACGCCATCACGCAATTCCAGGAGCCGGCGCAGCTGCTGCTGCAAACCCGCGAAATGGCCGCCGCCCTGCTGGCCTGCGGCCTCTCCCCCGAGAAATGCATCCTCTTTGTGCAAAGCCATGTGCCCGCCCATGCCGAGCTCGGCTGGATCTTCAACTGCGTGGCCCGCCTGGGCTGGTTGAACCGCATGACGCAGTTCAAGGACAAGGCCGGCAAGGACCGTGAGGCAGCGAGTGCGGGCCTCTACGTCTATCCCAACCTCATGGCGGCCGACATCCTGGTCTACAAGGCGACCAGCGTGCCGGTCGGCGATGACCAGCGCCAGCATCTGGAGCTGGCCAATGACATCGCCGAGAAGTTCAACCACGATTACGGCGTGAAGCTGTTTCCGCGCATCGAGCCGCATATCCTGGGTGTCGCCGCCCGCGTGATGAGCCTGCGCGACGGCACGAAGAAGATGAGCAAGTCCGACCCCTCGGACCAGTCGCGCATCAATCTCAATGACGACAATGACGCCATCGCGCTGAAGATCCGCCGCGCCCGCACCGATGCCGAGCCGATCCCCGGCCATATGCTGCAACTGGAAGGCCGGGCCGAGGCGCGCAACCTGGTCGGCATCCTCGCCGCCATCACCAACACGATGCCGGAAAACGTGCTGCGCGAGCATGAGGGCCAGGGCTTTGGCAGCTTCAAGGAGGTGCTGACCGAAGCGCTGGTGGCGCATCTCTCGCCCATCCGCGCCGAAATGCTGCGCCTGCTGGAAGACCCTGGCTCGCTCGACGCCGCATTGCGCCGGGGCGCCGAAAAGGCCGAGGCCATCGCCAACCCCATCCTCGCCGAGGTGAAGCAGGCGATGGGCTTTCTCGCACGGAGGTAGTGCATGGCGGAGCTGCTGCCTGGCGATCCGGTTCCCAACTGGATCGCGCCTTCCGACTCCAATCCGCGCTACAGCCTGCAGGCCACGGGCGGCCGCTGGATCCTGCTCGGCGTGCTGGGTTCGGCGGCGCAGCCCGAGGTGGCGGCAGCCCTCGCCGCCTTCACGGCCGGGGTCGGGGCGGGGGCCGTGCTGGATGGCAACCGCGCCGCAGCCCTGCTGATCAGCGCCGATCCCGAGGATCGGGCTGCCGGCCGCATCCCGCAGCATGTGCCGGAATACCGCGCGATCTGGGATGAGACGGGCCAGGTGACGGCCAGCCTCGGCGCGCCTGGCTGGCTGCTGCTGGACCCGACGCAGCGGCTTTTCGCCCGCTGGCCGCTCAGTCGCACCGCGGGCATGCTGGCGACTATGGCGCATCTGCCACCGCCCGCCCTGCATGCCGGCATGGCGGTGCCCGCACCGGTGCTGGTGGTGCCGCGCCTGTTCGAGCCGGATCTCTGCCGCACGCTGATCGCGCAATACGGCCAGACGGGCGGCCAGGCATCCGGCTTCATGCGGGAGGTGGATGGCCGCACCATCGGCGTGCAGGACCCGAGCTTCAAGGTGCGGCGGGACCATCTGATCGAGGATGAAGCTCTGCAGGCGGCCATCCGCGCACGGATTTCGCGCCGCCTCATCCCGGAAATCGCCAAGGCCTTCCAGTTCCGGGTGACGCGGCTGGAGCGCTACCTCGTTGCCTGCTACCGCGCCGATGAGGGCGGGCATTTCTCGGCGCATCGCGACAACACGACCAAGGGCACGGCGCATCGGCGCTTCGCCGTCACCATCAATCTCAACGCCGAGGAGTTCGAGGGCGGTGACCTGACCTTCCCCGAATTCGGCCCCACCACCTATCGGGCGCCGACCGGGGGTGCCGTGGTGTTCTCCTGCTCGCTGCTGCACCGCGCGCTGCCGGTCACCAAGGGCGCGCGCTTCGCCTTCCTGCCCTTCCTCCATGACGAGGCGGCGGCGAAAATCCGCGAGGAGAATTTGAAGTTCCTGGGCAGCGCCGGTTGAGCGGTGCGGGGGCCGGCCCCGCCAGGAGCCAGCTTCCCCGCCCGTCGCGATGCCATCCACGGAAGGAGGTGCAAGATGCTCGAAGGGCGGCGTCCTTCGGCCTTCACCGCCCCATCAGCCGCACCAGGACCTCATCCAGCAGGGGCCCGTCGTCACGCGCTTCCAGCGCACCCTCGGCGAAAATCGTGTAGCCATCGCCACCACGCCGCAGGAAGTTGTTGGTGGCGACGCTATAGGCGCGGCCCGGATCGAGCGGCTGCCAGATGCCACCGGCACCCCGCACCTCCGCCGCCACGATGCGGCTGCCAGCGGGCCGCGCGGCATCGGCCGTGAAGCGCAAGCCGGCGAGTTGCGGAAAGCGGCCCGAGGGCGCGGGCAGCCGGGCCAGGCCATTTTCCAGCGCCTCGATCAGCGCCGAGCCACGCAGCACCATCCGCGCGGTGGTATTGCCGAAGGGCAGGGCGGCGAGCACATCGCCCATGGTGATCTCGCCCTCCGGCAGGCCGGCGCGGACGCCGCCCCCATTTTGCCAGCCGATCTCGGCATCCACCGCGGCACGCATCGCCTCGGCCACCAGTTCGCCGATCTCGCAGGGGGCGGAGCCGCAACCTGCATTGCTCAGCGCGGCCGGCAACCGCGCGACGACGCGGCGGCGCAACGCCTCCAGCGGTGCGGCCAATTGCGCCACCAGGGCCGCCACGGCGCGGTCTTCGGCGATCTCGGCCGTCAGCTCGCGCATCTGCTGGGTGGAATGCGCGAGGCGCCCATCCGCCGCGAGGTCGAGGTCGAGCCGGCCCAGCCAGCGCCCATGGGCCCCCGCCTGCGCGATCAGCACCGGCCTGTCCGGTCCGTCCACCACGACGGGCGGCGCCACGAGGGTGTGCGAATGCCCGCCCAGGATCACATCCACCCCCGCCACCTCGGCCGCGAGGCGCCGGTCCGCGGTGAGCCCCAGATGCGAGAGCAGGACGACCGTGGCCGCCCCCTCCCGCCGGGCTTCCCAGACGGCGCGGTTGGCTGCCTCCATCGGGTCCGTGAAGCGCAGATTGGGGCCGGGCGAGGAGATGCCCGGCGTATCCGGCGTGGTGAGGCCGACGACGACAATGCGCATCTGCTCCCGCCGGAAGGCGATGGTGGGGCGGATCTTCCCGGCCAGGATGGGCTCGGCCGTCGCGTCCAGATTGGCCGAGAGCACGGGGAAGGGGACGGCGGCGATGTAGCGGGCCAGCACCTCCGGCCCCAGGTCGAATTCGTGATTGCCGAGTGCCATGCCCTGCACGCCCCAGGCGCGCTGCACCTGCGCCTCGGCCTGGCCCTCATGATGGGAGAAGAACAGGCTGCCGAGGAAGGCATCGCCAGCCTCCAGCAGCAGCGCCGCGCGGCCATCGGCGCGGGCCGCCTCCCGCGCTTCGGCGATGGCGGTGGCAATCCTGGCGGAGCCGCCAAAGCAGGCCTCACCCGCCCGGCATGCGGCGGAAGTAACGGCGATGGGCTCATGCCGGCTGTGGAAATCATTCAGGTGCAGCAGCGCCATGCGGGTCGTGACCTGCGCCGCGGCAGGGCGCAGCGCAGGTGCTGCGAGAAGCAGCGCGAGGGAGCGGCGGCTGGGCATGGCATGTCCGGCGCGGGAAGGGGCCAAGGGGGGGGCAGTCCGAAGGGCTGGGTCGCCTTGCCCCCCGGCCGTCCGATCCGGGGCGGCCCAAGCCTGTTGAACCAGGCCTTCTGGCAAGGGGCGATGCTCTGGCATAGGTGGCCGAAAACTCCCGTCATGCAAGGTGAACCCGCATGGCACTTCGTCTGCCCTTGCCATGCCATGTTTCGGGGTGAAGTGTAACCTCCAACCCGATTGGTCGCGTCGCTTGCAGGTCTATCTGCCCATCGCCGAAATGAGCGTTGATGCCCTGATGCTGGTGGGCATCGGCTTCGTCGTGGGCTGGCTTTCCGGCCTGTTCGGCGTGGGGGGCGGCTTTCTGCTGACGCCGGTGCTGATGCTGATCGGCATTCCCTCCACTGTCGCGGTCGCCTCCGGCGCCAACCAGACGCTGGGCGCCTCGGTCTCCGGGCTGATTGCCCAGGCGCGGCGGCAGAATGTGGATTGGCAGATGGGCGGCGTGCTGGTGGCGGGCGGCCTGGTGGGCAGCGTCGTCGGCGTGCAGATTTTCGCGCTGCTGCGCCGCGCCGGCCAGGTGGATGCGGCGGTGGCCATCTTCTATGTCGTCGTCCTCGGCGCGGTCGGCACGCTGATGGTGATGGAGAGCCTGCGGGCCATTTTTCGCCGTTCCCGCAAGCAGCAGGCCAGGCTGCACAATCATTCCTGGGCGCATGGGCTGCCGCTGAAGCTGCGCTTCCGCAAGAGCCGCCTCTACATCTCCGTCATTCCACCGCTGATGGTGGGCTTCGTCATCGGCATCCTCTCGGCGATCATGGGCGTGGGCGGCGGGTTCATGCTGGTGCCGGCCATGATCTACATCCTGGGCATGCCGACGGCGGTGGTGATCGGCACCTCGCTGTTCCAGGTGGTTTGCGTCACCGCCTCGGTCACCTTCCTCCAGGCCATCCAGGTGGGCGGCGTGGATATCGTGCTGACGCTGCTGCTGTTGCTGGGCGGCGTGTCCGGCGCGCAATTCGGCGCCGCCATGGGTGGCAAGCTGCGCGGCGAGGAAACCCGCGTCCTGCTGGGATTGCTGGTGCTGGGGGTGGCGGGTTCACTGCTCTGGGACCTGTGGCGCCTGCCGGAGACGCTGTTTTCGGTGGGGCCCGCCTGGTGATGCGGTGGCGCCCGGCCCGTCGCACGGTTCCTGGCCAGGGCAGTCATAGGCTGGGCACTCCTGGGTTGTGCAGCTGGCGCTTGGTCGTCGTGTGTCTCCTGCTGCTCTGGCCCGCCTCCCCCTGGGCGCAGCCTTCCGAACTCGTCGCCCGCCTCTCGACCGAGCGCGTCGCCATCACCACGGCCTTCACGGGTGAGAGCATCCTGGTCTTTGGCAGCACGGAGGAACCGCTCGGCCCCGGCGGGGATGAGGTGATCATCCTGGCGCGCGGCCCCTCCGGCCCCTTCGTGGTGCGCCGCAAGGTCGAGGTGCTGGGCCTCTGGTTCAACGGGCCTTCGGCGCGGTTCGAGAATGTGCCCGTCTTCTACGCCGTGGCCGGCACGCGCCCCGCCTCGCTCCTGCTGCCCGAGGAGGCGCGCCGCCAGCGCGGCATCGGGCTCGCTTCCCTGCCGCTGGTTTCCAGCGGCGCGCGCGCGCCGGGCTTCCGTTCGGCGCTGCTCTCGCTCAAGCAAAGCTCCGGCCTCTGGCAGGAGGATGCGCAGCCGATCGAGATCGCGGGCTCCCGCCTGTTCAACCTGCGGCTGCCGCTGCCCTCCACCGTGCAGCCAGGCAGTTACCGCGTGGAGGTCATGCTGGTCCGGGCACGGCGCATCATCGCCACCGAGCAACTGGGCTTCATCATCGAGCGCGTTGGCACCGCGGCGGAAATCGAGAGGGTCGCGCGTGGGCAGCCGGTGCTCTACGCTCTCATCTGCATCATCCTTGCCGCCGTGGCGGGTTGGCTGGGCAGCGTGATCTTCCGGAGGAATTGATGCCTGAGGCAGCCGCCGAACGCGCGAGGCGAGACCGGGTTTTCCTGGTGGTGGTGGATGACAGCCCCGAGCGAGCGGTGGCCCTGCGCTATGCCGCCCTGCGCGCCGCCAAATCGGGCGGGCGGGTGGCGCTGCTGCGCGTGATCGAGCCGGTCGAGCAGAGCGAGTGGGCCGGCATCGGCGCCATGATGGCCGAGGAACGCCGCGAGGAGGCCGAGGCGCTGGTCGCGGGCCTGGCCGCCCAGGTGAGCGAGATCACCGGCGGCCTGCCCATCCTGATTACGCGGGAGGGCAAGGTGGCGGAAGAATTGCTGGCCCTGCTGGAGGAAGATCCACGCATCTCCATCCTCGTGCTCGCCACGGCGGCCCATGCCAAGGGGCCGGGGCCGCTGATCACGGCCCTGACCGGGCGGCTGGCCGGGCGGATGAGCGTCCCGATGACCGTGGTGCCTGGCTCAATGAGCGATGCGGAGCTGGACCGCGTCACCTGAACTGGGCCGGCGCGGGATGCTGCTGGGCGGGCTGGCCCTGGGCGGCCATGTTGCCCTGGCTGGTTGCGCCACCCTGCCCGAGGCCGCCGCATGCGGCCCTGCGCCGGCAGGCCAGCGCCTGTGGCTGCTCGATGCCGGCTGGCACACCGAGATCGGCCTGCCGCCGGCCGCGCTGCCGGCATCCCTGGCCGCCATCTTCCCCGACGCGCCGCTGGTGTTCTTCGGCTTCGGCAAGCGGGACTTCATGCTGGCCGAGGCGCGCGGCCCCGCGGAATGGCTGGCTGGCCCCTTCCCCGGCGAGGGCGCGATGCAGGTGACGGCCTGGCCCGGCCCGCCCGCCGGCGCCCTCGGCCTCGCGGTGTCATCGCAGGGGCTGGCGCTGCTCGGTGCCGCCCTGGCCGCGAGCTTCGCGCCCGGCCCGGCGCTGCCCAGCCTGGCGTTGATCGAGGCGCGGGCCGGCCGGCGCTTCTACATCGCTGCCCGGGGCTACAGCCTGGCCTATACCTGCAACAGCTGGACGGCCGGGATGCTGGCCGCGGCGGGGCTGAACGTCTCGGCGGCGGGTGTGGTGCTGGCGCGGGGCGTGACGGCGCAGGCGGCGGGGCTGGCCCAGGCCTGCCGCGCCACCGCCCGGGCGCCGGTTTCCTGAAGGTGCCCTTCCCGCCCACGGAACGGTTTGCCAAGGGCCGGCGGGGAGGCTAAGTCGCTCCGCATGAAGCCCGCTGAAATCCAGGCCGTCCAGGCCCATCTCCGCAAGCTGCTCGGCAGCACCAACCTCATGATCCGCGCGGCCGCCACGCGCAACGGCCCGGTCGAATTGCTGGCCGGCGCCGAGACCATCGGCACCGTGGATCGCGACGCCGAGGATGGCGAGGTGGCCTACCACATCACCATTTCCGTGCTGGCCGAGGATCTTCCGAACCTCTGATCTTTTCCTCGGGCGTCACCGAGGTTTGGTCTTGATTTTCAGTAATTCCTGAACATACTGATGTTCATGGACCTGCCCCCCGCCACCGCCGCCTTCGTTCTCCACTTCGGCGAGATGGGTTCACGCTGGGGCATCAACCGCACGGTGGGGCAGATTTACGCCCTTCTGTTCCTCTCCCAACGCCCGCTCAACGCCGATGAGATCGTGGCCCAGCTCGGCTTCTCCCGCTCCAATGTCTCCATGGGGCTGAAGGAGCTGGAAACCTGGCACCTGGTGAAACTCCAGCATCTGCCCGGGGACCGGCGCGAGCATTTTTCGACACCCGAGGATGTCTGGCAGATCGTTCGCATCCTCGCGGAGGAACGCCGCAAGCGCGAGATTGACCCTACCCTCTCCCTGCTGCGTGACGTGCTGATGCAAAAACCCTCCAGCGAGACGGATCGCCATGCCCAGGCGCGCATGGCGAGCCTGATGGAGGTGATCTCCCTCCTCACCGGCTGGATGGATGACGTGAAGTCCCTGCCGGATGAGCGCCTGATCGCCCTGTTGAAGCTCGGCGGCCGCGTGGCGCGCGTGCTGGAGGCGACCGACCGCTTCCAGGACATCGTCACCGGAAAATCCCGCCGCAAGGCCAAGGACGCCTGAGAGAATGCCCGCCCCGCAGCAGCTTGCAGGAACCTGCCCCGGGATACCCGGCCTTGTTCCGCAACTTCGATCCTTTGAGAGAGCCTGAGCCATGGACCCGATCATCCTCGCCCGGATGCAATTCGCGGCGAATATCTCGTTCCACATCCTGTTCCCCACCATCACCATCGCGCTCGGCTGGGTGCTGCTGTTCTTCAAGCTGCGCTTCGACCGCACGGGCGATGCGGCCTGGATGGACGCCTATAAATTCTGGGTGAAGGTCTTCGCGCTGAGCTTCGCGCTCGGCGTCGTCTCGGGTGTGACGATGTCCTTCCAGTTCGGCACCAACTGGCCGGGCTTCATGGAGCGCGTGGGCAATATCGCGGGACCCCTGCTGGCCTATGAGGTGCTGACCGCCTTCTTCCTCGAAGCCTCCTTCCTGGCCGTCATGCTGTTCGGCTATGGCCGCGTGCCCAATCGCATCCACACGCTGGCGACGCTGCTGGTGGCGGGCGGCACCAGCGCCTCGGCCTTCTGGATCATCGTGCTGAATTCCTGGATGCACACGCCCGCCGGCTATGAAATCCGCGACGGCGTGGCGCATGCGACGGATTGGCTGGCCATCATCTTCAACCCCTCCATGCCGTATCGCCTGGCGCATATGATGCTCGCCTCCGGGCTGACCGTCGCCTTCCTGCTGGCCGGCCTTTCCGCCTGGCGCTGGCTGCGCGGGGACCGTGCGCCGGGTGTGCAGCGCGCGCTCAGGACGGGCGTGATGCTCGGCGCCATCCTGATTCCCATCCAGATCTTCGCGGGCGACATGCACGGGCTGAACACGCTGGAGCACCAGCCGCAGAAGGTCGCCGCGATGGAGGGTGTCTGGGAAACCGAGCGGAGCGCCGGCCTGCGCCTCTTTGCCATCCCCGATGAAGCGACGCGCAGCAACCGCTTCGAGATCGAGATTCCCTACCTGGCCAGCCTGATCCTGACCCACAGCCTGGATGGCGAAATCCGCGGCCTGAACGAATTCGTCGGCAACCACCCGCCTGTCGCACCCGTCTTCTTCGCCTTCCGCATCATGGTGGGCGTCGGGATGCTGATGCTGCTGGTCTCCTGGTGGGGCGCCTGGACGCTGTGGCGCAAGGGCGTCACGCCCTGGCTGGCGCGCGTGCTGGTGGGCATGACCTTCTCCGGCTGGGTGGCCACGCTGGCCGGCTGGTACGTGACGGAGATCGGCCGCCAGCCCTGGCTCGTCACCGGCATCCTGCGCACGGGCGAGGCGGCGGGGCCGGTCGCCGCCACCACCATCGCGGCGTCGTTGTTCATGTATCTGGCGCTCTACGGGGCGCTGCTCATCGCCTATATCTTCACGCTGATGCATCTGGCCCGCCGACCCACCTCGCCCGAGCCGGAGGAGCTTGGCCAGCGCGACCCGCTCAAGCCGCTGGCGGCAGCGGAATAGGCCGATGGACACCCTCCCCGACGGCGCCTGGCTGCCCATCACCTTCGCCGCCCTCATGGCCGTAGCCATGCTGCTCTATGCCGTGCTGGATGGCTTCGACCTTGGCGTGGGCATCATCCTGCGCGCCACGCCGGAGGAGGCGATGCGGGACCGCATGGTGGCCAGCATCGGCCCCTTCTGGGACGCGAACGAGACCTGGCTGGTGCTGGGCGTCGGGCTGCTGCTGGTCGCTTTCCCCTCGGCGCATGGCGTCATCCTGACCGCGCTCTACATCCCCGTGGCACTCATGCTGATGGGGCTGATCCTGCGCGGTGTCGCCTTTGAATTCCGCGCCAAGGCGCCGGCCCGGCAGAAGCCCGCCTGGGATGTGGTGTTCCAGGGCGGCTCGATCACGGCCGCCTTCAGCCAGGGCTGGATGCTGGGTGCGTATATCCTGGGCTTCGCGCCCGGCTGGGGTCCCTTTGCCTTCGCCATGCTGACGGGGTTGTTCACCGTGGCCGGCTATGCGCTGATCGGCGCCTGCTGGCTGGTCTGGCGGGCCGAGGGGGATTTGCAGCTCTTTGCCACGCGCTGGGCACGCCGCGCGCTTTACGCCACCTGGGCCGGGGTGCTGGTGGTGAGTGCCGCCACCCCCTTCGCCAGCCCGCGCATCTTCGAACGCTGGTTCGCCATGCCGCAAATCCTGGGGCTGATGCCCATCCCGCTGGCCACCGGGGCCTTGTTCCTGCTGATCCACATCTTCCTGCGCCGCTTTCCGCGCGCCGATCACAGCCTGGACTGGGTGCCCTTCGCCGCCACGGCGGCCATCTTCGTGCTGTGCTTCCAGGGCCTGGCCTACAGCTTCTGGCCCTATGTGGTGCCCGAGCGGCTGACCATCTTCGAAGCGGCGAGCGCGCCGGAATCGCTGATCATCATCCTGGTGGGGGCACTCGCGGTGCTGCCGATGATCGGGATCTACACCTACTTCATCTGGCGCATCTTCGGCGGCAAGGCGCGCGAGCTGAAATACTACTGAACCGCCCCTACTGGACGGCGCGAACCTCGCCACCCCATTCCCGCAGCAGCGCGGCGAGCGAGGCGCTTTCCGAGCCCGAAACCAGCACATCGGGCCGCAGCAGGCGCAGCAACTCCTCGCCGCCATGATCGGCGCCGATGGCGACCAGGTCCACCTCGGGGCGGGCGGCCATCAGATCGGCCATCTCGCCCTCATCCTGCACACCGACCAGCAGCCGGTCGCACCAGCGGCGGGCCTGCTCGGTGATGGCTTCCGGGCAGGGCTCGCCATTCACCTGCAACAGCCCGATGCGCCAGCCACGATGGCGCCAGCGCTCGATCACCTCGGCCGCCAGCGGCAGCGAGACGAGCTTGCGCATGGCGCTGCGGCCGGGCGTCAGCCCTTCGAGCAGCTCCTCGGCGCGGACCGGCGCGATGCCGGATTTGCGGCTGACAATGCCCAGCGCCAGCGCCGCCAGCCGTGCCACGGAAGCCAGCGAAAGCCCGGTGGCCAGCCCCGCCGCAACCACGGCCACCACCGCGTCGCCACCACCCGCGGGGTCATGCACCTCGGAGGCTTCGGCGCGGAAATGGCGCACCGTCTCGCTGCCATCCGCCTCGCGCTCGACGAGCGTCAGGCCGTCCGGCGCGCGGGGCACCAGCACGGCGCGGAAATCATGCGCGCGCAGCAAGGCTGAGGCGGCGAGGGCGACGCTCGCTTCGTCATGCACCGGCATGCCGGTGGCGCCGGCCAATTCCTCGGGCTCGGGGATGATGAGGTCGGCGCCCGCGAAGCGCCCATGGTCGCCGCCCTTGGGATCCACCACGACGCGCCGCCCCGCGGCCTGGGCCGATGCGATGAGCCGCGCCGGGATATCGCCCGCCAGCACGCCCTTGCGGTAGTCCGAGAGCACGACCGTGGTGGTTGCCGCCACCGCATCGGAGGCGATCTTCACCAGCCGATCCGCCAGCCGTGGATGGATGGGGGCCGCCTGCTCCCGGTCGGTCCGCAGCAGGTGCTGGCCGCCTGAGAGGAAGCGCGTCTTGGTGGTGGTGGTGCGCCCGCCCTGCACCAGCAGCCAGGGCTCGACGCGCGGCTGGCCGCCGATCAGCCCGGTCAGGTCGCTGCCGGCCGCGTCATCGCCCACGACGGACACGAAGGCCACGGCCGCGCCCAGCGCCGTCAGGTTGCGCACCACATTGCCCGCACCGCCGGGCAGCGCCACCTCGCGCTCCACCGAGAGCACCGGCACCGGCGCCTCGGGGCTGATGCGGGAGACATGGCCGTAGATGTAGCGGTCCACCATCGCATCGCCGACGACGAGAACCGCACCGCGCGCCAGGGCCCGGACGGCATCGCGAAGTTGCGCGGGGGTTACGGCGTCACGTCCGACGGGGCCGGGGGGGAATTTGGAAGACATCAAGCCTGAGAGGTAGCCCAGGCCAAGCCATGGCCGCAACAGAATGTGACGCTTCGTGGATCGGGGCGGCATAAACATTGGTTAAGGGTTGTCCGCTAGGCTGCCGGCATGGCGCAGGAAGGGCCTTCAACGCATGACAATCGCGATACCGCGGGCCGAGCATGACGCCACCGCCCGGTTGGGACGCCTCAGGGCGCGGGCGCCGGATTGGCGGTCCAGCCTGGCCGCGATGCCGCCGGGCGGCATCGCGGTGTTCCAGCCCGCCCTGCATGCCGGGGCGGCGCGCCGCGTGGCCCGCGCCCTGCTGGAGGAGGCCGCAACCTTGGGCGGCGGGCAGGTCCTGGGCTTCCCGGGCGGGGACCTCCTGCTGGGCAGCCACGCGGCGCCCGGCCAGCGGGCCGCCCAGGCGATAGGCCGGCTGCTCGGCCAGGAGCCCTTGGCCCGGCCCTTGCCGCAAGCCGTGGCCGAAGTCTCCGGCTGGTGCGAGGCGGCGAGCATGGCCCCGGCCCAGGAAAGCTGGAGCCTGGCCGCGCTGGAAGCCCATTGCGCGGCATGGCCGCTCGAAGCGGCCGCGCGGCTGACCGTGTTCGAGGAAAGCCGGGTGGGCGGCCCGGTCGCGCAAAGACTGGGCCCCGCACCCCTCGGCCTCGGGGATCCGGAGCTTGAAGCGATGGCGCGCGAATGGCTGTGCCGCCGCATTCTCGCCGCCCTCACCCATCCCGCCGAGCGCGGCCGGCTGCCCATGCTGCGGCCCGGCCTGCGCCTCATCCTCGATCTGCCGCGCGGCGGCTTGCCCCAGCTCGGCCCGGCGATGCGGGCAGGGCATGCCGGTGACAGCCGCACCGATGAGGCCCTGGCGCCGGTGGCGCTGCTGCCGCTCGCCGCGCTCCATGATCCGGCCGGCTTCGCACGCATCGCCGAGGGGCTGCGCCAGGCCGGCTGGGCGGTGGGCCTGGTGGCCAGCCACGCCGCGGCGCTGGATTGGCTGGAACTGCCGGACATCCTCTGGGCCATCCCGGCGGGTGAAGCACCACCCACCGCCTGGCCGGGGCGCCTCATCGCCCTCGGCCACCCGGCCCCGGCCTGGGCGCGTGCGCCGGGCATCTGGCATGAGGGCGGCGCATGAATTTCATCACGCCGGCTGAGGCCGCCTGGGATGGCAGCGCTGCACCGCGTGCCACCCTGAACGCTCCCCTCACCGCCCCCTTGCGCGATGCCACGGCGCTGGCCGCCCTGGCGCGCGAATGCGTCACCTCGGGCGTGGAGCGGCGGGCGCTGCATGTCCGGCTCTCCCTGGTGCCGGCCCGCCTGCGGGAGCCGCGCCATCAGCGCCTGGTGCGGGAGGCGCTTTCCCCCTTGCTGCGGCCCACCCGCGCCCGGCTCTATGAGCTGCCAGGGGGGGACCTGGTTGCGCTCTCACCCCCGCCCGGGGATTACCTGGATGAGGTGCGCCACAACCTCGCCCGGCTGCTGCCCGAAATCCCGGCCGATACATTGCTGCCCGTGCTGCGACTGCCGGCCGAGGCCGCGCGGCTGCTGACGCTGGTGGAAGCGGCTCTCGGCCTGGACCATGCGCCGCCCGTCATGGCCCCCCCCGGGAACGGCTTGCCACCCCCCGGCACGGCCGAGCTGGACGCGGCCCAGCGCGCCCTGGCCACCGCCAATCTGACCGCCTTCCTGCGCCGCCAGGGCATCTGGCGCCTGACCCCTGGCGATGAGCAGCCCCAGCCGCTCTGGACCGAGTTGCGGCCCCATCTGCCCGACATCGCCGCGGCCTTGCTGCCGGGCCGAGACCTGGGCGCCGCACCCGGCCTCGCGCGGCGCTTCCGGCAAGCGACGGAGCGCCGCATGCTGGCCGAGCTGGCCCATCCGCAGGAGGCGCGGCTGCTGGGCGATGCCTGCCTGCCGCTCACCCTGGGCAGCGTGCTGGAGGCGGAGTTCCTGCGCCTGGACAGCCTGCTCGGCCCGCATGGCCGGGCGCGGCTGCTGATCCCCGTCGCGGCGCCGGAGGCCCTGGCCGATCCT
Source organism: Sediminicoccus sp. KRV36 (assembly GCF_023243115.1). Lineage (NCBI taxonomy): Bacteria > Pseudomonadati > Pseudomonadota > Alphaproteobacteria > Acetobacterales > Roseomonadaceae > Sediminicoccus > Sediminicoccus sp. KRV36. The sequence continues at coordinate 4,879,315 of NZ_CP085081.1, forward strand.
GGCGGCTTTGCCCTGCTGCGCCGCTTCGCCGTGCTGCGCGGCTGGACACTGGCGCTGGATGAGCTGGAACCGGCCCTGCTGCGCCTGATGCCAGCCCATCGGCTGGATTGCGCCATGCTGCGCCTGCGCTTCCACCCCGACATGCTGGCCGGCGATGCCGGCGCGCGCGGCAGCCTGGATTCCGCCCTGCCCGAGGATCGTGACCGCGTGATCCTCATGGGCGCGGATACGCCCGCCGCCATCGCCTGGGGCTGGCAGCGGGGCATTTCCCGCTTCATGGGGCGGGTGCTGGAAGGGCGCTCGGCCTGACGCGAAGCGCGCCGGATCAGAAGCCCACCTGATCGCCGCCCTTGAGCTGGAGCATCTCACGCGCTTCATCGGGGCTCGCGATTTCCAGCCCCAGCCCTTCGATGATCTGCCGCACCAGGCGCACCTGCTCGGCATTGCTGGTGGCCAGCCGGCCCGGCCCGGCCCAAAGGCTATCCTCCAGCCCCACGCGGACATTGCCGCCCATCGCCGCCGCCATCGCCGCGATCTTCAGCTGGTTGGAACCGGCCCCCAGCACGGACCACTGGTAGTTGTCACCGAACAGGCGGTCCGCCGTGCGCTTCATATGCATCACATCCTCCGGATGCGCGCCGATGCCGCCTTGCAGGCCGAACACCGTCTGGATGAACAGCGGCGCCTTCACCAGGCCCTGATCGAAGAAATACTTCAGGTTGTAGAGGTGCGAGGTGTCATAGCACTCGAATTCGAAGCGTGTGTTGTTTCCCGCGCAGGTGGTCAGGATGTATTCGATATCCTGGAAGGAATTGCGGAAGATGATGTCCTTGTTCGCCAGATAGGCCGGCTCCCACGCATGCTTGAAATCCTTGAAGCGGTTCAGCATGCCGAAGAGGCCGAAATTCATCGAACCCAGATTGAGCGAGGCCACTTCCGGCTTGTGCAACGCGGCGGGGCGCACGCGCTCCTCGATCGTCATGGTGGGCGCGCCGCCGGTGGTGATGTTCACCACGCAGTTGCTGGCCTGCTTGATGACGCCAAGGAAGGGCGCGAAGGCCTCGGGCGATTGATCGGGGCGGCCATCCTCGGGGTTGCGCGCGTGCAGATGGACGATGGCGGCCCCGGCCTCGGCCGCGCCAATCGCCGCCTCGGCGATTTCGGCCGCGGTGACGGGCAGATGCGGCGACATGCTGGGCGTATGGATCGCCCCCGTCACGGCGCAGGTGATGATGACGCGGCGGGCTTTTGCCATGGGGACGTTCCTTGTGCTGGCCCACTTGCGGGGCGCTGCGCGCATTCTTGGTCCAAGCGGGGCCGGCCGTAAACCGACCCGTGGCGCCCCCATGGCACCTTGGCAGCCGGCCCGATCGCGGCGGTTTGCATGGAAACGCTGGCTCCTGCGCGGCCTCCCCCCATCGGAGGGCCGTTGCATCTTCTGGCTGGACCGCCCCCCGGGCCAGCGGCATGCTGCGCTTTCAGGGAGTGAACCAAAGATGCAACAGATTCGCCGCCGCGCTGGCCTGGCCACCGCCGCTCTGCTGGCCAGCGCGCCAGCCCTCGTTTCGGCACCCACCCCGGCCCTGGCACAAAGCCCCCCCGCCCCGAACCAGGCCCCGAACCAGGCGCCTGGCTGGTTCCGCTTTCGCGTCGGCAGCTTCACGGTGACGACGATTTCCGACGGCTTCGCACGCCGCAACATCGAGGGCCTGGTGCTGAACGCCCCGCCCGAGGCGGTGCGGGAAGTTCTGGCGCAATCCTTCCTGCCGACCGACCATTACATCGGCCCCTACAACGTCACCTTCGTGGATACCGGGCGGCTTCTCATTGCCTTTGATGCCGGCACGGGTGGCCAGCTGACCCCCACGGCGGGGCGGCTTGGCGCGAATATGGCGGCTGCGGGGCTCGACCCGGCTCGGGTCGGCCTGGTCATCGTCACCCACTGCCATCAGGACCATATCCATGGCCTTCTCACCGCCGAGGGCCAGGCCGCATTTCCCAACGCGGAAATCGCCATCAGCGCCGAGGAATTCGCCTGGTGGGGCGATGCGGGCAATGAATCCCGCAGCCCGCAGGGCCAGCGCGTGAATTTCGCGAATGTCGCGCGGCGCTTCGCACCCTATCAGGGACGCATCCGGCGTTTCGCGGCGGGGGCCGAGGTCTCGCCCGGCATCACCAGCGTGCCGGCCTTCGGCCATTCGCCCGGCCATACCGTATTCCGCGTCAGCGACGGCGCCGAGCAATTCCTGGTCCTGGCGGACATCACCCATCGGCCCGAGCTGTTCGCCCGCCGCCCGGACTATGTCTCGCTGTTCGACTTCGATGGCGCCGCTGCGGCCGCCGCGCGCCGCCGCGTGCTGGACATGGCGGCAACCGACCGCATCCGCGTCACCGGCTATCATTTCCCCTTCCCCGCCACCGGCCATCTGGTGCGGGACGGCGAGGGCTATCGCTTCCATCGTGCCGACTGGTCCTGAGAGACCGGCAAGAAACCCCCCAGGGAGAAGATCCAAGATGAAGCGCCTGATCGCCGCCTTCGCTGCCCTGTGCCTGGCCCTGCCGGCTGGCCTGGCCTGGACCACCCGCATGGCGGGGGCGCAGGAATTTCCCACACGCGGCATCACCATGATCGTCGTCTTCGCCCCGGGGGGTGCCACGGATGTGCTGGCGCGCATCGTGGCGGACCACATGTCCCGCACCCTGCATCAGCGCGTGGTGGTGGAAAATGTGACCGGCGCGGGCGGCACCATCGGCGGGGCGCGCGGTGCGCAGGCCGCCCCGGATGGCTATACGCTGACGGTCGGCAGCCTGGGCAGCCATGCCGCGGCACCCTCGATCTATCGCAACATCGCCTATGATCCGCGCGAATTGCAGCCGATCGGCCTGATCGCCGGCACGCCGATGTTCTTTGTGGTGCGCAACGGCCACCCGGCCCAGACCATGGCGGAATTCCTGGCCATGGCGCGCGAGCATCCGGGCCGGATTTCCAACGCGAATGCCGGCATCGGCTCCACCAACCATCTGGCCTGCGCGCTGTTCTCGCATCTGACGGGTGCCCGGATGAACGACATCCCCTATCGCGGCGAGGGGCCGGCGATGAATGACGTGGTGGCGCAGCAGGTGGACAGCGCCTGCCTGCTCGCCCCGGCCGCGGTCCCGCAGATCGCCGCCGGCACGCTGCGCGCCCTGCTGGTCGCCGCCACGGAGCGCAACCCAAATGCGGCGGCCATTCCCTCGGCCCCCGAGGCGGGCGTGCCGGATTACATCTTCCAGGGCTGGAACGCCGTCTTTGCCCCGCGCGGCACCCCGCCGGAGGTGGTGGCACGGCTGGATGCGGCGCTGCGCGCGGCGCTGGCGGACCCGGCCATCCAGCGGCGGATCGGTGAATTGGGCTCGCTGCCCGCGCAACCGGCCCAGCAGGGGCCAGAAGCCTTGCGGGGCCTGCTGCGCACCGAAGTTCCCCGCTGGGCCACGGTGATCCGCGCAGCCGGCATCGAGCAGCAATAGGGGATGCCAGCGCCGGCCCTGGGGCCTGCGCTGCACGCCGCGTGACAAGATCAGCCGCGCACCCCTGGTCAGGCCGCGCCGCCTGTGTGTATTCCGGCGGCGAAAACTCAGAGGAATGCCCCAAGATGCGCCCATCCGGCCGCGCCCCCGACGCCCTGCGCTCCATCTCGATCGAGACGGGAATCGCCAAGCATGCCGAAGGCTCCTGCCTGATCCGCATGGGCAACACCGAGGTGCTTTGCGCCGCGAGCCTGGAGGCGCGCGTGCCGCCCTTCATGCGCAACCAGGGGCTGGGCTGGGTGACCGCCGAATACGGCATGCTGCCGCGCGCCACGCATACCCGTGGTGACCGCGAGGCAGCGCGCGGCAAGCAATCCGGCCGCACCCAGGAAATCCAGCGCCTGATCGGCCGTTCCTTGCGCGCCGTGACGGACCGCAAAGCGATGGGCGAGATGACCGTGACCCTCGATTGCGACGTGATCAACGCCGATGCCGGGACGCGCTGCGCCGCCATCACCGGCGCCTGGGTGGCACTGCATCTGGCCTTCCAGCACGCCATGCGAAACAACATCATGAGCGCCATCCCGCTGCGCGACCACGTGGCCGCCATCTCCTGCGGCATCGCGAATGGCGAGGCCATCCTCGACCTCGACTACGCCGAGGACAGCACGGCCGATGCGGATGCGAATTTCGTCCTCGCCGGCAATGGCAACCTGATCGAGGTGCAGGCCACGGCCGAGGGCGCGCCGTTCAGCGAGGCGCAATTCCTCGCCATGCTCGACATGGCGCGCGATGGCGTGGCGCAGCTGGTGGCCGCCCAGAAGGCCGCGGTCGGCCTTTGAGGCGACTGGCGCCGGGCCGGCTGGTCCTTGCCAGCCACAATGCGGGCAAGCTGCGCGAATTCTCCGCGTTGCTGGCCCCGCACGGCCTGGACCTGATCTCGGCCGGCGCGCTCGGCCTGGCTGAGCCCGCCGAGACGGGCACCAGCTTCATCGAGAACGCCACCATCAAGGCGCTGGCCGCCGCGCGTGCGACCGGGCTGGCGGCCCTGGCGGATGACAGCGGCCTGGCGGTGGCCGCCCTGGGGGGGGCACCCGGCGTCTATACGGCGGATTGGGCGATGCGGCCCGATGGCTCCCGCGACTATGCCGCCGCCATGGCGCGCATCGCCGCACTCGACCAGAGTGCCCGCCGCCGCTGCGCCTTTGTCGCGGTGCTGGTGCTGGCCTGGCCGGATGGGCACACCGAGAGCGTCGAGGGCAACTGCGCGGGCCATTGGGTGAACCCGCCGCGCGGCACAGAGGGCTTCGGCTACGACCCGATGTTCATTCCCGATGGCGAGGTGCTGACCTTCGGCGAGATGACGCCGGCGCAGAAGGCCCGGCACAGCCATCGCGCCCGGGCTTTCGCCGCACTGGCCGAAGGCTGCCTGACCAGCGGCGGCTGAAACCCGCCGCCACGCGAAGCAACGCCGGGGCCGGAAGAGATACTCCCCCCGGCCCCGCGCGCCGTCTACTTCGTCTGCTGGATCGCGCTCAGCAGCCAGGGGCCGCCCTGCACGCGCACGAAGGTCCAGAGCTCGGTATTCTCGGTGCGGGCATGGGCATCGCCCTCCGTCACCGCGCCGGTCTTCACATCGCGCGTGACATCCACAAGGCTCATGCGCATGGCGACGGTCGCGAAATCGCGCGGGCCTTCGTTCCATGCCTCGGCCAGATCGCCCTGTTCGAGCTTCACGTCACGCGTTTCGTTCTTCCAGCCACGCTCGGCCAGGGCCGCGTAGTCGTCGCGGAAATACTGCACCATCTCGGGTGTGGCGAGGCGCGAGAGGGCGGCGAGATCCTCACGCGACCAGGCGGCGTTGATGTCGATCAGGTTGCGCTCAAACGCCTGGAAATCCGACGCCTGGATGCCGATTTCATCCACCGGCTGCGCGGCGCCGCGGCCCATGCCGCCACCCAGCATGGCGTTGCGCGGCGCGTCCTGCTGCTCGCGCATCATGGCGTTCGGCATGCCGGCCGGCGCCGGCTTCTGCCGGAAGCGGCGGAACAGCGCCATGGCGAGGAACACGAGGCCGGCGATGATCGCCAGCTGGAACAGGAAGCCCATGAAGCCGGCGAGGCTGCCCAGGCCCGAGAAGAAGCCGCCACCCGCCAGCAGGCCGAACAGGCCGGCGCCGAGCAGGCCGCCCATGAGGCCAGCCATCATCGGGTTGCGCGAGAAGAAGCCGCCGGCTGCCGGGGCAGCCGCCGGCGCGCGCGCGCCCGGGGCGCCCGCCGTGGCCGGGGTGCCGGGTTGCGTCGCGGTGCGCTCCATCGGGCGCGCCTGCTGCGGCGCGGTGTTGGTCGCGGGCGGCGCCTGATAGGTCCGCGCGCCACGGCTGCCGGAGGAGGAACGTCCACCCGGTGCGGCCTCGGCCAGGGCCGGCGCCAGCACGAAGGCGGCGGCGGCCAAAAGGGTCAGAAAGCGTGCAGTGCGACGCATGATGTTGACGACTCCCGAAGCAAACCTGTCTTGGACGCAATATAGGGGCAATGCGTCGGGATTGCGAGGTTCTTCCGCAAAATCCATTCTGCGCCCTTCAGGCAGGAGGCGATGATGGGCTGGCACAAGCATTTGGCGGGGGCGGCCCTGGCTGTTTCCATGGCCCTTCCGGCAGTGGCGCAGACGCCGCCGCCGCGCGTTTTCCGCATGGCGACCAGCGTGGATGCGGCCACGCTGGACCCGCACGCCACCAATGCACTGTTCACCTTCCTCGTCGTCAGCCAAGTCTATGAGAGCCTGACCCATCGCGGTGATGACCTGCGGGTGCATCCCGGCCTCGCCACCGCCTGGCGGCAAACCGAGCCGACGCGCTGGCGCTTCACCTTGCGCGCCGGCGTGAAATTCGCCGGCGGCGAGGATTTCACCGCCGATGACGTGGTCTTCAGCATCACCCGCGCCCTGGCGCCGACCAGCAACTACGGCATCTTCGTGGACACCGTGGTCCGCGCCGAGGCAGTGGATGACACCACGGTGGACATCGTCACCCGCGTCCCCGACGCGGTGATCCCGGACAAGATGACGCGCATCCTCATCATGGATCGCGGCTGGTCCGAGGCCAATCGCAGCACCGTCCCGCAGAACTTCGCCCAGCGCGAGGAATTGCCGGCCGTGCGCATGGCGAATGGCACCGGCCCCTTCATGATCCGCTCGCGCGAGGTGGATCAGCGCACCATCATGGTGCGCAACCCCAGTTGGTGGGGCACCGCCGCCGGCATCGCCCCGGCCGGGAACATCACCGAATACCACCACATCACCCTGACCTCGGACGCGACGCGCGTCGCTGCCCTGCTCTCGGGCGAGGTGGATATGGTGCATGTGGTGCCGGTGCAGGATGTGGCCCGCATCCGCGCCAATCCGCGGCTGCGCGTGCTGGAAGGGCAGGAGAATCGCACCGTCTGGCTCGGCTTCCGCCAGGATGTGGATGAACTCCCCGGCAGCGACGTGCGCGGCCGTAATCCCTTCAAGGATCTGCGCGTCCGCCAGGCCGTGGCCCATGCGATTGACGTGGAGGCGCTGCGCCGCGCCACCCTGCGCGGCCAGGCGGTGCCGACCGGCTCGATGTGGACGCAATTCGTCAATGGCTGGGACCAGGGGACCGATGCCCGCCTGCCGCTGGACCGGGACCGCGCCCGGCGCCTGCTGGCGGAAGCGGGCTATCCGCAGGGCTTCTCCGTGCCACTGGATTGCCCTGTGGGCACCTATGACGAAGCCTGCCAGGCCGTCGCCGCCATGCTCAACCAGGTGGGCATCCGCGTGACGCTTGCCCTGCACCCGAACGCCGTCTTCACCCAGCGCATCCGCCGGCAGGAAACCGCCTTCTACGCCCTCTCCTGGGGGGTGCCGACCTTTGATGCGAGCTATACGCTCCGCGCCATCATGGCCTCCCGCGCCATTGGCGGTTCGGCCAGCTGGAACATGGGCGGCTATTCCAACCCGGCCTTCGACGCGCTGATCCCGCGCATCGATGCCGAGGGCGACCCGGCCGCCCGCCGTGCCCTGATGGTGGAAGCGCATCGGCTGCACAATGCCGATCTGGGCCATGTGCCGCTGTATCACATGATGATTCCCTGGGCGCATCGCCAGGGCATCGCCATGCAGCACCGCGCCGACAACCAGTTCCAGATCCGCGACATCAAGGTGGATTGATGCCGGGCCTTCCATTGATGCCGGGGCTGCCACGACACGCCGCCGGCGCGGTCATCAAGCGCGCGGGCGACCTCCAGGGCTTCCGCATCGCGGCGGGGGACCAGAATTACTTCGCCTGCCTGCTGGATCCCATCGCGGACGGGGCGAAGTTCACGCTGGTGGTGGAAATCTTCACCCCCGGCGGCGCCACGCCGCCCAACACCCACCGCGCCGCGCAGGAGGCCTTCCTCGTGCTGCGCGGCAACGGCCGCGCGCGGGCCGGCGATGCCTGGATGGAAATCGGCCCCGGCGACACGCTGATGCTGCCACCCGGCACGGAGCATGTGGTCGAGAATACCGGCACGGGGAAACTCTATTGCCTGACGCTGATGGTGCCGGATGAGGATTTCGCCGCGCTGATCCGCGGTGGCATCCCGGTCACGCTGGATGCCGAGGATCTGGCGGTCCTGGGCGGGAGGTAGCCCAGGCCGGTTGCCCTCCGGGCATCCCGGGCCGCATCGCGGCGTGGCGGATGGTGCCCTACCGCGCCGCCTCCAGCTCCGTCAGCAGCCGCCGCCCTGCCGCGTCGTTCAGGCCCAGGGCGAAGGCCTGGCGCAGCGCGGCAATCGCCTCCGCCCGGCGGCCAAGCTCGGACAGCGCCACACCGCGCCCCAGATGCAGCTCCGGCACGCCGGCGGTGAGCACCAGCGCCTCGTCATAGGCTTCCAGCGCGGCGGACCATTGGCCCAGCCGGCCCAGCAGCTCGGCGCGGACATGGTGCGGGCGGTGATCCGTGGCATCGAGCGCGATGGCCCGCGCCAGGGCTTCCATCGCATCGGGCTCGCGCCCCATCGCCGCCAGGGCCTGGCCGCGCCCGGTATGGCCATCGGCCAGATGCGGCGCGAGGCGCAAGGCCGTGTCGAAGGCGGCCAGGGCAGCCACATCCTCGCGCTGGCGCAGCAGGGCATGCCCCACCGCCGCATGGGCCGGCGCGTAGGAGGGGTCCAGCGCGACCGCCCGGCGGGCCACGGCCGCGGCCTCGGCCAGGCGGCCCATGAAGCGCAGGATATGCGCCTCCTCCGTCAGCCCGTCCGGGTCGTCGTCATCCAGGCGCTGTGCTTCCCGCGCCGCGGCCAGCGCCTCCTCGAAGCGGCCCAATTCCCGCAACAGGACGGCGGAGGAGAGATGCGCCCAGGCCGAAGCTGGATCGAGGGCGAGGCCCTGGCGCTGCGCCAGCAAGGCGCCCTCCCGGTCCCCCAGGGCACGCAGGGCCAGCGCCCGGCCGTAATGCCCGGCGGCGCGGCCTGGCTGCTGCTCGACCATCGGGTTCAGGATATCCAGCGCGTCATCCGCCCGGCCGGACCGCACGAGGGAGCGCGCAATCAGGAAGTCAATCGTCGCGTCGGCTTCGGGATCCTCCGTCCGGCGGCGCAGCAGGATCAGCCGGTCCCGGATATCCTGTTCCTCGGCATCGGATTCGGCGATGTACCAGGCGTAGAGCCGGGGTGCCACGGCGCGCCAGACTTCGGGCGCCGCGCGCAGCAGCAGCGCATCCGCCCCATCGCCGACCGGCCCTTCCACATCGGCGATGACGCCATGCCCGGCCATGCGCATGCGAAAGCGCATGCGGTCCCCGGTGACGATGATCTCGCCTGAAAGCTTGCGCTGGGGCCAGCCGAGCAGGTTGCGCACCAGGGCCGCCAGGCCGCGCAGCGAAAGCCCGGCGGCGGGAATGTTGAGATCCGGCTCCGAGCCTTCGAGCTCGGCCGAGGGGCGGTGCATCGTCTCGGTGCGCACGGCATGGGCCGTGGCGTTGATCGCGTCCAGCAGGCGGTGCGCGGCAACGGCGCCCGTCAGCCCGGTATCCGACAGCGAGGATGGCACCGAGATCTCGGAGACCTCGATCGGCTCGCGCGCGGCTTCGCGCATCACCATGAAAATGGCGAGGCCGGCGAAGATCAGCGGCAAGGTGCCGGTGGCGAAGTCCCAGCCACGCCGCGCCAGGTTCCAGCCGCGCCGGATCAGGCTGGGCGGCCGCTCGGCTTCGGCCGGATTCTCGTCACTGTCCATGCCGCTACAGCAGCCCGCATTCAGGCCGCTTGCAAGCGGCCCCGCCGGGCCCATTGCAGCCCGAGCAGCACGGCCCCCAGGGCGAGGCCGACCCAGTGCGGCGCCGGGATGCTATCCGCCGCGACGACCTCGATGATCGCGGGGAACACCATCAGCAGCCCGGCCAGCGCCATGATCCAACGCTCCAGCGCATTCATCGCCGTGATGGCGAAGCCCTGGCAGCCCGAGGAGAGCGCGGCGAGGCCAAGTGTCGCGAAGAAGATCTGCTGGGCCACATCCATCCAGTCCATGCCCGGCAGCATGTTCAGCAGCAGGCCGACGCCCTGCGGGTCGGTCACGAAGACGAAGGGCAGCACGAAGGCGGGCAGCGTGTATTTCCAGGCCATCAGCGTGGTCCGGTAGGGGCCGGCCCCCGTGATGGCCGCGGCCGCGAAGGGCGAGAGGGCGGTGGGCGGGGACACCTCGCTCAGCACCGCGTAGTAGAAGACGAACATATGCGCCGCGTAGTCCGGCACGCCGAGCTTCATCAGCGCCGGTGCCGCCACCACGGCGCAGATGATGTAGCTGGCCGTGACCGGCACCGCGAGGCCGACGACCCAGACGATCAGCGCCGTGTAGATCGCCGTGATGATGAGCGAGCCACCCGCCGCCTGGATCGCGATATCGCTGAATTTCAGGCCAAGTCCGGTCAGCGTGATGGCGCCGACGATGATGCCGGCGCAGGCGCAGGTGGCGGCGATGCTGATCGCCTGCTCGGACCCCAGGGCCAGGGTGCGGATCAGCTTCATCGGGTAGAGCGCATGCTCGCGCGAGAGGAAGGAGAGGGCCACGGCCAGCGCCATGGCGTAGAGCACCGAGAGTGTTGCCGAATAACCCATGCCCATGAAGACGATGATCGCGATCAGGCTGCTGAAATGATACCAGCCGCGCTTGAACATGGCACCGACGCGCTCCACCGGCATCGGCTCGTCATCCTTGCCGCCACCCGCCGCGCGGATGCGGCGCTGGTCCAGCTCCACCATGAACAGCAGCGAGGCGTAGAAGAGGCAGGTGGGGATCACCGCCATCAGCAGCACGTCGAGGTAGGAGATCTTGAGATACTCGGCGATCAGGAAGGCCGCGGCCCCCATGATGGGGGGTGAGATGATGGCGCCCAGGCCACCCGCCGCCAGCAGCCCGCCCGCATCATGCGGCGTGTAGCCGACGCGCTTCATCATCGGCCAGGCGACGGTGCCGATGGTGACCGTGGTCGCGACACCCGAGCCCGAGGGCCCGCCCAGCAGGAAGGCGCTGAGCACCACCGTCCGCCCCGCCGAGGAGGGCTTGCCGCCCGTCGCCGCGAAGGAGAAATCCACGAAATACTTGCCTGCACCCGTGGCGCCCAGGATCGCGCCGTAGATGGTGAACAGGATGATCAGCGTGGCGCTGACATCCACCGCCGTGCCGAAGATGCCCTCCAGCGTGATGGAAATATGCGGGATCAGGCGTTCGGCGTCATAGCCGCGATGCGTCCAGGGCGCGGGCAGGTGATTGCCGAAAAACGCATAAAGCAGGAAGGCGATGGCAACGACGGGCATGATCCAGCCGGTGCAACGCCGCGTGACTTCCAGTACGAGCGCGATCAGCAGCCAGCCGACGATGATGTCCATCGGCTCGGGGTAGATGATGCGGTCCTGCAGATCATCGCCACCGGAAATCAGATACCAGGTGACGTAGAGGGCGGCCGCGATCAGCGCCCAGTCCCAGGGCAGGAAACGGTCCCGGAAGCGGCGCGCCACGGGAAACAGGAAGAAGCCCAGCACCATGGTGAAGCCGACATGGGCAAAGCGCAGCACCGTCGTCGGCACGATGGACCAGGCGGCCCAGAGGTGAAACAGCGACATGGCCAGCGCGAGCCCGACCGCCACCACGCCCAGCGCGCCGGTGAAGCGGTTCAGCACCCCCTCCTCGGATTCGATCAGCCTCTCGACACGGGCCGCGGTGGCTGCATCCATCGAGGCGGGGTCGATATCGGGGGGGAGGGAGCTGTGGGACATGGCGAAAACTCTCGCGAAATGAGAAGCGGCCGGGTGGTGCCACCCGGCCGCGATCCAGACCAGTGTAAGGCGTCAGCCGAGGGTGGCGCCCGCCGTGCGCCAGAAGGCTTCCGCCGCCGGGTGCCAGGGCACGCCCGCGGCGGCCGTCTTCTGCTGCGCCAGCGTGAAGTCCCGTGCGGCGGAATGCACCCGCGCCCAATCCTCGCGATTGGTCCAGAGGATGTTCAGGATCTGCTGCACCAGTGCGGGCGGCGTATCTTCCCGCACGGCCAGGATATTGGCGACGGAGAGCTGCTTGTTCTCCGTGGTCTGGCCCGGATAGGTGCCGGCCGGAATGCTTTCGGCGAAATAGACCGGGCCGTGTTCCCGCACGATCGGGTCCAGCGCATCGGCATGGTCAATCAGCGCGAGCGTGGTGCCGGGCGTGGCGGCAAGGTCGGTGATGGCGCTGGTCGGCACGCCGGAGACGAAGAAATAGGCATCAATCTTGCCATCGCGGATGGCATTGGTGCTTTCGGCGGGGGAAAGCCGCTCACGGCCGCGGAAATCGGTGGCGACGTTCAGGCCGGCGGCGGCGATCAGGCGCAGGGCGAACAGCTCGGTCGCGGAAGCCGGCGCGCCGGTGGAAATGCGCTTGCCCTTGAGGTCCGCCATGCTGCGGATGTTGCGGTCCGCCGTCGTCACCACCTGCATGCGGTTGGTGTAGAGCACGGCGATGGCGCGCGTCGGCACCACGCGGCCGCGGAAGGGGCCGGCGCCGCGAATGCTGTCCACAGCCGCATCCACCTGGCCAAAGACCAGCTGCGCGCGGGACGCGCCCAGCAGCTGGAAATTCGCGGTGGAACCGGCGGTGACCTCGGCCGTGGCGGAAACGCCGGGGATGCCGCGCGTGAGATAATTCGCGAGCGCACCGCCCAGCGGATAATAGACGCCACCGGTGGTTCCGGTGGCGATGGCGATCTGCTGCGCGGCCTGGGCCAAGGCCGGCCCGGATGCCTGCGAGGCGCCGAGCAGGCCAAGACCGGCGCCCATTGCGCCACGGCGTGAGATTTGGATCATGGGTTTCCTCCGACGAAATGTTTTCTGGCCTTTGAGATAAGGGAAGTGCCGTCACAGGCAAAGGGGTTGCGTTGCCTCAATGCGGTGCCCGTCGCCCCCGCGCTATCCAGGCGGCAAGGAGGACCCAGCATGACCCAATTGACCGCCCGAGACCTGATGACCCCCGACGTCGTCTCTGTCCCGCCTGAAACCCCCGTTCTCGCCGTCGCGCGCCTGCTCTCGGAGCGCGGCATCAGCGCCGTGCCGGTGATGGGCCCGGCGGGCGAGGTGATGGGCGTCGTCACCGAGGCCGACCTCATTCGCCGCCTGGCAGGGCAGGAGGATGCGAAGCCCGGCTGGTTCGCCAGCCTCTTCGTGGATCCCGCCACCGAGGCCGAGCGCTTCGCCCGCACCCATGGCGTGCGCGCCCAGGACATCATGACCGAAGCGGTGCTGACGGTGGGCGAGAACGATACCGCGGCACATATCGCCCACCTGATGGAGGACCGGAACATCCGCCGCGTCTTCGTCCTGACCGAGGGCCGGCTGCGCGGCATCGTCAGCCGGGCGGACCTGCTGCGCGCCCTGGTGGCCCCGATGCCGGAAGAGGGCGATTTCAGCGACAGCCGCCTGCGCAGCGCCGTCATTGCCGCCATGCGAAAGCAACCCTGGGCCGACAGCTTCTACACCCTGGTGGATGTGCAGGAGGGTGTGGTGATCTTCCACGGCTTCATGCGCGATGAAGGGGTGCGGCGTGGCCTGCGCGTGCTGGCCGAGGCCATTCCCGGCGTGAAGGGCGTGCGCGACGAAACGCAGCCCATGCCCAATTACATTTTCGCCGGCGTCTGATCGGCCGGAGCCTGCGTGAAACCCTCTCCATGTCGGGGGTTTCCGCTAGGCGTCTTGGCGTGACGTGATGTTAAGATTTCGAGGCGATTTCAATCGCCTAGAGATGTAATAACATCACGGAGGAAACGCCCCATGAAGGGCCCATTCAAGAACTTGTCACGCCGCGCCTTGTTCGGCGCGTGTCTGGGCTGTGGCGCGGCCCATCTGGGCCTTCAAGCCACACCGGCCAATGCCCAGGGCTGGGCGCCTCCCGCTGCCGCCCAGCGCTGCCCTTCCCGCTGGGGCCCGAATGACCGCCGCGGCTCGATGAACCTGCTGACACCGGACCGCATCCGCAGCGCGGCCGCGATGATCCGCGAGGGCCGCAAGATCGAGATGGGCCATGTGCTGAGCACGACCATGCCTTTCTTCGGCACGCGGCGCTTCGACGTGCACCAGAAGCAGACCTTCTGGAACCCGCAGGCCAACAACCGCGGTTCCAACGAGGAGCTGGTCATCGGCGAGATCGGCCAGGTCGGCACGCAATTCGACGGCTTCCCGCATCAGACCATCGGCAATGAGGTCTATAACTGCGTGGACCTGCCCTCCATCATGTCCCGCACCGGCTTCACCCAGATGGGGATCGAGACGGTGGGCACCATCATGACGCGCGGCGTGCTGATGGATGTGGCCGGCCTGAAGGGCGTGCAGACCCTGCCCGACACCTACGAGATCACCGTGGCCGATCTCGAAGCCGCGCTCAACCGGCAGCGGGTAGAGCTGCGCGAGGGCGATGCGATGATCATCAACACCGGCTGGGGTCATCTCTATGGGCGGGAAAATGCGCGCTATGTCGCGGCCTGCCCGGGCATTGGCGTGGCGGCGGCCGAATGGCTGATCGCGAAGAACCCGATGCTGATCGGCGCCGACAACTGGCCGGTGGAGGTGGCGCCCTCCAAGACCATGCCCAGTGCTTCCTTGCCGGTGCACCAGATCGCGCTGGTGGTGAATGGCGTGCACCTGCTGGAGAACATGAACTTGGCCGAAATCGTCGCCTCCGGCCGCAACGAGTTCTGCTTCATGATGCAGCCGCTGCGCGCCCAGGGCTTCACCGGCAGCACCGTCTCGCCCGCCGCACTGTTCTGAGCCTCCGACGCCATGCCGGGGGCCTATCCTCCGGCATGGCCATCGCGGCCCGGCCAGAAGGAGCGGCTATTCGTGAGGCGCAGCGCGGGGCAGACGCCGGGCGACCGTGCCGATGATATCCGCTGTGACCGGTGGCGCGCCTGCCTCATTCATCTCTCCGATGCCGGTCTGGCAGATCATGTCCAAGGCGACCCGGCCCACGCATGGGCTGGCGGCCTGGCCCTGAACCGCAGCGACGGCCACAGCCAGGGCAGTAGTGCCAAGCGTGGCTTTTCGCATGGGCTCTCCGGTTGAGGCCAGCCGGGCAGGATGGCGGCATCGGCGGCAGAGCGGCCGGGGCTCTCGCAGCGGCAGGCCAGCAGCGATCCATGGCGACAAGACAGCCCCGCCCAGGCATGATCCCCGCATGCGATGGGCGCGAATTCCAATCCTCCTGGTCCTGGGCCTGCTCGGCCTCGCCTGGCTGCTCGACCGTGCCTTCCCGCCGCCCATGGCGCGCTTTGAGAACCGCGCGCGTGAAGTGACCGCGCGCGATGGCCGCCTGCTCTCCGTCTGGCCCGCGCCAGGCGGCGTCTGGCGGCTGCGCACAGGTCCTGGTGATGTTTCGCCGCATCTCCTTGCCCTGCTGATCGCCGCCGAGGACCGGCGCTTCCACCGCCATCCGGGCGTGGACCCGCTGGCGCTGGCGCGCGCCGCCGCGCAATGGCTGCGGGCGGGGCGGGTTGTCTCGGGCGGCTCCACCCTCTCCATGCAGGCGGCGCGGTTGCTGGAGCCGAGGCCGCGCAATCTGCGCAGCAAGCTGATCGAGATCGCCCGCGCGCTGCAATTGGAATGGCGGCATGGCAAGCAAGGCGTGCTGGAGATCTGGCTGACGCTGGCCCCCCAGGGCGGCAATCTGGAAGGGCTGCGCGCCGGCGCCCTGGCCTGGTTCGGCCGGCCGGCGCAGGCGCTGGATGCGGCGGAGGCCGCCTTCCTCGTTGCCCTGGCCCGCCGCCCCGAAGCCCTGCGGCCCGACCGCCATCCCGAAGCGGCCCGCCGCGCCCGCGATGCCGTGCTTCTGGCCCGCGCGCCGGATGTGGCCAGCCAGGCCGAAATCGCCCTGGCTGGCCCCGTGCCGCGGCAGCGCCTGGCCTTGCCGCGCCACGCCCCGCATCTGGCCCGCCAGCAGCGCGAAGGCGCCACCACGCTCGACCTTGACCTGCAACGCGCCCTGGAGGCCCTGGCCACGCAAAGCCTGGCCCGCCTGCCGGAACGCGTCTCGCTGGCCATCATGGTGACCGATCTGCGCACGCGTGAGACGCGCGCCCTGGTCGGCGGCGACTGGATGAACCCGGCCCGCGCCGGCGCGCTTGATCTCTCGCTCGCCGTCCGTTCCCCCGGCTCTGCACTCAAGCCGCTGATCTACGCGCTCGCCTTCGAGGCCGGGGTGGTGACGCCGGATACCGTCATGGAGGATCTGCCCCGCCGCTTCGGCGACTACGCGCCCGAGAATTTCGACCGCGCCTTCCAGGGCCGCCTGCGCATCGCCGATGCGCTGCGGCAAAGCCTGAACCAGCCGGCCGTGGCCCTGCTGAATGAAATCGGCCCCTTGCGCCTGGCCAGCGTGATGAAGGCGGCCGGCGCCATCCCACGCCTGCCGCCCGGGGCCGAGCCGTCGCTGCCGCTGGCCCTGGGCGGCGTGGGCGTCACGCTGCGCGAAATGGTGGGGCTTTATGCGCTGCTGGGCGATGGCGGCGCCCATGCATCCGGCGCGAGCCTGATCGAGCTGCGTGCCGCCAATCTCGCCAGCGCCATTCTGGTGCAGCCCTTCCCCGGGGGTGGCCCCGCCGGGGTCGCATGGAAAACCGGGACCAGTTGGGGCGGGCGCGATGCCTGGGCCATGGGGATGGATCAGCGCCATGTGGTGGGCATCTGGGTGGGCCGCCCGGATGGCACGCCCATGCCCAACGCAACGGGCGCCAGGCTGGCCCTGCCTTTGCTGCCGCAGGTGTTCGAGCGCCTGCCGCCAGCGCCCCGCGCGCCCCTGGCCCCGCGGCCGCTCAGCGCCGGGGTGGCGCCGCCGCCCATGGATGGGCTGCGGCTGCTCTTCCCGCCGCCCCGCGCCACCCTGCCGGAGGCCGGGCGCGTGGTGCTGCGCGCCGCTGGCGGCCAGCGCCCGCTGACCTTCCTGGTGGATGGCGCGCCCCTCAACAGCGACCCCGCCCGACGCGAAGCAAGCTGGGTGCCCCCGGCGCCGGGTTTCTACCGGATCACCGTGCTGGATGCGGAAGGGGCTGCGGCGCGGACGGAGCTGCGGGTGAGATGAGCCGGGATTTGCGGGGCGCGGTGCTCTACGTGCTCGCCGCCTTTGGCGCGGGCTTCCTGCTGGGGCCGATGCGGGAGTTCCTGCTGGTGCCCATCATGGGGCGCCTCCTGGCGCTCTTTGTCGAATTGCCGCTGTTGCTGGGGTTTTGCGGCTGGGTGGCCCCGCGCATCATCCGCCGATGCGGAGTGCCTCCGGGCGGGGCGCGGCTGCGCATGGGCTTCGCCGCGCTGGCATTGTTGCTCACGCTGGAATTCTTCACCGGCGTTGCCCTGCGCGGCTGGGATCTGCGGGGATGGGCGGCTGATTTCGCGACGCTGCCCGGGCTCCTCACGCTGCTGGCCTATCTGGTCTTCGCGTTGCTGCCGCGTTGGGCCGGGGCCGCGATTGACACGCCCCGCCGCTGATCGGGAAGCTGCCTGCGGCCAACCCAGGAGAATCCCGCATGCGCTTGCTTGCTCTCGTCACCTTCCTGGCCCTGGCGGCGCCAGGCCAGGCCCAGGTGCAGGACGCGGCCGCCTGGATCCGCCAATGCCTGAGCGACACCGAGGGGCGGCCCGTGACACCCCAACTGCGAGCCATGTATTGCACCTGCATGGTGGGTCAGGCGAATGACACCGAGACAGCCAGCGTGGCGGCCATGGAGCGCATCAACCCTGACGCGGCGCGGCAATGCCGGGCGCTGTCCGGCTGGGTCTGATCGGCTTTGGTCATGACCAAAGGCGTGAATCAGCCGCGCAACGACCTCTGATCGGCTTTGGTCGTGACCAAAGGCGTGAATCAGCCGCGTGACGACCTCTGATCGGCTTTGGTCATAACCAAAGGCGTGGAGCCTGCCGGTCAGCGGCAGCCCTGACGCTCCGATTGCTCACGCACCAATTGGGCGCGAAAGCGAATCTGCGAAAAGACCTGCGAAAGCCGCGCGACACTGGCCTCGGAGGGTGCGCTTTGCGCCACCAGCACCGCCTCCCGCGTCAACTCCGCAAGCCGCGGGCAGCCGCATCCACTGAAGATGCCGGCCGCGTTCTGCAAGGCCGAGACCACCACCTCGCCACGCGCGCGGCCTTCGGTCACGCCGGGCACCGGCAGGGCGGATTGGCGCTCCACATCGCGCAGGGCCGAAAGCCCCTCGCCATAGGCGCAAAGCGGGCGCGGCAGGCCCTGGCCCATCAGCAAGGGCGAGAGCGCCGCCAGGATCAGGACAGGCCGCATTGCGCCAGCGCCTTTCGCATATGGGGGGGAATGGGTGCCTCGGCCGCGATCCCGGGCAGCAGCAGGGCGCGGGCCAGGAGCTGCATCGCCCCCTCACCCCCGCCATAGCGCGCATCGCCGAGGATCGGGCAGCCCAGATGCGCCATATGGGCGCGCAGCTGGTGCGTACGGCCGGTGCGCGGCGTGAGCTCCACCGCCGTCAGCGCACCATCGCGGCCGAGGATGCGCCATTCGGTCCGGGCGGATTGCCCCGCCGCGTCCACCACGATACGCCAGCCCTTGGCCTTGGTGCTGGTCTTCAGCAGCGGCGCCTCGCACACGCCGGTCTCGGCCGGGGGGGGTGCCGTCAGCACGGCCCAGTAGGTCTTCCGCGCGAGCCCTTCGGCGAAGAGCCGGTTCAGCGCCGCGATGCTGGGCTTGGTGCGGCCGAGCGCGAGGCAACCCGCCGTATCCGTATCGAGCCGGTGTGCCGGCTGCGGCAGATGCCGCTTGCCCTGCTGCAGGGCTGGCAGCCAATCCTCCAGTGAAGGGCCGCCACGCGGCCCCGCATGGACGGACAGCCCGGCCGGCTTGTCGAGGATGATCACCGCCGTATCCTGATGCAGGATGCGCGCGCGAATATTCTCGGGCAGCACGGCCCCGCGCTCCGATGGAGGTTCGACATGGCGGCGTTTCGGCTTCACTGCTTTCCCGAATCAGGTGGCTGCTACAAGGCCGCCCTCATGCTCGCGCTGTGCGGCGCCGCGTGGGAGGGCATCCCGGTGGATTACTACCATGGCGAGACGCGGACCCCCGAATGGCGCGCGCGCGTGAGCGTGATGGGGGAGGTTCCGGTGGTCGAGCATGCGGGGCGCTCCCACACGCAATCAGGCGCCATCCTCACCTGGCTCTCGCAGCATTTCGGCCGCTTCGCGGCGGAGGACCGTGAGGAGGAGCTGCGCTGGCTGCTCTTCGACAACCACAAATTCACCAGCTACCTGGCCACCTGGCGCTGGCTGGTTAGCTTCACCCCGAACCCGGACGCGGCGGTGATCGCCTTCTTCCGCGCGCGGATGGAAAATGCTTTCCGCGTGGTGGAAGCGCAGCTGGCGGGGCGGGATTTCCTGCTGGGGAACTCGCCCTGCATCGCCGATATCTCCATGCAGGGCTACCTGCATTTCCCGCAGGAGGAATGGCCGCTGGACCTCACGCCCTTCCCGAACATCCGTGCATGGATCGCCCGCTTCCGCGCGATGCCGGGATGGAAGCCGCCCTATGAGCTGTTGCCCGGGGCGCGCTTTCCAAAGCCGTAAGGCTCACTCCGCCGCGGCGGCTTCGCTCACCACGCGGGGCTGCGCACGCATCCAGGCGAAATACAGCTCCCGCGCCTTGTTGGCGAAGGGGCCGATCTGCATGTCGCGGCCATTGTAGCGAATGACGGGCTGCACCTTGGCGTAGTTGCCGGTCGAGAAGATCTCATCCGCGTCGTCGAGTTCTTCGGGCCGCACGGCGCGCTCCTCGACCGTGACGCCGGCATCGCGCAGCAGGGTGATGACGCGCTGGCGCGTGATGCCGTTGAGGAAGGTGTGGTTCACCGCGGGCGTGACCACCACGCCATCCTTGGCGAACCACAGGTTGCTGCTGGCGAATTCGGCGATATTGCCGGCCACGTCGCTCATCACCGCCATGTCATGCCCGTGCTCATTCGCCCAGGCCGTGGCGCGCGCGCCATTGGGGTAGAGGCAGGCGGCCTTCGCGTCGGTCGGCGCCATGTCGGTGGCGGGTTTGCGGAAGGGTGTCAGCATGGCCGAGAAGCCGGCCCAGGCCGGCAGCGGCGTGTCGTAGAGGGAGAGGATGAAATCCGTGCTGCTCGGATCAGGCCGCGCCGCACCCAGACCCTGGCGGATGAAGAACATCGGCCGGATGTAGAGCGTTGCCTCCGGTCCCATGCGGCGAATGCCCTCCTGGCAGAGCGCCTCGATCTCCTCAGGCGTCTTGGTGGGCTTCATGCCCATGACGCGGGCGGAGCGCACGGCGCGGGCGCAATGGCGGTCGAGGTCGGGCGCCCAGCCGGTGATGGAACGCGCGCCGTCGAAAATGACGGAGCCGAGCCAGAAACAATGGTCCATCGGGCCGATGATCTTCGGCTCCTCGGTGGTCCAGACGCCATCATACCAGAATACGCCGGCCATCTTCGGCACTCCATGCTGCGGGGGGTCTTTTGCCACGTCAGGCGCGGCTGTTGAAGTAGGCCAGTTCGCGTGTATCGGCCCAGGCCAGGCGCAGCTCCACCGGCTTGCCATCCACGGCGAAGGCGATGCGCTGGATGAACAGCGCGGGCTCGCCACCGCGCAGCCCCAGCCGGGCGGCGGTGCGCGGCGAGGGGAGGGCGGCGCGCAACCGCTCGTCAATGCGCGTCACGCTGATGCCGAATTCCCGCTGATACAGGTCATAGACCGTGCCGGGGCGGCCAGCGAAGCGTGGGCCATCGAGGTCGGGGAACAGCGCCTCGGGCAGCCAGAGCTTTTCCAGCATGGCCGGCCGGCCCGCCAGGTGCTGAAGGTGCCGCGCCCGCAACAGCGGCGCACCCGGCGCCATGCCGAGAGCCGCCGCCTGCTCCGCATCGGCGTTGCGGCGAGTGAAGTCCAGGAACTCGGTGCGCGGCAACTCCGCGATCCCGTCCGGGCCGCGCAGATGGAAGAAGCGGAAGCTGCGCTCGGTGGTATGCTCGGCCACGAAGGTGCCACGGCCCTGCTGGCGGATCAGCACGCCCTCGGTCACCAGCCCATCTGTCGCACGGCGGATTGTCCCGATGGCGCAGGCGAAGCGTTCGGCCAACAGCTTTTCGGCCGGCAGGGGCGTGCCGGGGGGGAATTCCCCGGCGGCGATTTCGGCCACGATGGCGGCGCGCACCTGGCGCCAGACGGGTGTTTCGATATTCATGCAGCTCATCTAGGTCATATAGTTGACTTGATTTCAATAGGCGCGTAGCGTCTCCATCACTGAACAGGAGGAAACCCAGATGACGATCCATTTCGTCGTGCATGACGAAGGTGATTCCGTGGGAGTCGTGGTGGTTGAGGGCCTGACGGCCAGCAACCGCATCAACGGCTGGATCATGGACCAGGACAAGATGATCGAGTTCGACGCGAAGTCGGACATCCCCATCGGCCACAAGCTCGCCATCAAGGCGATCAAGGCCGGCGACACGATCTTCAAATATGGCATCGATATCGGCAAGGCCATCGCCGACATCGCGCCGGGCGAGCATCTGCACGTCCATAACGTCAAGACGAAGCGCTGGTAGGGGAAACGCACATGGCAATGGACCTGAAAGGCTCCTCCTTCGAAGGCTGGCGCCGCGAGAATGGCCGGATGGGCGTGCGCAACCACGTCATCATCCTGCCCGTGGATGATCTCTCCAACGCCGCCGCCCAGGCGGTCGCGAACAACATCCAGGGGGCGATGGCGATTCCGCACGCCTATGGCCGCCTGCAATTCGGCGCCGACCTGGATCTGCATTTCCGCACGCTGATCGGCACCGGCTGCAACCCCAATGTGGCGGCCGTCGTCGTCATCGGGATCGAGCCCGGCTGGACCGGCAAGATCGTCGAGGGCATCGCGCTGAGCGGCAAGCCTGTCGAGGGTTTCGCCATCGAGCAGAATGGCGACATCAACACCATCGCCTCCGCCTCGCGCGCCGCTTATCGCATGGTGAAGCACGCTTCCAAGCTGAAGAAGGTGAAGGCGCCGCTGGTGGACCTCTGGGTTTCCACCAAATGCGGCGAGAGCGACACGACCTCGGGCCTCGCTTCCTGCCCGACCGTGGGCAACGCCTTCGACAAGCTCTGGGAAGCCGGCCACACGCTGGTCTTCGGCGAAACCACCGAACTCACCGGTGGCGAGCATCTGGTGGCCGCGCGCTGCAAGACTCCCGAAATCCGCGAGAAGTTCATGGCGATGTTTGATCGCTATCAGCGCGTCATCGAAGTGAACAAGACCTCCGACCTGTCCGACAGCCAGCCCACCAAGGGCAATATCGAGGGTGGCCTCACCACCATCGAGGAAAAGGCCCTCGGCAACATCACGAAGATCGGCAAGAAGTGCACGGTGGATGGTGTGCTGGACAAGGCGGAGGAGCCGACCGGCCCCGGGCTGTGGTTCATGGACTCCTCCTCGGCCGCGGCCGAGATGGTCACGCTGTGCGCCGCTTCCGGCTATGCGGTGCATTTCTTCCCGACGGGCCAGGGCAATGTCATCGGCAACCCGATCCTGCCGGTGATCAAGCTGACCGCCAATCCGCGCACGCAGCGTACCATGAGCGAACACGTGGATGTGGACGTGACCGGCCTGCTGCAAAAGCGGATCAACATGGATGAAGCCGGCGAGGCGCTGCTCGACTGCATGCTGCGCACCGCGGATGGCGAACTGACGGCGGCCGAGCTTCTGGGCCACCGTGAATTCTCGCTCACGCGCCTCTACGAAAGCGCGTGATTTCCACCCTGGCCTGTCAGGGCTAGGCTCCCCCCTCGCGTGGCAACCCCACGCGAGGCATCCGGGGGGGGCGGGGGTGAAGCCAGAAGGGCGATATTTTGGCTGGCGCGTCGTCTGGGCCGCCTTCACCATCGCCATCTTCGCCTGGGGCATCGGCTTCTACGGGCCGGGCATTTTTCTTCAGGCGCTGCATGACCGGCATGGCTGGTCCGTCTCGGTCATCTCGGCCGCCATCACCACGCATTTTCTGTTGGGCGCCCTGCTTGTCGCGCGATTTCCGGCGGTGGAGGCGCGGCTTGGCATCACGCGCGTGGTGCTGCTGGGCGCGGTGCTGACCGCGATGGGCATGCTGGGCTGGTCCTCGGCC
The DNA here is from genome assembly GCF_023243115.1 of Sediminicoccus sp. KRV36. NCBI lineage: Bacteria > Pseudomonadati > Pseudomonadota > Alphaproteobacteria > Acetobacterales > Roseomonadaceae > Sediminicoccus > Sediminicoccus sp. KRV36. The sequence goes on from NZ_CP085081.1 coordinate 4,902,464, forward strand.
ACGCAGCCCTGGCACCTCTTCGCGGCCGCCATTTTCAGCGGAGGCGGCTGGGCATTGACCAGTGGCGCTTCGATCAACGCCATGCTCACCCCCTGGTTTGACGGCCGGCGGCCGGCCGCCATCGCGCTCGCCTTCAACGGCGCCAGCATGGGCGGCGTGATCTTCGCGCCGCTCTGGGCGCTGCTCATCACCCAATGGGGGTTTCCGCTGGCCGGCGCGGGCATCGCGCTGACGACGCTGGTGGTGATGGCAGCCCTGGCGCTGCTCGTGCTGCGCCACACGCCGCGCAGCCTGGGCCAGACGCCCGACCCGCCGGCCCCTCGCATCGCCACAGCCCCGCTGGCACCAAGTCTTCCGCCTGGCCGGGGCATCTGGCGGGATGCAGCCTTTGTGCGGCTCTGCGCCGGTTTCAGCCTGGGTGCCGCGGCGCTGGTGGGCATGCTGGCGCATCTCTTTTCCCTGCTGGCGCCGACGCTGGGCGCCTTCGGCGCCGGGCTTGGGCTCAGCCTGATCACCATCTGCGCGGTCATCGGCCGCACGCTGCTGGGATGGGCCTTGCCGGCGGGGGCGGATCGCCGCCGCGCGGGGGCCTGGAATTTCGCGATCCAGGCGCTGGGCACGCTGATCCTGCTGGTGGCACTGGGCGTCAGCGCGCCGCTTCTGCTGGCGGGCTGCGTGGTGGTGGGGCTCACTGTCGGGAACATGCTCTCTCTGCCGCCGATGATCGCGCAGGCCGAGTTCACCCGCGCCGATGTCGGCCGCGTCGTCGCACTCGTCACCGCGGTGAACCAGGCGGTCTATGCGCTGACGCCGGGCGGCTTCGGGCTGCTGCGGGACCTCACTGGCTCAGGGGCGGCGGTGCTGATCGCGGCGGCCTTGCTCCAGGTCGCTTCGGCACTCATCCTGTTCCGGCGATAGAGCTTCATCCGGGCAGGCGCTGCTGTCCGGACGGAGGCATCACCAACTTCGAAGAGGCCGAGCCATGTGGGATTTTTCCGTATCCGGCGCGCTTGGCCTCATGGCCCGCACCTGGCCGTTCCTGCTGTTTCGCATGCTGGTCTATTTCAGCATCGCCACCGCCTATGTCGTGCTGACGGGCGCGGGCGCGGGCATCGGCTGGCTGGTGGGTGCTGCGGGCAGCGAGGATTTCCGCAACGGCGCCACGTTTTTCGGCGGGCTGATCGGCTTTGGCCTCACCGCCGGTGTGGTCTATCTGCTGCGCGAATACATCCTGTATGTGGTCAAGGCTGGCCACATCGCCGTGATGATCGAGCTGATGGAGGGCCGGAACCTGCCCCTGGGCCGGGCGCAGATCGAGCATGCCGGCAGCATCGTGAAACAGCGCTTCACCGAGACCAATGTGCTGTTCCTGTTCGACCAGCTGGTGCGTGGCGTGCTCGGCGCCATCCTCGGGCTGGTGCAGGGCCTGGCGAGCTTCCTGCCCATCCCCGGCCTGCAACAATTGATGGGGCTGATCCGCGCCTTCCTGCGCATCGCCGTGGGGCTGATGGATGAGGTGATCCTGGGCCATTCCATCCGCACCCGATCCACCAATGCCTGGGATTCGGCGCGCATCGGCCTCGTGCTCTACGCGCAGAATGCGGGCGGCATGATGCGCAATGCGGCTTTTCTGATGGTCATCGTCTGGGGGCTGACCTTCGTCATCTTCCTGTTCATGCTGGCGCCCGCTGCGGCCATTGCCTATGCAATTCCGGGCAGCTGGTCGGCCGGAGGGATCATCTTCGCGCTGCTCTTCGCATGGTCCGTCAAGGCGGCGCTGATCGAGCCCTTCGCGGTGGCCTGCATGCTTCAGGCCTTCTTCCGGGTGACGGCGGGCCAAAGCCCGGACCCCGCCTGGGATGCCCGGATCTCCGGCGTCTCGCGCAAGTTCGAGGAGCTGAAAGCCAAGGCGCAAACCACCTGGGGCAAGCCTGCCTGAGGGGCTGGCGGAGAAGCCCGGCCAGGGCCGGCCCTTGGCGTCCGCCCCTGCTCACCCTTATCTAGCCGGATGGCCGCACCCGCCCCCCTCCTCGACAGCCCCGACCCCTCCTTCGGGGACCTTCTGGCCGCCCGCCCGGCCCTCGCGATGGACCCCATCGCCGGGCTCATGGTCGAGGAGGTTCCCCTCGCCCGGATCGCCGATGTCGTCGGCACGCCGACCTGGGTCTATTCCGCCACCACACTGCGCCGCCGCGCCCGCGCCCTGGTGACGGCTCTGGCTGATGCCGGGTTGGATGCCTCCATCCATTTCGCGACCAAATCCAACCCGGCTTTGGCCGTCGTGAACCTGCTGCATCAGGAGGGCCTCGGCGCCGATGTGGTGAGCGAGGGCGAATTGCGCGCCGCATTGGCGGCTGGCGTTCCGGCCGGGGAGATCGTCTTTTCCGGCGTGGGCAAGACGGAGCGCGAAATGCGCCTGGCCCTGGCCGAGGATATCCTGCAGCTCAACATCGAATCCGCCGAGGAGGCGGAGATGTTGAGCGCCGTGGCTGCCTCCATGGGCAAGCGCGCCCGCTGCGCGCTGCGCGTGAACCCCGATGTGGATGCGAAGACCCACGCCAAGATCACCACCGGCCTGACGGAAAACAAGTTCGGCGTGCCCATCGCGATGGCGCCCGCGCTCTACGCGAAGATGTGCGCGCTGCCGGGCCTCGAACCTGTCGGCCTGACGGTGCATATCGGCAGCCAGATCGCCCAGGGGGTCGCGTCCTATTTCGCGGCCTATCAGCGCCTGGGACAATTGGTGCGGGAGTTGCGCGCGGCCGGGCATCCGGTGCTGCGGGTGGATTGCGGCGGCGGCCTCGGCATCCCCTACCGGGATGAGACGCCGGGCTCGCCCGCCGCCCTGGCGGGTGCCATCAAGGCGGGGCTGGGTGATCTTGGCGTGAAGATCATGCTGGAGCCGGGCCGTTGGATCTGTGGGCCGGCGGGCGTGCTTCTCACGCGTGTCATTGTTGAGAAGCAGGCGACCACGCGGCGTTTCATCATCGTGGATGCGGCGATGAATGACCTGCTGCGCCCCGCCATGTATGAGGCTTGGCACGGCATTCTGCCGGTTTCGGCGCGGGCCTTCCAGGCGCCGCTTTCGCCGGCAGATGTGGTCGGCCCTGTCTGCGAAAGCAGCGATACCTTCACCAAGGGCCGCGATCTGCCAGCCCTGCCCCCCAATTCGCTGATGACTTTTCTGGATGCCGGCGCCTACGGTGCCTCGATGAGCAGCACCTATAATGCCCGCCCGCTGGCGGCCGAGGTGATGGTGGAAGGAAGCCGTTTCGCGGTGATCCGTGACCGCCAATCCCATGCGGCCCTGCTGGAAGGCCAGCGCTTGCCGGATTGGGCCACATGACGGCTGGCGGCCCTGGCCTGGGGGGGCTTTCCCGCAAACGCGCCCTTGCCCGGGCCGCGCTGTGGTGGGAGGCAACCTGGCCGGCGCTCTGGCCGCCACTTGGCGTGCTTGGCCTGTGGGGAATTTTCGCGCTGCTCGGATTGCCGGCGCTCCTGCCGGGCTGGTTGCATGGGCTGATCCTCCTGGGCTTCCTGGCTGCGTTGGGGCTGGCCGCCCGGCGGGGTTTCACGCAGTTCCGGGCACCTGACGATGCCGCCGTGGATCGCCGGCTGGAACGGGAGACCGGGCTGAAGCATCGCCCGTTGGCTACCCTGCAGGACCAACCCGCCACGCGGGAGCCGGAGGCGCTGGCGCTGTGGGACGCGCATCAGGCCCGGATGCGACGCCTCGTGACCAGGCTGCGCGTCGGCACGCCCAGGCCTGGCCTCGCCGCGCGTGATCCGCATGCGCTGCGCGCCGCGGTTCTCATCGCTTTCTCGGCCGTGCTGGTGGTGGCGGGCGCCGATGCCCCGGCCCTTCTGGCGCGCAGCCTGGTGCCGAACTTCGGCACGGTGGCGCCGCCCGCCCCGCTGCGCTTCGAAGCCTGGGTGACCCCGCCCACCTATACCGGCGCACCACCCATCTTCCTGCCCGCCCTGGGTGGCAACGCCACCATCCCGGCCGGCAGCCGCCTGCAAGTCGCCATCGCCGGGGGAATTGGCGCCGCGCCTGAGATCACCGGCCTGCCGGGCGTCGGCTTCGAGGCGCTGGGGGCAGGCAGCCATACGGCCCAGGCCGTGATGCAGCAGGGTGCGCGCGTCACCATCCGCCGCGAAGGGACCGAGATCGTCACCTGGAACCTCGCGGTGCAGGCCGATGCACCGCCCATCGCAGCCTTCACCGAGGTGCCGGCGCGGTCGCCCCGTGGCCTGGCGCTGCGGCTGCCCTGGCGGACCGAGGATGATTGGGGTGTCGTGGCGCTGCGCGCCGAGTTCCGGCTGGCGGCGCGGCCCGATACGGCGCCGATCAGCCTCGACATGACGCTGCCCTCGGCCGCGCCGAAGCAGGCGCGTGGCCTGGCGCAGCCTGATCTCTCCGCCCATCCCTGGGCCGGCCTGCCCGTCGTGCTGCGCCTCACCGCGCGCGATGGCGCCGATCAGGAAGGCGTCTCCGAGGAAATCGCGCTCACCCTGCCGGAGCGCAGCTTCAATCACCCGGTGGCGCGCGCCATGATCGAGATCCGCAAGGCGCTCTCGCTCGATCCGACGGCGCGCCTCGATGCCATGCGGGAGCTGGATCGGCTGACCCAGGCGCCCGATGCCTTTGAGCATGACAGCGGCACCTTGCTCGCGCTGCGGACCACGCGCGGCCAATTGCAGCGGGACCGCCGGCCGGAAGCGATCGCCGAGGTCCAGGAGCTCCTCTGGGAGGCTGCCCTGGCCCTGGAGGAAGGCCGCGATACCCGCACCGCCCGCGCCCTGGCCGAAGCCCAGCGCCAATTGCGCGAGGCGATGAACGAAGCCGAACGCACGCCAAACGCCGAAAACCAGCAGCAGCGCAGCGAGGTTGAGCGCCGCATCGAGCAATTGCGGGAGGCGATCCGCCGCCACCTCGAAGCCATGGCCGAGCGGCTGCAACGCGAAAACGCCGAAGCCCTGCCCTATGATCCGCAGCAGCGCATGCTCGATCAGCGCGACATGGACCGCCGCACCCGCCGCATGGAGGAAGCCAACCGCCAGAACCGCATGGAGGACGCCCAGCGCGAATTGGCCGAGCTGGAGGAAATGCTGCGCGCCTTGCAGGAAGGCCGCGTGGCCCGCAGCGAATCCCCCGAGCGGCAACGCCAGCGGGAGCGCGGCCAGCAGCAGATGGGCGCCGTGCAGGACATGGTACGCCGGCAGGGCGAGATGGTGGACCAGGGCGGGCGCCGGGCGGAGCAGCAGGAACAGCGGGCCGCCCAGCAGCGCCGGCAGAACCAGCCCTGGAACCAGCGCCCCAACGCTCCGGGGCAAACCTCACCCGAGCAGAACCAGCAGGCCGAGCAGGAGGCCCAACGCCAGCAGCAGGCCGATGCCCGCCGCCAGCGCGCCTTGCGCCGTGCCCTGGGCGAACTCATGCAGCAGCAGGGTGACCTGACCGGCGAGGTTCCCGAGGCCCTGGGCCAGGCCGACCAGGCCATGCGCGAGGCGATGGAAGCCCTGGGCGAAGGCCGGGATGCCCGGCCCGCCCAGCAGGAGGCGATGCGGCGCCTGCAGGAGGGCGGCCGCCAGATGGCCCAGCAAATGCAACGCCAATTCGGCCAGGGCCAGGGGGAAGGCGAGGGCGAAGGCGAAGACGACAGCATGGGCGAGATGGAAATGGGCGGCGACGGCCCAGATGGCCAGCAACAGCTGGGCGAAGGCCGCGATCCGCTCGGGCGCCGTGCGCGTGAAAATACCGGCAATGCCGATAATGGCAGCGATACCCGCGTGCCGGATGAAGCCGAATTGCTGCGCACCCGCCGCCTGCAGGATGAATTGCGGCGCCGTGGCGCCGAACGAGAGCGCCCCGCCGAAGAACTGGATTACATCGACCGGCTGTTGCGGCGCTTCTGACGCTGTTGCCGCAGCCCTGAACCCGTGGCTCAGGCTTCCAGAAGGCGAGAGAACTCAGCCAGGAAGGGCACGTTCATCCCCGGCACCAGGCTGACCACACGACACCCCGCGGCAAGCCCGGCAGCCACGCCGGCCGGACTATCCTCCACCACCAGACAATCAGCCGGCGCCACGCCGCAAGCCGCGGCCGCTGCCAGGTAAAGATCGGGTGCGGGCTTGGCGCGCGGCACATCTTGAAAGGTGAAGACGCGGCCGGCGAAGAAATGATCGAAACCCAGGACGCGGAGCTTCATCGCCAGTTCATCCCGGCCTGAATTGGAGCATACCGCCATGGGCAATCCGGCCGCGGCACCGGCCTCGAGCGCAGCCCGGGCGCCCGGGATGGGCTGCAACGCCGCCTCCAGCTCGCGCGCGATCCTCGCCCGCAGGGCGGCTTCCCAACCATGCGGCAATTGCCCCAGGCGCTGCTCGATGAGGGGCCGCATATCGGGCAGGGAGAGGCCGAGGAAGGCCCGATGCGCCGCTTCGGCATCAAGCGCCCAGCCCAGGAGGCTGACTTCCTCGGCGACGATCGCATTGGACAGGCCCTCGCTATCGGCCAGGACGCCGTCGCAATCAAACAGGATGGCCGCGATGTTCACGCCACGCGCGCCGCTCATGGCTGGGCCGTGGCGGGCATGCTTAGGCGTTCTGCTTATGCTTGGCCGGCTCACGCTCCAGCATCGTCTTCAGGCGAGCATGCGGGCAATCGCCGTGTTCACGCGGGCATTGGCGCGCGCCGGCAAAGCTGCACAGGCTGCGTTCCGAGGCGCGCGTGCGCTGCACGAGATCCGCCATGGCAGCAATGAAGCCAGGGTCGCTGTTTTGCGCCGGCACACGGAAATAACCTGGAATTCCCAGGTGTTCCGCCTCCTCGCGATACTCCACATCCAGCTCGACCAGCGTCTCGGAGTGCTCCGAGACGAAGGCAATCGGGCTGATCAGGATGGCGACCTTTTCCTTGGCCGCCCGTTCGATTTCATCCTCGGTCGAGGGGCCGATCCATTTCTGCGGTGTGACGCGCGACTGGAAGCAGACGATCGCATCCAGTTCGGGGATGTTCAGCTGCGCGATGACGGCGGCCACGCTGCGCTCCACCTGCCACTGATACGGATCACCGGATTTGACGATGCTTTCCGGCAGGCCATGGGCGGAAAACAGGATGCGCAGTGGAATTTCGGCGGGCAGTTCGGCCCGCGCCTTGTCATAGGCTTCCTGCACCATGCGCGCGGTGGCGCTGGCATAGCCATCATCCGAGTGAAAACAGCACAGTGCGGTGGTGGGCACGCGCAGCCCCGCCGTCACACAGGCATCATTCCAGGCGGCGATGGAGGAGCCCGTCGTCGTCGTGGAGAATTGCGGGTAGAGCGGGATCAGCAGCACCTCGTCAGCGCCCCAGGATTGCACGGCACTCACCGCTTCATCGCTCATCGGGTGCCAATAGCGCATGGCCACGAAGCAGCGGTAATCCGTGCCCGGATCGCGCTGATGCAACAGCGTTTCCAGATGGCGCCCCTGCTCCTCGGTCAATTCGCGCAAGGGGGATTTGCCGCCGAGAACCGCGTAATTCTCCTGTGCCGGCTTGGTGCGCCGCCAGGCGATCAGCTTCGCGAGCCAGGGGCGGACAAAGCCCGGAACGCGCAGAATCGCCGGGTCACTGAACAGATTGACCAGAAAAGGGCGCACACTCTCAGGGGCGTCAGGGCCCCCAAGGTTGAACAAAACCACCGCTACGCGCCGCGCCATCAAGACAGACCCCCGGATTCCATCTGGGAAATACCCACTCTCGGCAGGGTTTCAAGCCGCGCGCAGAATTCGGAGCAATTCGACGACGTGTTCGGGGGGTGTGGAAATCTCGACGCCATGGCCAAGATTGAAGATGAAGGGCCGGCCCTTCATGGCGGCCAGGATGCTCTGTGCCTCGGCGCGCAGCGCGGCACCGCCACTGATCAGCACCTCCGGATCGAGATTGCCCTGCAAGGCGATATGAGCTGGCACATTGGCGGCTGCCCAGGCCGGGCTCATGGCCGTATCCATGCCGACCGCCTGCATGCCCGTGACCGCCGCATATTCCGCCAGCATCGGGCCGGCCAGGCGCGGGAAGCCGATCATCGGCATATTGGGCCTTGCGGCCTTGATCGCGGCGCGAAGCCTGCGGTTCGGTTCGATCACCCATTGGCGAAAGGCATTGGGCGCCAATTGGCCGGCCCAGGAATCAAACAGCATCAGCGCCTCGGCCCCCGCATCGGCCTGGGCCAGCAGATAGGCGAGGGTAGCGGCCTCCAGCTTCTCCACCAGGGCGCTGAACAGCGCGGGATTCTCATGGATCATCCGGCGGGCATGCTTGAACTCGCCGCCGCCCTTCCCCTCGACCATGTAGCAGGCAACCGTCCAGGGCGAGCCTGCGAAGCCGATCAGGGCGGTATTGGGGTGGGAGCGGGTCAGCTCAGCCCGGACGCGGCGGACGGTCTCCATGATGGGCGCAGCGCGCGCTGCGGCCCCTGCCACATCCAGCTTGTCCAGCCCGGCCTGATCCATGATCGGAGGCAGGCGCGGCCCCTCGCCCTCGGCGAAGGTGAGGCCCTGCCCCATCGCCCAGGGCACCACGAGAATGTCGGAAAACAGGATGGCCGCATCCATGCCATAGCGGCGGACCGGCTGGATCGTGACTTCCGCCGCCAGCTCCGGGTTGAAGCAAAGCTCCATGAAGCTGCCGGCTACGGCACGGGTGGCACGGTATTCGGGAAGGTGGCGCCCCGCCTGGCGCATCAGCCAGACCGGAGGGGGCCAGACGCTCTCGCCGGAGAGCACTCGGAGGATGGGCTTGTCTGTCA